>CAZHGR010000085.1:0-12893 GCA_964532255.1 uncultured Sphingobium sp.
TGCGCGCGTTCAAGGCGGGCGCGCTCGACCGCGACGTGGTGGTCGTCGTCCGCTTCCAGGGGCCGCGCGCCAACGGCATGCCGGAGCTTCACAAGCTGACCCCAACGCTGGGCGTGCTTCAGGATCGCGGGTTCAACGTCGCGCTCGTCACCGACGGCCGCATGTCCGGCGCAAGCGGCAAGGTGCCCGCCGCGATCCACCTGTCGCCCGAGGCGCTGGGCGGCGGCCCGGTGACCCGGCTGCGCGACGGTGATGTGGTGCGGGTATGCGCGAACACGGGCACGCTGGAAGCGCTCGTCCCTGCAAGCGAGTGGTCGCTGCGCGAAGAAGCCCCCGCCCCGCCCCCGCCCTACGATACCGGCCGCGAACTGTTCGCGATGTTCCGGCAGGGGAGCGACCTGGCGGAGCAAGGCGCGTCGGCTATGCTGGCGGGGATGGAGGGGGAGTTGTGAGGTGGTGAAGGGAGAACTCCACACGTCATACCCTGCATCTCTAAACGCAAACTTCTAAGCCGTAGATTGTTGATAACGCCCATCAAACTCATGCCCGGGTTTCAGTGTTACATCCCAGACAAGTCTCGACCCGTTTCGGCTCTCTCCCTCAGGCAGGATCGCCACGCGCGTATCGAAGATGGTCTGCACCGCGCGCGCGTTGAAATTGCAGAGCCAAGCAAGGAAGCTCTCGTACACACACGAGATGCTGTCAACTCGTTCCTTGAGGAACTGGATCACGTCTTGTCGACCTACGGCATACCGTGGATGTATGATCTCTATTGTCGGAGCGACAAGTGAACCGCGAGCGTTTAGCTCATAATCATTGATGATAACGCGCTTTGATTCATCCGGGTGGATCATGGCATGGCGATAGCCCGCTATTTGATCCAAAAACTCTGTCATCGAGGCTAGGTGTGCAATGGCGCTTGGATTAGATGCGTAGCCTTGTGCATCGATCTTTAGCGCTTTGTCCCAAGGATCCGTATGGGATGCTTTTGGATAGAAGATCATCGTTGTTCTCTTGATCGCATTCTCAACATCCCTGAGATGCGAAATGCATTGCTTTACCTTGCCAATCAAATTATTTGTTCGAGGCAGATATCTAATATCTATTTTCTGATTTCTCAAATTGTCCTGAGAGGATGATATCTCTTGGACGAAATCAATAATCTCCGCGAGTGATGAAGCGACACCTAATGCAATTTCGAGGAGGCCATCTGTGCTGACATGATCCGGTAAGTGGGTTTCATCTATCAACTCAAAGGCAACGCACAACGTCTTTTGTACAAAAGTGCTTTCTACACCGTAACCTAGCTCGCTGCGTTGGATAACAAAGGGTATGTTGGGATTTGTGCGCTCGGGGTCAACTTGATCTGCGAATACGGCAGACGTCACTCCTTTCTCGGCTAAAAAATACATTCTAGAGCCGATACCTTTCATGGCGATGATGTTGCCGTGACCGTCGGGTATGCGTGCCGAACCAGCGCCGTCGCGCATCCGGTCGATACGACGACGCCTACCGTCCTTTGCTGTTGGCTTCTCCACTTTCGATCTTTCACTCTGCTTGCCATACCGTAATCTCATCCTTCGCTAATTCTAGCGCAAGCATGATGGAATAGCCTCTCTGCAGCGAACAGACGCGATCAGCTGTGACCAATGCAGCCCTCTTCACTCCCCCTCGACCGCCCCCCACAGGAGCCGCGCTTCCACAAAGCCCCGCTGGCCGTTGACGTCGAACGCGCACCAGCCGTCCTTGCAGTCGGAAACGCGGCCAACCACGCCCGGTTCGGCGCGGTAGAGCGTCGGGGCGGTGCGGGTGCGGGCGTTGTGGAGGGGGGCGATCTCGCGCACGACGATCGCGGTCGCCTCCGCCTTTAGCAGTCTCTTGTGCATCCAGCCCTGCGTGCCGTCGGGGTCCTCGACCTTGCGCCAGTTGGGATAGGTCTCGATCACCTTCACCGGCAGGTTGCGGCGGCGGTAGAGCCAGTTGGCGGGATAGTCGGTGCTCGGCCCCACGCGCATCAGCGCCTCGTCCTCGGCGATCGCGGCCCAATAGGGCGTCTTGCGCTCCGTCTGCGCCGACGCGGGCGCCGGGGCGACCACCGACCCCGCCACCGGCAGCAGGAGCATTGCCGCAATTGCGTACAGCCATCGGACGGGACGTCGTGCTATCATCCCCTCCCCTTGCCATGCGCGCCGGGGCGCTGCAACCGGACAGAGCCGTCGCTTTGCCCTCCCCGCCCCGCCCCGTCCCGGCGCGGGATGAAGGCGCGTCATCGGCGCTGGGGGCTTGACCTTTGGCGGGGCTTGAACGAAGTCCGCGCCATGCCCCGTCGTATCCGCCCGGCCCATCCGCGCATCATCGTCACCCGGCGCCTGCCCGCCGCGGTCGAGAGCCGCATGGCGGCGCTGTTCGACGTCCGTTTCAACGTCACCGACGAGCCGTTCGAGCGCGACCGCATGATCGCCGCCATGGCCGAATGCGACGTGCTGGTCCCGACGATCACCGACACCATCGATGCCGAGATGCTGGCGGCGGCGGGCGACCGGCTGCAACTGATCGCCAATTTCGGCAATGGCGTCGACCATATCGACCTTCACGCGGCGCGTGCGCGCGATGTCATCGTCACCAACACCCCCGGCGTCCTGACCGAGGATACCGCCGACATGACGATGGCGCTGATCCTGTCGGTCCCGCGCCGGCTGGCGGAGGGCGAGAAGCTGGTGCGGTCGGGCAGCTGGACCGGCTGGAACCCCTCGGCGATGCTGGGCCACCGCATCGGCGGCAAGCTGCTCGGCATCATCGGCATGGGCCGCATCGGACAGGCGGTCGCGCGCCGCGCCGCCGCCTTCGGCCTGCGCATCGCCTATCACAACCGCCACCGCCTGCCCGCGCAGGTCGAGGCGGAGACGGGCGCGATCTTCTACCCGCAGCTCGACCCGCTGCTGGCTGAGGCGGACATCCTCTCGATCCACTGCCCGCATACGGAGCAGACCGAAGGGATGATCGACGCGCGGCGGATCGCGCTGATGAAGCCCACCGCCTATCTCATCAACAGCTCGCGCGCCGACGTGACCGACGAAAATGCCCTGATCGGCGCGTTGCAGCAGGGCCGGATCGCGGGCGCGGGGCTCGACGTGTACAGCCACGAACCGGCGGTCGACCCGCGGTTGCTCGCGCTGTCGAACGTCGTGCTGCTCCCGCACATGGGATCGGCCACGTTCGAGGGGCGCGAGGATACCGGCGGGCGGGTCATCACCAATATCCGCCTGTGGATCGGCGGCGACCGTCCGCCCGATCAGGTGCTGGAAGGGTGGACCTGAGCGGCGCTGCGCCACCGGGTTCATGGAGCTTAATGCTTTGCTGACGGGGCCGCGCTAGAACGGCCCCTCGGTCACAAGGGGGGACGAATGAACAGCGCGATCCGTGGCGTTGGCCGGTTGCTGGCCGCAGCGATGCTTGCCGGAGTGGCCATTCCCGCCGGGGCGCAGACGCCCCTCCTCACCCCCGACACCGGCGATACCGCCTGGATACTGACGTGCTCGGCGCTGGTGCTGTTCATGACGTTGCCGGGCCTGGCGCTGTTCTATGGCGGGCTGGTGCGCGCGCGGAACCTGCTGTCGGTGATGATGCACTGCTTCGCCATCGCCGCCGTCGCATCGCTGATCTGGGGTCTGGCGGGCTACAGCATCGCCTTTGCGCCGGGCAATGGCTGGACCGGCAGCGCGCTCAATCTCGGCCTCGCCAACCTCGTGCTGCTGCGCGACGGGCTGACGATACCCGAAAGCGCGTTCGTGCTGTTCCAGATGACCTTTGCGATCATCACCCCCGCCTTGATGGTCGGCGCCTTTGTCGAGCGCGTGCGCTTCACCTGGGTCGTGCCCTTTGCGGCGCTCTGGTCGCTCGTCGTCTATGCGCCGGTCGCGCACTGGGTGTGGGGCAATGGCTGGCTGGCGCAGCTCGGCACTCTCGACTTCGCGGGCGGCATTGTCGTTCATACCACGGCGGGCGTGTCCTCGCTCGTCATCGCGCTGCTGATCGGGCGGCGGGCGGGCTTTCCGCACACGCTGATCCTGCCGCACAGCCCCGCGCTCACCATGATCGGCGCGGGGATGCTGTGGGTCGGCTGGTTCGGCTTCAACGGCGGATCGGCGCTGGGCGCGGGCGATTCGGCGGCGAGCGCGATCCTCAACACCCATTTCGCCGCCGCCGCCGCCGCGCTGGCGTGGATCGCGGCGGAGCGGGTGAAGCTGGGCAAGTCGACGACGGTCGGCATCGCCACCGGTGCGATCGCCGGGCTGGCGACGATCACCCCCGCCGCGGGCATGGTCGGGCCACTGGGGGCGATGATCATCGGCCTGGCCGGCGGGCTGGTCTGCTTCGGCGCGGTCATGCTGATCCGCCAGCGGATGAAAATCGACGATTCGCTCGACGTGTTTGCCGTCCACGGCGTCGGCGGCATATTGGGATCGCTGCTGCTCGCGCCGTTCGCGTCGGCGGCGCTCGGCGGCGCGGGCTATGACGAGGGCATGTCGGCGATGAGCCAGTTGGTCGCGCAGGCGGTGGGCGTCGGCGCAGTGGCGCTCTGGTCGGCGGTGGCGACGCTGGCGCTCAGCCTGATCGTCTCCGCCTTCGCGCCGATGCGGGTCAGCGAGGAAGCCGAGCGCGAAGGGCTGGACCTTTCCAGCCATGGCGAACGCGCGTGGGAGTTCGACTGAGGGACACGCCGCCCGCTCCCTTTGCGTCACCCCAGCGAAGGCTGGGGTCGTTTAAGGCTTACGGGTGGGCACCAGATGCCAGCCTGCGCTGGCATGACGTAAATTATCCTGCGGGAACCAGCGCCTTCGTCGCCTCTTCCGGCCCGCGATAGGCTTCCTGCCGCGCGGCGCTCCAGTAGATCAGGTCGCCCAGCGGGATCATCTCGCCGCTGACAGCGCACAGGACATAGTGCCCCGGTCGCACGATCTCGTAATCGGCGGCGCGATAGTGGAGGACGGCCAGGCCGGGGGGTTCGGGTGCGCGCATCTGTCGGTCTCCGTCGCTCAGTCGCCGGTCAGGATACGGTCGACCAACTGTCCGACCGTGGGGACGAAGCCGTTGGAATAAAAGGGATCCTGCTTGAAGCGATAAGCGCTGTGCCCGGCGAACAGAAGGTTCCGCTCCGGCTCGCCGCCGTGGACCGCGTCCTGCAGCGTCTTCTGGATGCAGAAGCTGCGCGGGTCGGCCAGCCGCCCGGTGCTATAGTCGTCATGGTCCTTCCACGCCGAAAAGCCGCAATGCGACAGGCAACCCATGCAATCGGCCTGATCCTTGCGGATGGTCGCCTTGTCCTCATCGGTGACGAACACCAGCGTGTTGTCGGGCGTCTTGAGCGCGCTGGCATAGCCGTGGCCGACCCATTCGCGCGCGCGCAGCAGGTCGCCGCGAGTCACCCAGTAATTCTTGCCACGCACGCCCACGTCGAGCTGATGGGTATGGTCGCCCGCCTGCTCGAGCGAGAAAGCGATCTGCCGGTCCGACCGCGCTTCGAGATCGCGAAGGAAGGCGTTGCGGATCGCGGAGGAATAGAAGCCGGTGGGCGAGAATTTGTGGAGGAGGATGTCGCCCTCGTCGAGTTGGGTCAGTTCGTCCTTCCACTGCTGCGGGATCGGGCTTTCCCGGGTGAGCAGCGGCCGCGTTCCGAACTGGAAGGCAATGGCGCCGAGTTCGGGATTGTCGATCCAGTCGTCCCATTCGCGCAGGAACCAGACGCCGCCCGCCATGACGATCGGCACATCGTCCGATATGCCGCCCTCGCGCATGGTGTCGCGCAGCGCCTTGACGCGGGCATAGGGCGGCTCAGGCTTGCGCGGGTCCTCGGCATTGGACAGGCCGTTATGGCCGCCCGCCAGCCAGGGGTCCTCGTAAACCACTGCCGCAAGCCATTCCGCCGCCTTGGAATAGGCGCGCTTCCACAACGCGCGGAATGCACGGCCCGAGCTGACGATGGGAAGATAGTTGACATTGTGCTCGGCGGCGATCTCCGACAGCTTGTAGGGCATGCCGGCACCGCAGGTGACGCCAGCGACCATGCCTTTGGTGCGTTCCAATACGCCCTGGAGCACCCGCTGCGCGCCGCCCATTTCCCACAGCACATTGATGTTGATCGCGCCCTTGCCGCCGGCAATATCGAACGCGCGCCTGACCTGCTCGACGGCACCGTCGATGGCATATTGGACCAGCTCTTCATGGCGAGCGGCCCGCGTCTTGCCGTGATAGACCTGCGGGATGGCGTTGCCGCACGAGTCGTAGCTGTCGGCATTGACCGCGGATACCGTGCCGATGCCGCCGGCAGCCGCCCAGGCACCCGAACTCATATGGTTGGAAACGCTGACGCCCTTGCCGCCTTCGATGATCGGCCAGACTTCACGTCCTGCGTAGAGTATCGGCTTCAAACCCTTGAACAATCACGATATCCTTGAAATATTTGATCAAATGCGCGGTCAGGCGCATACTTTAGGACGGACGCATAGCAACAAAATTTACGTCCTGCCGCAACTTTCGGCGTCCTGTCCGGTGTCAGTTACATGACAACATAGTGCGGCCCGCCGCCGCATCATAGAGGGCGGCATAGCGGGCAACCATCGCCTGTTCGTCAAACGCTGCGCGCGCGCGCGCCCGGTTCTCCGCACCCAGCGATCGGCGAAGATCGGCGTCGGCAACGAGTTCGGCCAGACCCGCCCTCTGCCCGTCCTCGTCATCGGCGCGATAGACGAAGCGGCGATTGGCGTGAGGCAGCATCTCGCTGATGTCGCCGACGTCGGTCGACAGCACGGGCAATCCCGCTGCCATCGCTTCGACCAGCGCAATCGGAAACTGCTCACTATCCGATGTTAATGCAAAAAGGTCGAACAGACCGAGAAACATGTCGGGTCGTGCGAGAAAGCCGGGCATGACGAGCGCGGTCACGCCCAGGCGTTTCGCCTCCGCCCGGATTGCGTCCCGGTCGGGGCCGTCGCCCACGATCACCAGCGTCACCCGGTTGCGCAGTGGCGCGATGATCCGCACCAGCCGCGACAGATTCTTGACGGGGCGGAGGCCCGCGAGCGTTCCGACGACGACCCGCCCCGGCTTCGCCACATGGCCGGGAATGGCATCGGGTGCGGGCACCATGCAATAGGCATCGACATCGATCCCGTTGGGAATGTTGACGACCCGCCACGTCGGCTGACGCCACGGTCCGACCGCGATCCGTTCGAGCTGGCACGACGGCACGACCAGCGCGTAAGCGCTGCCGAGTGCGAGCCGGCGATAGAGGTTGCGTTCGGGTTTCAGCCGCACGGCCTCATCGGCGTTGAACCCGTCCTCGTGATGGACCAGCCGGGGAAGACGGAGCCAGCGCGCGAAGAGCCGGTGCGCCAGCACGGCGTCCATGGCCCCCCAGTTATAGGTCAGCACGAGATCAAAGCCGCGCATCGCCCGCGCGATCGCCAGCAGTCGCCGGGGTGTCGGCCGTCCGCTGATATCAGGCGCGTTGTCCATCAGGCGCGCATCGACAGCGGAATCGATGGCGGCAAGCGCGCCGGTCATCGAGGAATTGCCGACGATCAGCCGGTGGCGCGCGCGGTTGCCCCAGCGGTTCATCAGCCGCACCATCCGCGCTTCCTTACCGCCCAGGTCGAAGCTCCCCTGGATATGAAGCAAGCGCAGGGGCTGCGTCATTTCGGATGCTCGGCGGCGAGGACGCGCGCCAGCAGCCGGTCGATGGCCGCCACGCTCTCCGGCTCTTCCAGCGTCGGCGCATGGCCCGCGCGGGGCACCGTCACCAGATCGGCATGCGGCAGCCGCTCGCCCATCCGGCGAAGCGTGGCATCAGAGAACAGGTCCGACAGCGCACCGCGCAGCACGGTCACCGGGCAGCGCTTCAGCCCGTCGAGTGTCGGCCAGAGGTCGACGCCCACCTCTCCGCCGGGCACGCGGAACGGCTCGGCGATGCGCTGGTCATAGTCGAGCACGACGCGGCCCGCGCTGTTCAGCCGGTAGAGGCGCTTGGCGATACGTAGCCAGTCCTCCAGTCCGAAATCGGGATAGATCGTGCCCTGCACCTCCGCCACCGCGCGTGCGGCATGGACCCATGTCGGCTGCCCGCCGCCGGTGCCCACGGACTGACGGATGCGGTCGAGCCCCTCTTCCTCGATGGTCGGCCCGATGTCGTTGATCAGCGCCCCTGCTACCCGCTCCGGGTCGGTCGAGGCGATCAGCATCAGCATGATCCCGCCGAGCGAGGTCCCGATGCCGACGAAGCGGGGGATCACCGCCTCCTCGAACAGCCGTTCGAGATCCTGAAGATAGACCAGCGGCACATAGGTCATCGGGTCCTTGGAATAGGCGCTCTCGGCGCGCCCTCGCAGATCGACGCAGAT
Source organism: uncultured Sphingobium sp. (assembly GCA_964532255.1). Taxonomy (GTDB): domain Bacteria; phylum Pseudomonadota; class Alphaproteobacteria; order Sphingomonadales; family Sphingomonadaceae; genus Sphingobium. The sequence continues at coordinate 8,397 of CAZHGR010000085.1, forward strand.
CACCCGCCACTCGCCCGCCAGCCGCTCGGCAACCGATTCAAAGTCGCGGGCATTTCGTGTGAGGCCGGGAATGCAGACGATCGGTGGCCTGTCGTCGCGGCCCGGATAGTCGCGATAATGCAGCCTCAGATTGTCGCGCGACCACCAATATCGGTCTTCAAATGCCGGCACGCTTGATCCCCTTGGCTCGCCCACCCCATATTCACGCATGACCGACACATCGCAAGCCGCCATCGCCCCGCTTTCGGGCTTTCGTCCTACCAACAGGATCGCGCGAATCGCCGACTTCATCGGCGACGCTGTCGAACCAGCGGACTTCCCCCGTCACATCCTGCGGTTCCGTAATAATCGCGCGGCGGCAAGCGTCGGACTGGACGGGCTGGCGGATGGGCAATGGGTCGAGCATTTCGGCCGCTTCGCGCCGTTGGCCGGATCGCTTCCCCAGCCGCTGGCGCTGCGCTATCATGGCCACCAGTTCCGCAGCTACAATCCCGACCTCGGCGACGGGCGCGGCTTTCTCTACGCGCAGACGGTCGAGGGTGATGCTGCGGGTGCGCGGCTTCTCGACCTGGGGACGAAGGGGTCGGGACAGACACCCTACAGCCGCTTCGGCGACGGACGGCTGACGCTGAAGGGCGGCGTCCGCGAGATCCTCGCGACCGAGATGCTGGAGGCGCTGGGGGTGCCCACGTCGCGCACCTTCTCCCTCATCGAAACCGGCGAGGAACTGGCGCGCGGCGACGAGCCCTCCCCCACCCGCTCGGCGGTGCTCGTCCGCCTCAGCCACGGCCATATCCGCATCGGCAGTTTCCAGCGGCTCTATGCGCTGGACCAGCCGGAGCATCTTAGGCGACTGGTGGATTATGCGCTGGAGGAACTTCACGGGGTCGAGGCCGGCACCGATGCGCCGCAGGTGCTGTACGAGGGACTGGTCGCGCGCTGTGCGGACCTTGCCGCCTCCTACATGGTCGCGGGCTTCGTCCACGGTGTGCTCAACACCGACAATATCGCGGTGACGGGCGAGAGTTTCGACTATGGGCCGTGGCGCTTCACCCCGCGCTGGGACGAGCATTTCACCGCCGCCTACTTCGACCATGCGGGGCTCTATGCCTTCGGGCGGCAGGCGGAGGCCATCCACTGGAATCTGGGGCAGATGGCGGTCGCGCTGACCCCGATCGCCCCGCAGGAGTCGCTGGTCGCGATCTTCCAGGGCTTCGCCGACCAGTTCCAGGCGCGCGTGGCGGATCGCTTCATCTGGCGGCTTGGCCTCGCCATCGACGACCCGCAGCAGGCCCAAGCCATAACGGAAGCCGCGGTGGCGGCACTGCGCACGTCGCAGGTACCCATTGACCGCTTTTTCTTCGACTGGCGCGGCGGGCGCGGCGCAGATCATCCAGCCTATGCGTCCGATGAATGGGCACCGCTTCGCAACCTGATCGGCACCGCCACGCCCCGCGCCCATGCGCTGGCTGCATCCTATTGGCAGGGCGACGCGCCCTGCTCGATGTGGATCGACGAGGTCGAGGCGATCTGGTCGGCCATCGACCGCGAGGACGACTGGCAGCCACTCCACGACAAGGTCGCCGCCATCCGCGCGATGGGTGCCGCGCATGGCACCTGTTGCCCGGCAGCCCCGTTCACCGCCAAGGCAACCGAAATTTAAAGGACATTGCGGTTATCGTAGGGTTATCGAAACCCGAATACAGGCACTTAGCCGACTCCGATGGCCATGATTACGTCCCTCGAGCCCGCAACCGGGACCGTCCTCTGGCAGGGCGAGGAGAGCGATGTCGACGCCGAGCTGGCGACCATCGCCGGGATCTGGCCGCAATGGGCCTCTCAGCCGCTGTCGGTCCGCATCGAGACGCTGCGACGCTTCGCCAACCTGGTACGCGCACGCGAAACCGAACTGGCGGCGACGATCTCGCGCGAGACGGGTCGCCCGCTGTGGGATTCGCGCAGCGAGGTCGCGGCGGTGATCGAGGGCGTGGAACATGCCATCGCCGCTTATTCGGAGCGCACGGGACAGAAGCGGCTCGACGGCGCTCTCGGGCTCCAGCAGGCCTTGCGCCACAAGCCGCACGGCATAGTGGCGGTGATCACGCCATATAATGCACCGGTGCAGGTACCCGCGAGCCACATCGTGCCCGCCCTGATCGCCGGCAACGGCGTTGCGTTCAAGCCGTCGCACAAGGCACCGGCGACGGGCCTCATGCTGGCCGGCCTGCTGCACGAGGCAGGCGTGCCCCGCGCGCTCCTGCGCTGCATCATCGGCGGCCCGGAGGTTGGGCGGGCACTCGCGGTTCACGATCGGGTGGCCGCCATCCTCTTCACCGGATCGGCGCATGCGGGCATCGCGATCAACCGCGCGCTCGCCTCACGCCCTGACAAGCTGCTGGCGCTCCAGATGGGCGGCAATAATGCGATGATCCTGTGGGACACGCTCGACATTGCCTCGGCCGTGGCGCTGGTGGTCCAGTCGGCGTTCCCCTCGGGTGGCCAGCGCTGCACCGCCGGTCGTCGGCTGATCGTCAAGGAAGACATGGCCGACCTCGTCATCGACGAGCTGAAGCGCACCGTCTCGCGACTCATAGTCGATGTGCCCGACGCCGATCCGGCGCCCTATATGGGGCCGGTCATCGACATGGAGACGGCCGACGGGCTCACCGAGAGCTTCCTCTTCCTGATGAGCAACGGCGGCAAGCCCATCACCCATATGAAGCGGCCGGTCGACGGCCTGCCCTTTGTGACGCCGGGGGTCATCGACGTCACGGGCATGGCGGAACGGCCCGATGTCGAGCTGTTCGGCCCGATCCTCCAGATCGTGCGCACCGCCGAGTTCGACACGGCAGTGGCGGAGGCCAACGCGACCCGCTACGGCCTGTCGGCGGCACTGTTCGGCGGTCGGCAGGATCATTATGACCGCTTCTGGTCGCTGAGCCGAGCCGGGACGATCAACTGGAACCGGCCGCTCGGCGGCTGGCCCGGGGCAAGCCCGGCCGCGGGCGTCGGCCTGTCGGGCAATCACCGGCCGGGCGGGGCGTATACCGCCGATCACTGCGCCTATCCGGTGCTCTCGTCGGAGATCGCGCAGCTTCGCGCGACGATCGGCATCGGCCTCAAGCCGGCGGAGATCGTGGCGGATCGGTAGCACCACCGGGTCGGTCCGGAGGTGCGCAAGCTCAACTACATGCCCCGAAAGCGATACTCGCTTGGCGTCCCGCGCCCGCGAAGCCATATCGGGCACCATGAACGAAGCCGCCCCTTTTTCTGCCGCAAGTCCGTCCTTGGGCACGGTCTATCTGGTCGGCGCCGGACCCGGCGATCCGGAGCTGTTGACGCTCCGCGCCGCGCGGCTGATCGCAGCCGCCGGACTGATTGTCCACGACGGGCTGGTCAGCAATGAGATACTGGCGCTGGCCTCACCCGATGCGGAGCTGGTGTCGGTCGCCAAGCAGCGCAACCGCCATTCGCTGCCGCAGGAGGAGATCAACGCGCTGCTGGTGCGCGAAGCGCTCAGCGGCCGCGCCGTCGTCCGCCTCAAGGGCGGCGATCCCTTCATCTTCGGGCGGGGCGGCGAGGAACTCGAAGCCTGCCGCGCGGCCGGCATCCCGGTCGAGGTCGTGCCCGGCATCAGCGCCGCGCTCGGCTGCGCCGCTGCCGCCAACCTGCCGCTCACCCACCGCAATGTCGCCAGCGCCGTCACCTTCGTCGCGGGCCAGTGCAAGGGCCTGACCGATCAGAACTGGGCGGGGCTGGCCGGCAAGGGCCGCACGCTGGTCATCTACATGGGCGTAGCCACCGCGCGGGACATCGCCGACAAGCTGATGACCGACGGGCTGTCGCCCGACGTGCCCGTCGTGGTGCTGGAGAACGGCACGCGGCCCGATCAGCGGGTGCTGCGCACGCTGCTGGCGGATCTGGGCGATATGGTCGAACGCGAAGAGGTGCTGAGCCCGGCGATCATCGTCGTGGGCCATGTCGCCGGCCTCGCCGACGCGGCCGACCGGTTCGGTTCGGGCGCGCGCGCTTCGGTACTGCAATCGCTGTTAGGGGAAGAAAGCGAATGATGATTGCGACGGGCAACGACCTCGCCACGGGCGACGTCATCTGGTGGACGGGGACCGACTGGTCCCGCCATGTCGATGAAGCCGTGGACGTGGGCCATGACGGCGACGCGATCATCGCGCGCGAAACGGCCGCGCGCCGCGTCAACGCCGCCTATCTGATCGAGGCGGTGACGGAGGGCGACGGCAAGGTCCGCCCCGCCCATATCAAGGACCGCATCCGCGCGCTCGGCCCGACCGTCCGCCTCGACCTGTCCCTCAAGCCCGCCGATCCGGCGGCCGGCAACTGGGTGATCTGACATGTATCGCTACGACCAATATGACCAGGCCATGGTGGACGCCCGCGTCGCCGAGTTCCGCGACCAGGCCGAGCGGCGGATGCGCGGCGAGCTGACCGAGGACCAGTTCAAGCCGCTGCGGCTGATGAACG
>CAZHGR010000086.1:0-12771 GCA_964532255.1 uncultured Sphingobium sp.
ACCTCGGCCTGCTGCCCTTCATCGTGAAGTAAGGAGCCGACCCCATGGAAATCATCCTGCTCGAGCGGGTCGAGAAGCTGGGCGCGATCGGCGACGTCGTCACCGTCAAGGACGGCTACGCCCGCAACTATCTGCTCCCCAACAAGAAGGCGCTCCGGTCCAACGAAGCGAACCGCAAGCTGTTCGAGGCGAACCGCGCGCGGATCGAATCGGAGAACGCCGAACGCCGCGCCAGCGCGCAGTCTTCGGCCGGTGACGTCGACGGCACGCAGGTCGTTCTGATCCGCCAGTCGTCGAACAGCGGCCAGCTTTATGGTTCGGTGTCGGTCCGCGACATCGTCGAGGCGCTGCATGAGGCGGGCGCGACCATCGTCAACAAGGCGATGGTGGTGCTGGAACGTCCGATCAAGACGATCGGGCTGTTCGACGTGCGTGTGACGCTCCACCCGGAGGTCCAGGTGACGGTGAAAGTCAACGTCGCCCGTTCGCCCGAGGAAGCCGACCTGCAGAAGGACGGCGTCAACGTCATGGAGTCGATGTTCGAGCGCGAGGAAGCCGGCTTCACCGAGGACTATGATCCGAATGCGGAGCCCGGCGAAATCGCGATCGACCGCGACGAGGAACCCGCCGAGGGCTGAATCGCCCCTGGCACGGAACGAAAAAGGCCCGCGGGAGCGATTCCGCGGGCCTTTTCATTGGATGGCTATTCCCGCGCCATCGCCATGAAATCGCGGTCGAACGAGACCATGGCCGCGCCGCCGTCGACGGCAATGACCTGCCCCGTGGTGGCCCTGGCCCGCGCCAGATACAGCACCGCATCGGCGACATCGTCCGGCTGAGGCAGCCGACCCAGCGGCATCACCGCCGCCAGCCGCCCGGCCTGCCCGTCTTCATAATCGTCGGTCACCATGGAAAGGCCGGGGGCCACGGCGTTGACGCGCACGTGGGGCGCGAGCACCCGCGCGCTCGTACGGGTCAGCCCGTCCAGCGCGAACTTGCTGAGCGTGTAGGCGAATTGCTCGCCATGCGGGTGGCTGAGGCGCTGGTCGAGGATGTTGACGATCGACCAGTCGCAGCGCGGCACACCGCTCGCCACGTGCCGCTCGACCGCAGCGCCGAACGCCTTGGTCAGCAGTGCCGGTGCCGACACGTTGACCGCGAAATGCCGCGCGAGGTCGTCCGACCGCACGTCGGACAGGCTGTCCTGGCCAAAGATGGACGCGCTGTTGACGAGCAGATCGGGCGCGCGGCCGAATGCGTTCGTCACCTCGGCGAAGAGCCGCTCCGGCGCGGAAGGATCGGTGAAATCGGCGGCAATGCAGCGATAGTCGGTGCGATGCTCTTGCAATACGACTGCCAGCGCGGCGTCAGGTGCCGCATCGTGGCTGCCGTGAATGGCGAGCGCATATCCTGCACCCGCCAGCGCGCCCGCGATCCGGGCACCCAGCCGCCTGTGGCCGCCCGTCACCAGCGCAATGGGGGCCGTCATCGAAAGCCCATCATCGCGAGCACCTCCTTGCGGCTCTTCGAGTCGTCGCGGAACACGCCCATCATGCGGCTGGTCTTCATCACCACGTCGGGCGTACGCACGCCGCGTCCGGTCATGCAGCCATGGGTCGCCTCGATCACCACCGCCACGCCCTGCGGGTGGAGGTTGTTCCAGATGCAATCGGCGACTTCGGCGGTCAGGCGCTCCTGCACCTGCAGCCGGCGCGCAAAGCCGTGAAGCACCCGCGCCAGCTTGGAGATGCCGACCACAAATTCGCCAGGCAGATAGGCGATGTGCGCCTTGCCGACGATCGGTGCCATATGATGTTCGCAAGCGGACTGGAACGGGATGTCCTTGAGCAGCACGATCTCGTCGTAACCGCCCACTTCGCGGAAAATTCGCGACAGATGGTAGGACGGGTCCTCCCGATAGCCTTCGCAATATTCGCGCCAGGCGCGCGCCACGCGCTTGGGGGTTTCGATCAGCCCCTCGCGCTCCGGATCGTCGCCGGCCCAGCGGATGAGGGTGCGGATCGCGTCCGCAACGTCGTCCGGCACCGCGATCTTGCCGCGCTCGCTGCGGTCATGGTCCCCTCCATGCTCGTCCGTACCCGACATCGCCCCTCCCGACCCTGCAGATTGTCATTCTGATAATAGTGGCGGACCGGCGGCACCGCGCCGCCGGTCCGGATGGGTCAGCCCGGCTGGTCGGCGCGCGAAGCGCCATTGCCGTCGAGGTTTGCGGCAACGAAGTCCCAGTCGATATTGTTGCTCAGCACCGTCTCGGCATAGTTCGGACGCGCGTTGCGATAGTCGATGTAATAGGCATGCTCCCACACGTCGAAGATCAGCAGCGGCGCTGCACCGTGCGCGACGGGCGTGTCGGCGTCATGATAGGAGGTGACCTCCAGCTTGCCGTCCTTCAGGTTGAGGGCGGCCCAGCCGCTGGCGAAATGGCCTACCGCCTCGGCCTTCAACTTGGCGACCAGCTCCGCCGTCGAACCGAAGCCTTCGGTGATCAGCTCGGCCAGCTTGCCGGTCGGCTCCTTCTTTTCGGGGCTCAGGCACTGCCAGTAGAAGCTGTGATTCCAGATCTGGCCGACCTGGTTGAACAGGCCCGGCTTGGCGCCGCCCTTGGAGAGGTCGATCAGCTCCAGCAGCGACTTGCCCTGAAGCGAGGGGTCGGCGGCGACCAGTTCGTTCGCCTTCACGACATAGGCGTTGTGGTGCTTGCCGTGGTGATAGTCGAAGGTTTCCGCCGAAAGCGTCTCGCCGAACGCGGATTTGTCGTAGGGAAGGTCGGGGAGGGTGAAGGCCATGTGATGATCCTCTTGTTGTCTGTCGACCGGCACACGGCGGTTTCCCCGTGCGATGGCCATGGAAACGAACATGTGCGGCGATACGACGTTCCACGACGGCGCGCACACCGGCGTCATGTAGGACTTCGATATGCCAGCGCAACATCCAAGAGGAATTCAGCCCGCCCCGATCAGATGCTTTCGCAGGCAGTGGCGGAGCTGATCATAGGTCAGCCCCAGCGCGCGGGCAGCGGCGCGGCGGTTGTAGCGGTGCCGTTCGAGCGCATGACGAATGATCGCCGCCTCATAGGCATCGACCGCCGTGCGCAGGTCGCTGACCTCCAGCGGCGCGACGTCCGGCCGCCCGGGTGCCTCCTCCCGCGCCGGGGCCGCCCGGACCGCCTCAGCCGCAGGTCTTGCCCCTCGCCACGCGCAGGCGAAGGGGTCGAGCGGAATATCGCGCACCGGCCGGTCGGGCGCCTGCCACCGATACACCGCGCGCTCGACGACATTGCGAAGCTCGCGGACATTGCCCGGCCAGCCATGGGCATTGAGCGCGTCCATCGCCTCGTCCGCGAAGCCGGGCCAGCGGTCCCAGCCGCATTCGCTGGCCATGCGCCGCCCGAAATGGTCGGCCAGCACAGGCACGTCACCGTCGCGCAACCGCAGCGGCGGCAGGTTCACCACATCGAACGCCAGCCGGTCGAGCAGATCGGCGCGGAACCGCCCGTCCTCCACCTCGTCGGGCAGATGCACATTGGTCGCCCCCACCAGCCGCACATCGACCGTCAGCGGGCGCGATGACCCGATGCGGGTGACCTCGCCATATTCCACCGCGCGCAGCAGCCGCTCCTGAGCGCCCATCGACAGCGTTCCCAGCTCGTCGAGGAACAGCGTGCCGCCGTCGGCTTCCTCGAACCGGCCGGCGCGCGCGCGGGTCGCACCGGTGAAGGCACCGGCCTCATGCCCGAACAGCTCGGCCTCGATCAGCGTCTCTGGGAGCGCGGCGCAGTTCATCACGATCAGCGGCCCCGACCAGCGCGGACTCAGCCGGTGGATGCGCTCGGCGATCAGCTCCTTGCCGGTGCCCCGCTCGCCGACCACCAGCACCGGCCGCTCGACCGCTGCCACCCGCGCCGCCTGTTCGACGGCATCGAGGAAGTGGCTCGACTGGCCAAGAAGCTGGGTCGTGGTATTTTGCGCCATGATGCGGCGAATACTACTTCATGTTGGTAACGATCGCCAACAGTCTTTTTCGGCATTTGCGGAGAAAATGGCGGAAAACCGTCGGTTCGGCGAATTGGCACGGCTCCTGCAATGCCTTGTGCATCAATCAACAGGGAGTACCGATATCATGACCCGCACCGCTCATCGCCCGCTTCTCGCTCTCGCCGCCGCGCTGGCGGTAGCGCTTCCCGCCGTCCCCGTGCTGGCCGCCCCCGCTCCAAGCGCCACCGAGCCGGCGACCCTCGCCGAATGGCAAAGTACGGTGGAGCGGAAGATCGACCGCAGCCTGCGCGCGCCCGCCGGCCTTCGCGACGGCGAACTGCTGACCGCGCGCATCGGCGTAACATTCGATGCGGATGGTCGCGCGGTCGCGCACCGCCTGGTTCAGTCGAGCGGCCTCGCCACCGCCGACGCCGAAGCCGAGCGGCTGGCCAGGCAGATGGCCTTCCCGCGCCTGCCGCAGTCACTTCGCGGCCAGGAGCGCAACGTCGAGATGCACGTCCTGTTCGCCACGCCGCGCAGCTTTATGACGGCGCATCAGCAGATGTCCGCCAATCGCCAGCGGACGAGCGCGATGGCCGAACGGATCGACGGCACCGTCCGCGAAGCCCGCATTGCCCAGAATTCGCCGGGCTGACCCGTCCCGGCGAGGCGGGCACGCCCTCCCCCTCCTCGATCACGCGTCTTGATCGCCGGGCGTGTCCGCCGCATCTTGCCAGCCATGGAGATTATGGAATGAGTATCTTTTCCCGCACCCGCGACATCATCGCCGCCAATATGACCGACCTCCTCGACCGCGCGGAGGATCCGGCCAAGATGATCCGCATGATCATCCTGGAAATGGAGGAGACGCTGGTCGAAGTGCGCGCGTCCGCCGCACGGACCATCGCCGACCAGAAGGAAATGCGCCGCCATATCGAGCGGCTGGAGGCGATGCAGGCCGACTGGGCGGACAAGGCCGAGTTGGCGCTGTCCAAGAACCGCGAGGACCTGGCCCGCGGCGCTCTTGTCGAAAAGCAGAAGGCGGGCACCATGGCCACCCAGTTGCGGCAGGAGATCGTTCTTCTCGACGACGCGCTCGCGTCCTCGGAGGCCGATATCGCCAAGCTCCAGGCCAAGCTGGACGAGGCACGCGGCCGCCAGAACGCCATCGCGGCACGGATGGAAGGCGCCCGCAACCGCTTGAAGATGCGCGAGCTCTACGCGGGCGAACGCGTCCGCGAGGCCTTCTCGCGCTTCGAGATGCTCGAACGCCGCGCCGACATGGCCGAGGGTCGCGCCGACGCCATGGGCCTGGGCGGGGCGAAGTCGCTCGAGGAGGAATTCGCCGAGCTTCAGGCCAATGACGCGGTCGAAGCCGAACTGGCCGCGCTCAAGGCACAGCGCTCTCAGCCGGAGAAGTGACGCATGGATGAGCTCGTCCCCATCGCCGTCGTGGCAATCCTGTTCGTCGGGCTGCCTTGGATCATCCTCCATTATGTGACGCGGTGGAAGACCGCTGCGTCACTCACCAGCGAGGATGAGGCGCTTCTCGAACAGCTTTACGATACCGCCCGCCGGCTGGAGGAACGGCTCGCCACGGTCGAGCGGATCCTGATCGCCGACCATCCAGACTATCGGCCCGATTTCCGGCAGAGCGCGCCGCGTGCGCCCGCCGATCACAGCATCGACAGGAGACCCTGACATGAGCGCGCCGCGCACCAGCTTCTACCTCGACAAACGCAACGCCAAATGGTCGGGCGTCTGCGCCGGGATCGCCGACTATACCGGAGTCGACGTCCTCTGGGTCCGGATCGGCACGGTCCTCTTCACCCTGATGGGCGGCTTTCCCTGGACCGTGATCGCCTATTTTCTGGCGGCCTGGTTCGCCCAGCCGCGACCCGACGGGCTATACAGCGACGGTGAGGACGCCCGCTTCTGGCAGCGCGTGCGATCCAATCCCGCGCGGACGGCACGCGATGTCGGATCGAAGTTTCGCGACATCGACCGTCGCCTGGCCGACATCGAACGATACTACACCAGCCAGAACCGCAGGCTGGCCGACCAGATCGACGCGCTTCGCTGACGCGGGGCCATCCCGGCAGGTTCAAACAGGGGCAGGACCATGTTCAACAATCCATTCTCGATGGTCGTCGCCATCGTCGCCATCGTCTCGATCGCCAGCATCGTTCGCGCACGATATGGGCTTCACCGTCATGGACATGGCCACGGGCGCGGGCATGTTCCACACCCATCGATGGAAGACACCGAGGAACTGATGCGTCTGCGTGACGAGGTGCGGGGCCTCAAGGAACGGGTCGCGGTGCTCGAACGCCTGGCAACCGACAACCGGAGCGCGCTCGAACGCGAGTTCGAGCAGCTTCGCCGCGAGTCCTGAAAGGGAGCCGTGCCGTGCCCATCGGTGACTCTGTCAGCACATTGATTGCAGCCATCGCGCTGCTTTCAGGCTGGGCAATGACACTTGCGGCCGCGCTTGCGGCCTGGCGTGGCTGGTTGAGCCTCCGCGTCCGGCAGGAGCGGCACCGGCGGCAGGAACCGGCGCCCGCGCACCCAACGGCAGCGGCGATGATCGACGTTGCCGATCTGCGCGAGCGCATCCGCAAGCTCGAAGCCATCGCCGCAGGGATCAATCCCTAGAAGGTTTGAGCAGGGCTCCGGCCTCGCTCAGTCGTCTTTGTCCTCGTCCTCATCCTGGTCCCCGTCGCCCTCTTCATCTTCCGAATCGATGGCGAGCGCGTCTTCCTCATCGCTGTCGAGCTGTTCGTCGACCGCCTCGGCCATCAGGTCGAGCTGATCGTATGTCGCCGTATATTCGGCTTTTGCCCCATCCTCATCCTCGATGCGGATCAGATAGTCCTCGCCGCTGCGCGAGATCGAAAAACCGGAAAGCGTTTTGGCCATGAGCGTGTCTCCTGTGGTGTGCGCGCTCAACGCTTGGCGCATCGTGCAAGGGACAGAGAGCGAAGCGCGGTTCGTCGGACGCAGAGGGCGCTTCATCCGTCCGCTGCCATGCAAGAAGCGCCCTTGCGTGGCTGGACATGGCCGGGCGACGCGCTACTCTCCCGCGCGATGGTGAGGCAGGGAAACAAGACGGGCGTACGGAACGCGACGATCGCGGTCTATTCGCTCAAGGGTGGGGTCGGAAAGACGACCTTCGCGGTCAATCTGGCATGGGCGTCGTCGCAGATCTCGCGGCGGCGGACATTGCTGTGGGATCTCGACCCGCAGGCCGCTGCGACCTGGCTCATCAGCGACGCGAGCACGCAAAAGGGCGAGGCGCAGGCGATCTTCTCGCGCTCGGTCGACGCGCTCAGCCTCTGCCGGCCGTCGAAGATCGAGGGTCTGGACATTCTTGCTGCCGACACCTCGCTTCGCGGCCTCGATCGCATGTTTTTCGAGCTCGGCAAGAAAAAGCGCCTCGCGCGCCTGCTCGAAGGGCTTGCCTCGCAATATGAGCGGATCATCCTCGATTGCCCTCCGGGCCTCACCGAAACCAGCGAGCAGGTGCTCCAGGCGGCGGACATCGTTGTCGTCCCGGTGATTCCCTCGCCCCTGTCGCAACGCGCGCTGGGCGAGGTGGCACGCTATCTGGTCCAGAAGGGCGGCCGGCATCCGCCCATCCTGCCGGTCTTCTCGATGGTGGACCGTCGGCGGGCGCTTCACACGAAGGCGATGGCCGAGGAGCCCAACTGGCCCCGCGTACCGATGGCGAGCGCGATCGAGCAGATGGCATCGCGCCGCGCGCCGCTGGGATCGTTCGCCGCCGCTGCGCCGGCGACCGCCGCTTTCAACAGCCTCTGGACCGCAATCGAGCGGCGGCTAGCGGCCTGATCACGGCACGCTGGCGTCGCCTTTACGCCGCGATGGCGTAAGGGACGATCTCGCCCGCCAGATAGAGGTTGCGCGCCTTCGACCGGCTGAGCTTGCCCGAGCTGGTGCGTGGCAGCGTGCGCGGCGGGACCAGTTCGACGACGCAGTTCATCCCGGTGACGGCGCGCACCCGCTCACGAATATCCTCGCGAAGCTGTGCGCGCGCGACGTCATCCGATGTGCGGCAATGGACCAGTACCGCCGGCGTCTCCTCGCCGCCCGGCGTGGTGATCGCGAAGGCGGCGATGTCGCCCTGCTTGAACCCCGGCAACTGCTCGACCGCCCACTCGATATCCTGCGGCCAGTGGTTCTTGCCGTTGATGATGATCATGTCCTTGGCGCGGCCGACGACATAGAGATAGCCGTTCGACAGATAGCCCATGTCGCCGGTGTCTAGCCATCCGTCGGCCATGCAGGCGTCGGTCGCGTCCTGATCGCGGAAATAGCCGGTCATCAGCGAGCTGCCCGTCGTCCAGATCTTGCCGATCGCCTTCTCGGGCAGGACGGTGCCGTCTTCCTCGCGGATTTCCACGGTCATGCCGCGTACCGGCTTGCCGCAGTTGACGATGGCGCGATAGCGCTGCGGCCGATCGTTGGCGGCTTCCCCGCCCGACAGCTCGGTCTCCTCGACCAGCTCGACCTCGATCCCCTCGCCAGGCGGCATGATCGTCACCGCCAGTGTCGCCTCGGCAAGGCCATAGCTCGGCAGGAAAGCGGACGGGCTGAACCCCGCATCGGCGAAGGCGTCGACGAAATCCTGCATCACGTCGGGCCGGATCATGTCCGCGCCATTACCCGCCAGCCGCCAGCGCGACAGGTCGAACCGCTTCTGCTCGCGAAGCTGCGCCGACATGCGCCGCGCGCAGATGTCATAGCCGAACGTCGGCGAATAGCTGATCGACATGCCGGTGTTGCGGGTGATGAGGTCGAGCCAGGCCAGCGGACGGCGCGCGAAATCCTCGGTCTTGAGGTAATCGGCCGACATCTGGTTGGCGACCACCGACAGGAAGCAGCCGACGAGGCCCATGTCATGATACCAGGGAAGCCAACTGATGCAGCGGTCGCTGCCGATCAGTTGCATCCCATGGCTGTGCGCCGCCAGATTGGCGAGCAGCGCCTTGTGCGTGACCGCGACGCCATGCGGAAAGCGCGTCGATCCGCTGCTGTACTGCAGATAGCAGATGTCGTCGGGCGACGCCTGCGGCAGCGTCACGTCGGCGGGAACGATGGCCAGTACGTCGTCGAAGCTGAGGCCCCTGACGCCCTTCTGCGTCGCCGCCTCGCCCGCCATCTCGGCCAGTTCGCCGGGATAGAGCAACAGCGCCGGGTCGGAGCTTTCGATCTGGACACCGATCTGGTCGATATAGCTGTCCTTGCCGCCGAAGCTGGTGGGCAACGGGAGCGGCACCGGCCAGGCACCCGCATAGATGCAGGCGAAGAAGAGCTGCGCGAACTGCTCGCCCGTTTCGGCCAGCAGCGCCACCCGGTCGCCCGGCGCGATGCCCAGACCGATCAGCCGGCGGGCACCCGCCAGCGCATCTTCACGCATCCGCGCATAGCTGTAGGCGAGCCGGAGATTCCCCCTCGCATCGTGGAAATTCAGCCCGCGCACGCCCTGCGCGGCATAATCGAGCGCATCGCCCAGCGTCGCGAAATCGGCGAAGCGGCGCGGCAGCCGGTCTTCGGTCGCGGTGGGGTGAAGAGCGGGAGAGGAAGTGTCGGACACGGTGGCTATCCTCATGACGTTTGTTCGTTATCTTTGTCTGGCGACCCTGATCGGACCCTGAACCGGCAGGCAAGCGCCTGCGCAAGCGAGTAGAATACACCGATCATGACCCCTCCATTCACCGTGAAAATGGCATAAAGATGGCGTGATGCCCCGCCCGTCCCGTTCCGCCCGGTCTCCGGCACCGCCGCTCGACCGCGAAAGCCTCGACAATCTGGCGCTCGGCTATGCCGCCCGCTTCGCGACGACACGCGCCAAATTGCGCGACTATCTGCGGCGCAAGCTGCGCGAACGCGGCTGGGACGGCACCGCGCCGCCCGATGTGGACGCGGTGGTCGCCCGGCTTGCGGAGCTTCGCTATGTCGACGACGCCGCGTTCGCCGCGATCCGCAGCGACGCTTTGGCGCGGCGGGGTTACGGCTCGCGCCGCATCGCAGAGGCGCTGAACGCCGCAGGGGTGGACGCCGAAGAACGCGCTGGCCCGGCATCGCTGTCCGCGCGCGAGGCATGGGCCGCCGCCGAACGCTTCGCCAGCCGCCGCCGTGTCGGTCCCTATGCCGCTACGCCCGCCGACCGTCCGGCGCGTGAGAAGCAGGTGGCGGCGTTCGTCCGCGCGGGCCATGATTTCGCGACCGCCCGCGCGTGGGTCGACGCTGTGCCGGGCGAGGTGCCGCCCGAGCCTGACGATGGTGAAGAGGGCTGACGCAAAGCCCCCTCCGACGACCTGTGTTTCCTACGCCCGGCCCAATGTCCTATGACCCATCCTCCCTCCGTTCGTGTCGAGCGCAGTCGAGACACGTTGGCGCAGCGGTTCTCGACTGCGCTCGAACCGAACGGATGCCATATCCCCAGACGAGTCCAGCCATGCACCGTTGGTTCCTTCCGCTTCTGCTTGTGGCCCTTAGCGCCTGCGATCCCGCCGCGCCGCCCCGACAGGACACGCCGCGCGCCGAGGCAAGCCTGCCCACCGTCCCGCTCGTCATCGTTACGTCGGCAGGCGAACGGCGCTTCAATGTCGAGGTCGCCAGCAGCGAGGAAGACCAACAGCGCGGCCTGATGCAGCGCCGTCGTCTGGACGAGGGCGGCGGCATGCTCTTCCCCTTCGCCTATCCGCGCACCGCCAGCTTCTGGATGAAGGACACGCCGCTCGCGCTCGACCTATTGTTCGTGCGGCCCGACGGCACGATCGCGGCGATCCTGCACGGCCGGCCCGGCGATCGCACCCCTTTGTCCGCGGGCGAGCCGGTAAGCGCGGTGGTGGAGATCGCGGGTGGCACCGCGTCCCGACTGGGCGTTGCCGCTGGCGACAGGGTGCGCTGGGGCGATTGTTCGGCGGGCGGGGATCGCGGTACGAAGGTGAAACCCTTCTGCCCCGCGCCATGACCGCTTCTGCCGATCCGGCTTGCCAACGTCGCATGCCAAAGGCTAAGCGCTTCCTCCATGGGATGGCTCGGCAAGATATTCACCTGGTGGGACGGGGCCACCATCGGCACGGCGCTCCACACCGCGCTCAAGGGCAGCAAGGTGGGCGACGATCATCTGGGCAATGTCTATTATGAGGGCAAGGACGGTCGCCGCTGGGTGATCTACAACGGCCCCAATGACGCCAGCCGGGTTCCGCCCGAATGGCATGTCTGGCTTCACGGCAGCATCGAAGGGCCTCCCGAAAGCTGCCTGCCGCCCGCGCGCATCTGGGAAGTCGAATCGACCGGCAACCTGACCGGCACCGACAAGGCCTATCGTCCGGCCGGCGCGCTCGACGCCGGAGGCCGCCGCCAGATGGCGACCGGCGATTATGAGGCATGGACGCCCGACGCCCAATGACCCCGCCGAGGATCGCCGCAGGCGGCGCGGTGTGCGGCCCCCTGCTCCTCCTGCTCGGCGCATGCGGCGGGGACCCTTCCGCCATCCATAACGGCAGCGAGGAACGGCGAGTCGAGATCATCGAATCGGGCCAGGGCATCGCCGCGTCGCGCGACCTGCCCGGAACCCCGATGGCGCAGCGGGTCGCGGTGCTCGGCCTCCTCAACAAGCGCAACGGGCTGACCCGTGACCTGACCATGCGGCCGAGCCAGGCGCTACGAATCGGGTCGGCGGTGATTCGCCTGCGCGCCTGCGAGCGCACGGCACCGTGGGAAAGCCCGCCATCGACCGGCGCCTTCGTCCAGCTCGACGTGCGCGGCGCTGCCGACGGCAAATGGCGCCGGGCTTTCTCCGGCTGGCTGTTCAAGGAACGGCCGGACTATAATGTCGTCCAGCACCCCATCTACGATGTCTGGGTCAAGAGCTGCACGATGGAATGGCCCGAAGCCGGAGCATCGACCACGCGGGTCGGCAAGGACGGCGCGATGCTGCCCCCGGGATCGCCCGCGCCCAGCCGGTCCAGCGCCCCGAAGTCGCCCGCCGCGATATCGGGCGAGCCGGGAACCGCGCCCGAGACGGCTTCATCCAACAGCGCGGAATAGCGGCCCGACGGAATCTCGATCGCGCCCAGTGATGCGAGATGGTCGGTCATGAACTGACAGTCGAGAAGCTGGAACCCGCCCACCTTCAGCCGCGCCACCAGCCATGCCAAAGCGACCTTGGAAGCGTCGGTCCGGCGGCTGAACATGCTCTCCCCGAAAAAGGCGCGGCCGAGCGCCACCCCGTAAAGCCCGCCGACCAGCGAACCGTCGGCGGCCCGGCATTCGATGCTGTGGGCGTGCCCCATCGCGAACAGCCGCCGCGACGCTTCGAAGATCGGCCGGTTGATCCAGGTCTCCTCTCGGTCGGGGGCGCTGGCCGCACAGGCGCGAAGCACGCCGACGAAGTCGCTGTCGGCCATAACCGTGAAACGCCCGGCCCGGATCGTCTTCCTGAGCGAGCGCGACAGGTGAAAGCCATCGAGCGGCAGGATCGCCCGGCGGCGCGGCTCGACCCAGAAGATGTCGGGATCGTCCGCCGAATGCGACATGGGGAACACCCCCACCGCATAGGCGCGCAGCAGCACGATCGGGTCGATGACGGTGTGGTGCATGACCGCCGTATTTTGCCCGTGCTTTCGGTCGGCATCAAGCCGCGCGAAGGCCGGTTCCGCCCCGATGGCCGAGCCGCTTGCGGTCGCGGCGATGACAAGCTATGGCCGCGCTTCCGTCGGTACAGGGGTATAGCTCAGTTGGTAGA
>CAZHGR010000087.1:0-12696 GCA_964532255.1 uncultured Sphingobium sp.
CTGTCTACGCTCGCCAAGATCCTGCCGGGCTGCGTGATCTTCTCGGACGAACTCAACCACGCCTCGATGATCGCGGGCATCCGCAATTCGGACGCGGAAAAGAAGGTGTTCCGTCACAACGACGTCGAGCATCTCGAAGAGCTACTCGCCGAGACTGATCCGTCGGTGCCCAAGCTGATCGCGTTTGAATCGGTCTATTCGATGGACGGCGATGTCGCCCCGATCCACGCGATCTGCGACCTAGCCGAAAAGTACAACGCGCTGACCTATATCGACGAGGTCCACGCTGTCGGCATGTACGGCCCGCGCGGTGGCGGGATTACCGATCGCGATGACGCCGCGCACCGTATCGACATCATCGAGGGTACGCTGGGCAAGGCGTTCGGCGTGATGGGCGGCTACATCGCGGCCGATCGCAAGATCATCGATGTGATCCGCTCCTATGCGCCGGGGTTCATCTTCACCACCTCGCTCTCGCCGGTGCTGGTCGCAGGCGTGCTTGCCTCGGTCCGCCACCTCAAGGCGTCCAGCGTGGAACGCGAAGGCCAGCAGGCCTCGGCTGCTTTCCTCAAGAAGTCGTTCGCCGATGCAGGCCTCCCGGTCATGCCGTCGACCACGCACATCGTGCCGCTGATGGTTGGCGATCCGGTTCGCGCCAAGACGGTCGCCGACATCCTGCTCGCCGAGTACGGCGTCTATGTGCAGCCGATCAATTACCCGACCGTGCCCCGCGGCACCGAACGCCTGCGCTTCACCCCCGGCCCCTCGCACACCGAAGCGATGATGACCGAACTGACCACAGCACTGGTCGAGATCTGGCAGCGCTTCACCCTAAGGTGCGCCGCATGACTGCCCGGTTCATAATGACGCTTGCCGCTGCCACGCTTGTTAGCAGCACGGCCGCAGCACAGATGTTCGACGGTTTTCTCAGCACTCCGGGCATTGGCATGCTGGATACAATGCGCCGCAATGAGACCTTTTGGGCGCCACTTGCAAAGCAAGAAGAGCAGGTAGTAGCCGGATCACCGCGCAAAGCGCGATCGCCAGAGGCAAACCCTGCAGCGCTTGGCTATACTCCCGACCTTAAGGTGCGGCAACACAACCTTGCGGGCTTTGTGAAGCGGACGCGTGTACAAAGCCCTGAAAATGCCGATCAGATGGCCCGGCTTTTTGCCTCGACGGATATTTTTGCCGCCTTCGAACAAGGACTTGCCCCGACAGGTCTGCGAATTGACAACGTTGCCGATGCATACGCAGTCTACTGGATCACCGCCTGGGAGGCCGCGCACGGCATCACAGGTAGCCAAACCAGCCGCGCCCAAGCGCAAGGCGTCAAAGCGCAGGTCAGTCGTGCGCTGCTTTCAACCCCCGATTTCACAGTTGCGTCAGCCTCCCAGAAGCAGGAGCTGGCCGAAGCCCTGCTGGTGCAGGCTGCACTGATCAGCGCCTCGGCAGAGGCCGCGGCCAACGCTTCTCAGCGTACCTCCGTTGGAAAAGTCGTCCGGCAGGGAGCAAAGGCGATGGGGCTTGATCTTGACGCAATGGTTCTCAGTGAAGCCAGGTTTGTCCCCGTCGGGAGATGATGAATTGACGAGGATGCTTTTTTTTCGTCGGCGCAGCCCTATCGCAGTTCGTTTGTTTGTCCTCAGCAGCCGGTGCGCAGGAATCGACCGCGTATGGCACCTCTGACTATGGCGGTGCCTGGGCGACCCCTTCGCTCGAAGTAACCCAATCAATCGTTAGCGACAGTATCAACCGAAGGATCATGGACGACATCTTTACGGGCAGGAATCAGGCTGAATCTTCCGCCGGTCATTGAGTTGACGGAGGCTAACGTGGTCAGCTTTCCACCATGCTCCTAAAGTGCCTCCTGACATAGTAATTCTGCAAGCTACAGTGACAGGCCCTGTAGGCAAGCGAAGAGCGTGAATTAAGGGCAGCTCTCGGCAAACCCATCCGAACCCGGAACGGCTTCTTTTTGGGCGATCGCGGCGATGAGGCGGGCATGTTCGGCGAGCACGGCATTCTTGGTCGGCTCCAGCACGCAATCGAGACGGCGCAGCACGACCATCGGCAGCATGACCAGTCGGTACTGCGGCGGGCGATACGGCCCGCGCAGCAGGTTCGCGATCTCCCAGATTTTTCCCGCAATTTCTTTGTGTCGTTCTGTAAGCACAAAATCCCCCAACTGTCAGATCGCCAAATGCCAGCGCGCAACGACAACGTCATTTTCTGATTTCCCGAATCGATCCAATTTGAAGTTACACTCTCGCAGCACCGCGCCGGGCGAGCGATCAGCAATGTGTGCCGCTCCTCTTCAACTCGGCCAAGGCGGCCTCAAGAGCTGCCACGGGGCTGGAGCGCGCGGCATCGGAACTGCGCGCCCGGATCAACTCCCCCTGCCGATGCACCGGCACCTGACCATAGCTGGTGAAGGTCGTCAGCACGTCCGAATGACCCAGATTCTGCGACCATGCCTTCATCTGTTCCGGCGTCAGGTCGAGCTTCATCGCATGATGGACCAGCATGTCGCGGAAGCTGTGCGGGTTGTAGTAGGGTAGCCCCGCGCCCTCGAACGCGCGGCGGAAGATGTCGCGGATCGGCTGTGTCGTCGCCCAGCCGGTGCGGGCGAGACCGACCGGCTGGAACCCGCCATTCTCGCCCAGACCGATCTCGGTCGCGGGGAACAGGGGATCGGACGGTCCGCGCAGATGCTCCTGGCCAAGCTCCTGAACCCAGCCATCAACGATCTCCATCGCGCCGCCGACGACCGGCATGAAATAGGTGCGGAAGCTCTTGGCGAACTTCGTTCGGACGTGCCGCGCGTCCTGCTCCACGCAGCCCTCCGCCCGGTTGACGTCGCCCAGCCGGAACGACGCCAACGCATTGACGCGCGCGGCCGTTATCGCCGCGAACGCCACCAGCGCCCGGTCCCGCCGCTCCAGCGAAGTGCCCGACGGCATCGTGGCCAGGACGCGCTCCACCTGTTCAGGCGTCGGCACCGCCTTGTCCCGACGCGCGCGGGCGATAGCCGTGTCCTTCTCCGAGGGGCTGAAATAGTCCGCATCGGCATAGGCAATCTTGGTCTTGAATCCCGGCTGGTGCGTCAGCCACTCGAAAAAGGCCTTCAGGTCGCGCAGGGTCGAAAGGATAGTGGCCTTGCTCAGCTTGCCCCCCGATCGCACGCTGTCCGCATCGGCCAGCTTGCGCTTGAACGCCATCGCCTGTTCGCGATGAAATCGCTTGAAGTCCTTCATCCCGGTTGCCTGCTCGAACCGGGCCAGCGACTTCGCCACCCGGTCCAACGTCGCCTCGTCCCGGCCCCGCGCATCCTTGAGATAGCGCAGATAGTCGCGCTTGATGCGTTCGTTCGCCGCGTTGGTTTTCGCCATGTTCAGTCCTGCCTTTCCAAGTCACAATTCAGGGAAGGATTGCCGCGCCCCATTAAGCGTGCGGGTGCTTCCCTGATTTGCACGGCGATCCCGGGCATGATGACGGGCAGATCGGCCAGCCGCGCGCGCCGGTTCATGGTCGTGCCGCAGGTCGCGCACAGGGCCGTCAGGTTGCCGGAGGCTTCGCGCAGCGGCACATAATCGACCATGCCCAATGCCGGTTCGCGCGACGCACGGCAGCGGAAACAGGGGAAGTTGCCCGGAGGACAGGGCGACTTGCGGCTGGCATTGCGCCTAGCGAGGAAATCCCGCACGGTTCCGCCCTGGAACAGGATAGGGCGGCACTGGTCGATCGGCTCCAGCCCGTCACGTTGCCAGTGCCGAACGGTGTTCTTGTGAACCCCCGCGCAATCCGCCAGTTCGGCGACGCTGTAGCTGCGATGCAGCTTGACCCGGTTCGGGTTGACCCGGTGGATGGACATCGCCGGTCAGCCCTGCCCCTCGACCAGGCGGCGGATCGACTCCGCCTTGATCAGCGTGCGCCGACCCAGCTTGAACGCCTCCAACCGGCCATCGGCGATCATGGCGTAAATGGACGTGCGCCCGAGACTCAGCGCGCGGGCGGTTTCATTGATGGAGTAGGCGATGCGGTCCATGGTCATGCTCCTGCGATGCTGGCGGGTGCCAGCGGATGCAGGGAAGCATCGGTGAATGCCTGATCTCAGTCGGCCGAAAACGGACAAAAAGGGGCGGAAACTCTCAGCCAGCCGAACCCAGGCGGTCCCAAAGCTTGCGTGCCCGCGCTCGCACGTTGCTGGTGGAAGCTTCAAAGCCGCCTCGCTCGATGAGCTGGATCATCGCGTTCTCAATCTCGCTTTGGGTCTTGGGAACCAAATCGCCCGCGTAGAGAGCGGCAGCAATGTCGGCCCACATATCGTCCCAATATGGCGCCGGTGGGCGCCCTCCTTTGTTCTTAGCCTTGGGCTTACTCTCGGTTGCAGCCAAGGCTTCCAACAAAGGGCTCATTTTCACCAGAGTCTCCGTGATCGGCGCAGGCTCAGTGAAGGTGAACCGGTGAAGCTCCAGTTGCCTCTCCAACCGCTTGCTGATTTCCTTGAAGCTCATCATGGCGGCGATCATCCCGCTGTCAGGCAAGCCCGCAGCATCGCGCCGCTCGCCCGCTTTCTCCGCTAGCGGTTCCACCTCATTTTCCAAGTATGCCATGTGCATCGCTATTGCTTCTCGAAACAATGCGAAGGCTTCGCTCTGCTTCGAGACCGCAGCGATCTTATCGGCACAGTCGGCGATCAGCTTACTTGCGATCTCTTCAAGCGCCCGCAAGCCGACCCGAATTGTGGCTCCGGACTTGAGCATGCCCTTCGCCACATGATCAGCGTAGATTTCTCTTAGGCGCTGTGCATATGCGCGACGCGCGCTATCAACTTCATGTTCAAGGATCAGACGGATTTGCGCGCGCGAGTTCGTATCCACCGCGCAATGAGAGCGTACCGGCTTTCGTTTGTCCAGATGTCGTTACCGTACCGCCGCGATCGGCACCACGTCCGCCCCCTTCCGCAACATGTCCAGATAATCACTCCACCATTGCGCCATCTTCACGCGCTCGTCCCAATGCGCGCCGCGATGATACGCCGCACGCACATTGTCGCTGTCCTGGTGCGCCAGCGCGCGCTCGATGGCGTCGGGATGCCATTTTCCGCTTTCGTTCAGCAGCGTGGACGCCATCGCGCGAAAGCCGTGGGCGGTCATTTCGTCGCTGGCATAGCCCAGCCGCCGCAGGGCCGCGTTCAGCGTATTTTCGGACATAGCGCGGGTCCGCGTGCGCACCGACGGAAAGACATAGCCGTCATGGTCGCCCGATAGCTCACGAAGCTCCTTCAGCAGCGCGATGGCTTGCCGGGACAGCGGGACATGATGCGGCTTGCGCATCTTCATGCGACCGGCCGGGATCGTCCAGACCGCCTTGTCGAAGTCGAACTCGGGCCATTGGGCGAACCGCATTTCACCCGGCCGGACGAACACATGCGGGGCCAGCTTCAGCGCGTAGAGCGTCAGATAATGCCCGCGATAGCCGTCGATCGCGCGCAACAGCTCGCCGACGCGCGCCGCCTCGGTCACGGCCCCATAATGTTGCGGCCGGGGTGCGGTCAGTGCGCCGCGCAGATCGCGGGTCGGGTCGGATGCCAGCCGCCCCGTGGCGACGGCATAGCGCAGGACGGAGCTTGCGAATTGCAGCAGCCGCCGCGCTGTCTCCAGCTTGCCGTGCTTCTCCACCTTCTTCAGCACCGCCAGAACGTCGGTCGGCGCGATGTCCGACACGGGCAGCTTGCCCAGCGTCGGGGTGAAGTGCTCCAGATAATAGTCCGCCTTCGATATGGTCGATGCGCTCCAGCCCTCCGCCGTGCGCTTGGCGATATACTCGCGCGCGATCAGGTCGAAGGTGTTGCCCGCATCGACGCTGGCCTGCAATTTGCGGCGGGTTTTCTCCAGCGCGGGGTCGATGCCTGCCGCCAGCAGCTTGCGGGCGTCATCCCGCGCCTTTCGCGCCTGCGCCAGACTGACGGCGGGATAGGCCCCCAGCGCCAGCTTCTTCTCCTTGCCGTCGATCCGGTATTTCACGCGCCAGAGGCGACCGCCCTTTGGCTCCACCTGAAGATAGAGGCCCCCGGAATCACCCAGCTTGTAGGTTTTCTCCTTGGGCTTCGCATTCCGCACATTCGTGTCCGTCAGCGCCATGTTGGGGGCCTTTTTCCCGTTGCGACTGGGGGCCTTTCCGAAAGTGGCCCCATAAAGGCCCCCAATCTGCCCGGCTACACGCGGACAATAGCGTGCATCGGCGGTCAGGAGCCGAGTCAAATATAGCAGATTTCCGAGGGTTTTGAAGCCGTCAGCGAACTATCGCGAACAGGGAAATGGTGCCCGGGGGCGGGATCGAACCACCGACACTACGATTTTCAGTCGTATGCTCTACCAACTGAGCTACCCGGGCACGGGTCCGCGGCAGAGGGGGGCCGTCAGGCCTGCCGCGCGAAAGAGCGTTGCCTATAGGCGCGCGGGTCCGCGCCTGTCCAGCCCCATTTCGGCACCATTTTCATGTCGCGTCGCGGTCGCCCGGGCCGGTATCGCGGGGGCGGTCGTCATCCTCTTCGACCTCGGGCGCGACGGGCACGCGGTAGGCCTCGCCCAGCCAGGACAGCAGATCGCGGTCGCGGCATCCGCGCGAGCAGAAGGGCGCGAACTGCGGGTCGGCGGCCTTGCGGCACAGGGGGCAATTGTCCTTACCGCGCATCATCGTCTCCCATCGGGCCGGCGCTTTCGCCTGCGATCACAACCGCGGCGCCGCGCATTCGTTCAAGCCGCTGGAGCCATTCGGGATGGCGGCGGAGCAGTGCGCCGACCTCCGGCGTCACGCGAAGCGTCAACGGCCCCGCGCCACCGTCGGCGCGCTCACCCTCGCGCAGCACCGCCATGGCGCGCGCCATCGCCGGATTCCCGCGCAGCAGCTCGATCAGCGACGCGCGCTCGCGCCGCCGGATGATCTGGACAAAGCCGAAGCCGTTGACCGCCGTCCGCTCGAACGGCTGGGGCAGATATTTGTCGATCTGTGCGGCGGCGATCAGCCGCTCGTCCTTGTTGTTCATCGTCGGCAGGTCGATGCCGATCGACCCGGTGATCGCCATGCGACGGATCGCCTGTGCGGCAAGTTTCGCGCCCTTCGGCCCGAGCTGCGCGGGCGGCGCAACGCCGTCGACGTCGATCAGCAGCATCGCGGGCGTCGGGAACAGGCGCAGCGATGCGTCCTCGCGATTCACCGCGCCGGTCATCGCCTCCTCGCACAGCGCGCTCCAGCCCGCTTCCTCCAGCGCGTCGGCCTCGTGCGCGCGGCACAGGCGCACGGGCAGCCCGCTCGCCTCGATCCGCTGGCGGAGCGACGGGCCGGGGCGGACTTCGGTCCCGGCGGGGGCGACACGGCCGGTGGCGCGCTTCATGCGAATGCCGTCGAGCCCCTGTTCGGCGAGCGCCTCGCGCAGAATCTCGACGCGGATCGCAGCGCCCTCGGCGATGCGCGCCGGGATTGGTTCGATCAGAACCTCCTCGCCATCGTCGAGCCGGGCGATGCCGCGGCGGCGCGGGATGATGGTGCGGGCGAGCCGACCCGACAGCACCGCGCCCGCGCGCGCGCCGCCGCCTTCGCGCTCGATCAGCGCTTCGAGAATGTCGCCGTTGCGGACGAGCGCGGCACGGGTCTCGCCGATCCCCTCCTCGTACAGCCACTCATCCATGGCTGGACGGACCGGCCTCGGCCATCAGCCCGGCGGCGACGAGCAAGGCGCGCGTTTCGTAGAGCGGAAGACCGATCACGCCGGAAGGGCTCCCCGACATCCAGCGGATGAGACCCGCGGCCGCGCCCTGGATCGCATATCCGCCCGCCTTGCCGTGCCATTCCCCGCCCGCGACATAGGTGTCGATCTCGTGCGGGTGGAGCGGCTTGAAGGCGACGATGCTGGTCGACAGGCGATGGCGCTCGGTGCCGTCGGCGGCGATCAATGTCACCGCCGAATGGACGCGGTGGCGGCGGCCCGACAGCAGCATCAGGCACCGTCGCGCGGTCGCCTCTTCCTCCGCCTTGGGCAGGATGCGGCGACCGCAGGCGACCACCGTATCGCCCGACAGGATCGCGACACCCGGATGGCGCGGCGCGACCGCGCGCGCCTTTTCAGCGGCCATACGCGCAGCATAAGGCTCAGGCAGCTCGCCTTTGAGGGGGCTTTCGTCGATGTCGGCGGGGTCCACGCGCAGCGGCACGACACCGATCTGCGCAAGCAGGTCGAGGCGACGTGGAGAGGCCGAGGCGAGGATGATCCGGACGGCAGGGTCGGGCGCGGGGCGCTCCGGCGCGGTCATTCAGAAAACGGGGATCAGCTCGGCCCCGGGCCGCCGCGACCGGGCATATAGCGATAGGTGATCCGCCCCTTGGTCAGGTCATAGGGCGTCAGCTCGACCAGAACCTCGTCCCCCACCAGAACGCGGATGCGGTTCTTGCGCATCTTGCCGGCGGTGTGGCCGAGAATTTCGTGGTCATTCTCGAGCCGCACGCGGAACATGGCGTTGGGCAACAGCTCAACGACTTGTCCGCGCATTTCCAATAGTTCTTCTTTTGCCATTCTGTTCCGTCAAATCCTTCGAATCCGGGGGGCCATAGCCTCATTCCCGCGCTTTGGAAAGGCGCGAGGGCGGCAGGCGTCAAGGAATGGCGTCGGCCGCGTTGCCGATTGCGGCGAAGATGCGGGCGATATCGTCCGCGTCCGTGCAATAAGGCGGCATGACATAGATGGTGGGACCGAGCGGCCGAAGCAACAGCCCCTCCTCCAGAAAATGCGCGCGAAGCGTCACCGCGGCGTCCGAAAGATAGCCTTCTCCTGCACCCGCCAGATCGACCGCAGCGATGCCGCCGATGCGGCGCGCACCGGTCAGGCGGGGATGGCCCGAGAGGCTCGCCAGCCCGGCGTCGAGGGCATTGCCGAGCGCCGCGATCCGCCCGCGCACATCCTCGGTCCGCCAGATCGCGACATTCGCATTGGCGGCCGCGCAGGCGATGGGGTTGGCGGTGAAGCTCGACGAATGGAAGAACATGTCGGCGCGGTCGGCGGTGCAATGGCTGGCGAAGACCTCCGCGCTCGCCAGCGTCGCGGCGAGCGGGATCATGCCGCCGGTCATCCCCTTGGCGGTGCAGAGAATGTCGGGCGCGACGCCCGCCTGATCGCAGGCAAAAAGCGTTCCAGTGCGCCCCCATCCGGTCATCACCTCATCGGCGATGAACAGCACGCCGTGGCGGCGGCAAATCTCCGCCATGCTGCGCAGCATATCCGCAGCATAAAACAGCATCCCGCCCGCGCCGAGCACCAGCGGCTCGACGATGAAGGCGGCGGGCACATCCTGCGCGCCGCACAGCGCGTCGAGCGCGTCGAGCGTCACCTGTTCCCCTCCCGGCGCGGGAAAGGGTACCGTCTCCACATCGAACAACAGCGGTGCATAGGGCCGGTTGAACGCGCCGCGTTCCCCCACCGACATCGCGCCGATGGTGTCGCCATGATAGCTGTGCTCCATGACGAGGATGCGGTGCCTCGGCTCGCGGCGATTGTGCCAGTGGCCGAGCGCCATCTTGAGCGCCACCTCGACCGCCGTCGATCCGCTGTCCGAGAAGAACACATGGGCCAGGCCCGGCGGGGCCAGCTCCACCAGCGACCGTGCCAGCCCTTCCGCCTGCGGATGCGTGTATCCGGCGAAGATGATCTGGTCGAGCCGGCCCGCCTGATCGGCGATGGCGGCGGCGATGCGGAGCTCGCAATGGCCGTGGGTGATCACCCACCAGCTCGATATGCCGTCGATCAGCGTGCGACCGTCCGCACAATGGATATGCGCGCCCGACGCCGACATGACTTCGGGGATCGGCTCACCAAGGCCGTGCTGGGTGAAGGGATGCCAGACGGGGGAGGTCACGGCGCGATAGTCTCCCACGGCAAGGCGTGCTCCTGCGAAGGCAGGAGCCCAGGGTTGTCCGTCGCGCCTTGCCACCCTGGGCTCCTGCCTTCGCAGGAGCACGCATGCGCAAACAGCGTCACCGCATCACCTCACGAACACCGTCGATGTCGATGCACTGCGCCACCGCCGCCGCCAGCGTCCCCGCGTCGAGCGGATCGAGCACCGGTATCCGCCCGAAGCAGCGCACCTGCCCCAGCACGGGGATCACCCGCTCATTGTCGGGATTCGCCTCGCCCGAAAAGACGATGCCCGCGATCGGCACCCCGCGTGACCGGAGCGCGGCGATGCTCAGCAGGCTGTGGTTGATTGTGCCGAGGCGCGTCCGCGCCACCAGCAGCACGGGCGCGCGCCATGCGGCGAACTGGTCGAGATAGAGCCAGACCGGATCGCGGCGGATCGGCACCATGACGCCGCCCGCGCCTTCGACCACCAGCGGCCGGGGCGATGCGGGCAGCGCCAGCCGCGCCGGGTCGATCGCCAGCCCCTCGCTCTCCGCCGCCAGATGCGGCGAGGCGGGCAGCGCGAGACGAAAGGCTTCCGGGATCAGCTCGCGCACGCCCAGCGCGGCGACGGTGGCGCTGTCGGTACCCGGATCGGTGCCCGCCTGCACCGGCTTCCAATAGGCCGCGCCGAGCGCCGCCGCGATCCCAGCCGCGACGACCGTCTTGCCGACGTCGGTGTCGGTGCCGGTGACGACCAGAACGCCGCTCATGGATGAGCCTCGACCGCGCGCATCAGCACCGGCGCCAGCGCGTCGAGATCGGCTTCGCACGCGTTCAGCGTCAGGGTGATCCGCAGCCGCGACTGGCCCGCGGGAACGGTGGGCGGCCTGATGCCGCGTATGTCATATCCCGCCGCCTGTATGGCTCGTGCCGCCGCCATGGTGCGTCGTTCGCCGCCCAGCACGATGGGCAGGATTGGGCTTTGCGGCGGCTCCAGCCCCAGCGGGGCGCACAGCACGCGCCCCGCATGCGCCATCAGCGCGCGGAGCCGATCGCGCCTGTCGTCGGCGGCCGTCATGCGGTCGAGGGCAGCGCTCACCGCCACCGCGATCAGCGGCGACGGCGCGGTCGAGAAGATGAAATGCCGCGCGCGGTTGACGAGCAGGTCGATCACGCCGCGCGGCCCGGTCACCAGCGCGCCCTCCACCCCGATCGCCTTGCCGCAGGTGTGGAGCGCGACGACATTGTCCCTGCCTTCATAAGGCGCGGCGAGTCCCCGTCCCTGCGGGCCGTAGACGCCGGTCGCATGTGCCTCGTCGATCACCAGCATCGCCTCGCGCCGGTCGGCCAGTGCGGCAAGGTCGTCGAGCGGCGCGAGATCGCCGTCCATCGAATAGAGGCTCTCGACAACGATCCAGGGCGTCCCCCGCCCGCCCTCGGCACGCCACCGTCCGATAGCGTCATCGAAGGCGGCTGCGTCATTATGCGCCGCCAGCACATGCTCTGCCCGCGACAAGCGGATCCCGTCATGCGCGCTGGCATGGATCAGCGCATCCGCGACGATCAGGTCGCCGCGCCCCGGCAGGCTCGCCAGCATCGCGGCATTGGCCGAAAAACCGCTGCCAAAGAACAGCGCGGCCTCGCTCCCGAAAAAGGCGGCCGCCTTTGCCTCCAGCGCGGCATGCGCGGGATGATTGCCGCGCAGCAGCCGCGACCCGCCCGCGCCCACCGGCACGCCCTCAGCGACGGCATCGGCAATGGCGCGCGCGATGGCGGGGTCGGAGGCAAGGCCCAGATAGTCGTTCGAGGCGAAGTCGATGCCCGCGCGCGGCTCGAGCGAACGCCGCTGACCGCGCGCTGACAGCGCGGCAAGGCTGCGGTCGATGGAGGGGGCGACGGGAGTCATGCCGATGGCTATAAGCGGATCGACGGCGCGCGCAATTTGGTTCGCGCAGAGGCGCAGAGGACGCCAAGGGAAGAGCATTGTTCGCGCGGAGACGCAAAGACGCGGAGAGTGTTCTCTTTGCGGCGAGGCCGCCCTCATCACCTTGGTGTCGCCGCGGGTGGACGGAGATTGATCAGCAGCTGCGGTGAAACATCGCGCCCATCCTGCTCCGCGTCTCCGCGTGAAAAGACCCCTCTGCGTCCTCAGCGCCTTTGCGCAAACCCACTCCACGGCCGCACAAAAAAACCGGCCCGGAAGCGTGCTCCCGGGCCGATCCTCCCCCCTATTCTGTTCTGGGAGGGCGTGCTGGCGGTCTTTTCCCTAGATGCCGCCATTCGCGAGCGCGGCGAGCAGCAACAGCGCCACGATATTGGTGATCTTGATCATCGGATTGACCGCAGGACCCGCCGTATCCTTGTAGGGATCGCCGACGGTATCGCCGGTCACGGCGGCCTTGTGGGCGTCGGAGCCCTTGCCGCCATGGTGGCCGTCCTCGATATATTTCTTGGCATTGTCCCACGCGCCACCGCCGCTCGTCATCGACAGAGCGACGAACAGCCCGCCGACGATGACGCCGAGCAGCAGCGCGCCCAATGCGGCAAAGCCGTTCTGCTGGCCCGCGACCGCCGTGATCACGAAATAGACCACGACCGGCGCCAGCACCGGCAGCAGGCTGGGGATGATCATCTCCTTGATCGCAGCCTTGGTGACGAGGTCGACCGTG
This sequence comes from uncultured Sphingobium sp., assembly GCA_964532255.1. GTDB lineage: Bacteria > Pseudomonadota > Alphaproteobacteria > Sphingomonadales > Sphingomonadaceae > Sphingobium. The sequence continues at coordinate 12,565 of CAZHGR010000087.1, forward strand.
CGCGCATAGTCGGGCCGCGACGTGCCCGCCATGATGCCCGGATCGCCCGCGAACTGGTCGCGAACGTCCTTGACGACGTCGCCCGCCGCGCGGCCCACCGCCGTCATGCCCATCGCCCCGAACAGATAGGGC
>CAZHGR010000088.1:0-12692 GCA_964532255.1 uncultured Sphingobium sp.
CGAGATGCTTCAGGCCGCCATCGACCACAGCCAGCAGACGGTGTCGGGCACCGTCCGGCTCAAGCTCTACAAGGGCGGGGTGCAGGTCGTCGGCCGCAAGTCGCCGAACAGCCTCTACAGCGAGCGGGTCGTGACGTTCGAGGACGATGCCGGTGCCTATGACCAGCGCGACGCGGAAGGCTTCATCAAGCTCAACGCGCTGCGGCTGCGGCTGCTGGGACGGCGCGGGGGCGCTTGACCGCCCTCGCCGCGCTGATCGGGGCGGAATGGTCGCCCTTTGCGCTGGCCGTGGCGATGCTGGCGGGACTGCTGATCGGACTCGGCAAGGGTGGACTTGCCGGGATGGGAACCGTGTCCACGCCGCTGCTGGCGATCGTGGTCGGCCCGGTGCTCGCCGCCGGAGTGCTGCTGCCCGTGCTGATATCGCAGGACATCGTCAGCGTCTGGGCATTCCGGCGCGACTGGGACCGTCGCACGGTGGCGTTGATGCTGCCCGGCGCTGTGGCCGGCGTGCTGACCGGTTGGGCGGCTGCGGAGTATCTGCCGACGCTGTCGATCATGGCCGCCCTCGGCCTCGTGTCCGTCGCCTTCGCGGGCTGGCGGCTGTCAGCCCAATGGTGGCCCGCGACGTCGCCGCATCGGCAGCTACCCGACGGGCTGGCACCGCTATTCGGCTATGCCACAGGGCTCACCAGCCAGATCGCCCATGCCGGCGCGCCGCCGTTTCAAATCTGGGCTGTGCACCGCCGAATGGCCCCGGCCATGTTCGCGGGTACCGGAGCCGTGCTGTTCGCCGTGATCAACTGGATAAAGGTTCCTGCCTATGTCGCGCTCGGCGAGCTGGATACTGCCAACCTCACCGTGGCGGCGATGCTGATCCCGGTGGCGACGATCGGGTCGTTCGCGGGAATCTTCATCGTTCGCCGCATCGACATGAAACGCTTTTCGCTGCTGGTGAACGTCCTGTTGCTGCTGACAGGCGTGAAGCTCATCTACGACGCGCTGGTCTGACGCAACCGCGCCTCACCCCGCTGCGCGGCCGGCGTGCCGTTCGGCGTCGCGGCGTCGCTTCTTTTCCATGATTGCCTTGCTTGCCTCGTCGAGGATCACGGTGTCGGCCATGACCGCGCCGCGCTCGCCGATCGGCCGGTCGGGGCCGACGGTCGTGTCCCTGAAGGTCTGGCGTTCGGCCTCGGCATTCACCTCGGCGCCGATCAGCACCGCATAGGACGACAGGAACAGCCACATCAGGAACACGACCACCGCCGACAAGGAGCCGTAGGTCGCGTTATAGTCGGTCAGATTGGAGACATAGAAGCCGAAGCCCAGCGAGATGAGCACCCACAGCAGCGTGGACAGGACGGACCCGACCGAGAGCCAGCGCCACTTCGCCGCCCGGCGATCGGGCGCGTAGCGGTAGAACATCGCGAAGGTGAAACTCACCAGCGCTCCCGCCAGCACCCATGTCGAAAGCTGGATCAGCGCCGACGCGGTTCCGCCCAGATAGCCCGTCAGGAAAATGCGGACATAGGCGAACAGCGAAATGGCGATGATGCCGATGACCGCGACGCCGACCATGCCGGCAGTGATCGCGGCCGCCACCAGCGTCGTCCTGAGAATGTTGCGCGTCTCCGCTTCCTCATAGATGATGTTGAGCGCGGCGATCATCGCGGTCGCCGCGCGCATGGCGCCGTAGAGCGAGAAGAACAGGGCCAGCGCCAGACCGAACCCCTGCGCCGTCTTGCTGCTGGTCACGATCGCGAGCAACTGGTCGCGCAGGATCGTCAGCACCTCCGGCGGCGCGATAGTCGCAAGCAGGTCGATGCTGTCGGCCACCGTCTGCGGATCGCCGACGAGGCCATAAAGCAGCACGACCGACGCGATCAGCGGAACGAACGCCAGAAAGGCGAAGAAGGCCACCCCCGCCGACAACAGGCTGAGATTGTGAAAGCCGATCATCAGATAGACGCGCTTCAGGATGATCCACCATGTGCCACGCGACATGTGAAAGGGCGACTCGCGCTTAGCTCCGGGCACGCTGTGGCTGAGCGTGGTCAGTTCTTCATGGCTGACCGCGCGGCCGTCGTCGGCCAAAGCGGCCGGTGCCGCATCGCCGGTCATCGGCTAGTTCCGTCGGACATCGCATTGGCCAGCGACGCGTTGTCGGCGTTCGCCTCGGCCATCAAACGGGCCGCATCGCGCGAGGCGGCGATCCGCTGCGACAGGTCCTGCTGCATGCTGTCGGCGTTCGCCCGAAGCTCCGCCTCGCGCGCCGCGTAGCTTTCGTCGAAGTCCGGCTCCCTTTCGCAGCCCGCCAGCGCGATCAGCGGCAAGCCGATGAGGAGGAGCGGACGATGCATCAATAATCCTTCCGGTACCTCAGCCCGACGTTGGTCGTGCCCTGCGTTCCCACCTGGCTCAGCACCGACAGCGCCTTGGACAGGGCGACCTCCAATTGGGTCGCGGTGTAGCCACGGGCGTCGGTGACGATTTCCACGTAAATATCGTTGGTTATATACTGACCGACGGCGACCGCGGTTCCACGGCCCGTCTCCTCGTCGCCGCCCAGGATGCGCAGCCGGTCGATCCCCGCCGAGGATTGCAGCACGCCGAGCGGGTTGAGCCCGCCTCCGCTCCCGCGCAGCGAATTGAGCGAGGCGGCGAGCTGGACCGCCTGGATCGCCGACAGCTCGCCCACCGAATTGCCGAACAGGATGCGCGCCATCAGCTCGTCCTGCGGCAGCGACGGAACCGAAGTGAACGAGATGTCCGGGTTCTGCGCGGTTCCGGCAATCGTGACGTTGATGGTCACGTCCTCCACATCGCCCGTTGCGACGATCCGCAGCGTCGGATTGGCCGCCGGGCCGCCGTCGAAGCGAATGCGCCCGCTTTCGAGGTCGAAGGAGCGGCCCGCAAAGCCGAGAGTTCCGCGCACCAGCTCGATGCCTCCGGTGATCGCGGGCGCGCCGCTGGTGCCGCCGACGTGGATGTCGGCCGCCCATTCGGAATTGAGGCCCATGCCGCTGACATAGATCCGGTTGTCGGCGACCACGTCGATGTCGAGCGCCCAGTTGGACGGCACGCCCCTGATCGGTTCGGGATCGCCGGTGATCTTCTCACGCCCCGGTACCGGTTTGCGGCGGATTCCGGTGAGCCTCGGCACCTCGACCGATCCCTGGCGGACGATGCGGTAGCGGGTTTCGGGAAGCGTGATCCGTCCGGTGATGGTCGGCTGCTGATCGGGACCATTGACGACACGGATGGTGCCCGTTGCGCGTGTTGCGAGATCCTGTCCCTCCGCAAGCTGCGCATTGTCGAGCTCAAGGCCGAGCTGGATCGGGAAACCCTGCGCGGAGCTGAGCGACACGAAGCCGCTGCCGCTGATCGATCCGGCACCGGCACGCGCGGTCAGTTCCTGCACCTGCAGCCGGTCGTTGGTGAAGCGCCCGCGCACCCGCATGCTCGTCAACCGCGTGCCATATTGCGCGTTGGTGTAGGTCAGGTTGTTGGCAACGACGACACCGTTGAGCTGGGGCGTCGCCACCCTGCCCGTGAAGTCGGCGGCGACACCGACCGGACCACTCAGATTCTGGTCGGGGAGAGCGGCGAGCGAGAACAGCACGTCCGCCGGCCCGTTGAAGCGGATGCCGCCCGACAAGGGCGCCGCGAGCAGGCGCGTGGTCCAGCTTCCGGCTCCCGGCCCCAGCGGGCGAAGGTCGACCTGCATCCGCCCGATCGCCGCACCCCGCCGGCGGACGATGGCCCGCGCATTGCCGCCGTCGGGCAGCAGGCGGCCGACGACATGGATGTCGACCGGGATCGACACGGCCGCCAGGCTGGTACGGGTGAAGTTGCTGATGGTCAGGCGCGCGTCGGCGCTCGGAAAGGCTGATGCGGATTCCTGCGCGAAGTCGAGGCTCCCGCTCGCCACGCCGCCGATGCCCATGTTGGGCAGGAACGGGTTGAGGAGCGCCAGATTGACGCCGTTCAGCCGACTCTGGATCGACATCCCTTCGCCATAGTCGCCGGCCAGTTGCACCGAACCCTGATCGCCGATCCGCAAGGTCGACGGCAGCACCCGGTAGCTGCCATCGTCCGGCACCACGCGAATGGGGCTATTGGTCACCACGTCGATGCCGTTGATGCGGCCGTTAAGCGCCAGCCGCCAGAGGTCGGGCTGCATGATGCCGTTCGCCGCCATGCGGAACGGATAGCGCGCCCGCCCCTCGACCAGCAGCTTCGCCTGACCCCGGCCCTCCCGATAGTCGACGGCGGCGCGGGCGGCGCTGATGAACAGTTCACCCAGGCGGGCGCCTGCAAGGCGGACGTCAGCGATGACCTGCGGCTGCTCCGTCATCAGAATGTCGGCGTTGACATAGCCTTGCTGGACCGAGAGACCTGCGGGGCCCGGCAGGCTGGTGCCACTTGCCGCCAGCCGCACGAGCGCGCGCTGTGCTCCCGCCTGCGACGACAAAGCGACGGTGCCGCTGATGCCCGATCCGTTTGCATCGAGCGTTCCCGCGAAGGGACCGGCAGGCGTCTGCTCGACCCGGCCGGTCAGGCCCACACCCGCGAACTGCGTGCCCGGATTGACCGCAATGGCAAGCCGCCCGCCGGTGGCGACATCGACATCGGCGGTGAAGGCACCATAGTCGCTCGCCCCTTCCGCGCTCACGGCATAGACGCCGTCATTGCCGCGAACGGTTGCAGTCACATCGACCAGTCCGACGCCAAGGCCCGGCCGCGCGGCGGCGATCCGCACCAGCGGCTGAGCAACGGTGCCGGTGACCTCGACCCCCAGCGGCCCATATTGATCGGACGAACCGCGCCCGCTGAACCGGATCTGGCCGTCGGAGCCATAGCGCGCGCTGCCGCCGGTGAGCCGGAACTCGGGCGCGGCGACGTTCAGCCGGTCGACCGTGGCGACGCCGTCGCTGCCATAGCCGACATCGGCGACGATCACCGCATCGCCGCCCAGGAACGTACGGATTCCGTCGTTGAGCAATCGCGTCGAGCGCGCCGTGATCCGGCCCGCCAGCCGGAAGCCTCCGTTGGCGGCGGTCTTCAGGTCAACATCGCTCTGCAGGTTGAAGATGCCGATGCTGTCGACCTGAAAGCCGTTGACGCGCCCCTGAAGACCGCCGGTGTAGGTGCCCTCGTTCAAATCGGCGACGACGACAGCGGTCGCGTTGATCCGGTCGCTGACCAGCCTGAGATTGTCCGACAGCAGCCGTCCGTCGGCAAAGGCAAGGTCGCCGTCGATGCGGACATTGGTCAGCAAAGGCTCGACGCTGGCATTGACCCCGGTGATGCGGCGAGCGCGACCCGAGACAGGGATGACCCAGCGCTCCTCGTCGAGCGCGGCGCTGCCCGATACGGAGAGGCCGTCAATCACGGTTTCGCCGAAACTCGCGCGCGCGGCATTGACGGCATATTGGATTCGCGGGCTGGCAAACGCGCCGTCGAGAGTCACCTTGGCGTTCAATCCCGCGCCGCCCAGGTTTTCAGCGATTACGCTGGGCTTGAGCAACTGGAAGTCGATGGTGAGCGCCTGCATGCTGCTCTGCCCCAGATCGACCAGCCCCTTGGTGCCAAGGATGAAATTGTCGCTCTGAACCCCGCCCTGCAATCGGACGCGGCGGTCGCGCTCGACCATCGCGGTCATGTCGATGCGGGTCAGCGGTTCGAGCATCCCGCGCGCGGGGCCGGCGAGGAACAGGCCCGGACGCGCATCACCCGCGACGCGAAAGGTGCCGTCGCGCGCGCGGATCGCCAGGTTGGCGAGTTGATCGCCACCGCTCCGTCCGGTCAGCCGCCCGTTCCAGGCGTCCCAATTGCCGTTCCCCGTCAGCGCCAGATCGAAGGGGCGATCGAGACCGGCAAGCCCCGCCACCAGCCCGTTGCCGGGAGCGGCAACGCGCGCTTCGACATCGAGGCGATTCTCGTCGGGCACCGCATCCAGCACGATCGCCATGCGGTCGCCGCCCGCAACACCCGGCGCGCTCAGCGCATCGGCGCGGGCCGAAAGCTGTGCGCGGCCGTCGGCGATATGGACCTTGCCCGACAAGTTCACCAGATGCGCCCGGCCGCTCACCGGCGGGTCGATGCGCAGCCGCCGGACCTCCAGCCGCCCCACATCGATGTCGAGATCGGGCAGCAGCGGCGCGTCGGGATCGATGGGCGCGGTCTCGTTGAACTGCGGCAGCCGGTAGAGGCGCGCGCTCGGCACGATGAGCGAGCGGATATCGACATGGCCATTGGCATAGCCGAGCGGCCGCCAGTCGAGATTCACCTGAGGTGCGGTCAGGAAGACGCCGCTGGGATCCCGCAGGACCAGATCGTTGATCCGCATCGCGCCGAAGATCGATCCTTCGATGCTGCCCATGCGGATGCGCAGGCCGTTCTCCAGCGCCAGTGCCTCGATCTGCTTCTTGACGAAACCGCGCCCGCTGTCGGTGCCGAGCCAGACATAGGCCGCCATGACGATGGCGAGGATCACGGCAAGAATGCCGATCAGTGTCAGGAGGATTCGCCGCGGCCAGCGATTGCGGCGGGCGACCACCACCTCCTCCTCCACGGGGCGGTCGGCCAAGGGTTCGGTTTCCGGACCCGCCACGATCAGAACGCCTGTCCGATGGAGATATAGATCGACACGCGCGATTCACCGGGTTTGCGCCCGATGGGCGTCGCTACGTCGAGCCGCATCGGCCCGAAGTTGGTGTAGAAGCGGCCGCCGATGCCGACGCCGAAGCGCCAGTCGGAAAAGCGCGGCAGGTCGCTGGTATAGACCTGACCCGCATCGACGAAACCGACGATCCCATAGTTGCCGAAGCGATAGCGTGCCTCGACCGCCGCCTCGACCAGGCTTCGCCCGCCGATGGGACGGTCCTCGGGGTCCTTTGGTCCCAATTCCTGATAGCCGAAGCCGCGCACCGAACCGCCGCCGCCGGCATAGAAGCGCCGCGACGGCGCAATCCGGTCACGCCCCGCGCCGAGGATCGCCCCCACGCGCGTCCGCCCCGCAAGGACGAACCCGTCGCCCACCGGCACATAGCCCGTGGCGTCGAGCCGGATGCGGCCATAGGTCTGCGTCCCCGTGCCGAGCGATGCCTCGGGCGAGACGTTCGCCGACAGGCGGAAACCGCTCGTCGGATCGAGCAAGGAGTCCGAGGAGTCGAATGTCACCATCGCGGGCAGCGCGGCGATATAATAGACGTCGTCGGTCCGCCGGCCGAGCGCGAAGTCGTAGTCTTCCTCGATCGACGCCAGCAGTTCGAAGCCGTAGCTCCAGCTCCATGTCTTCTGCCAGATCGGCGTGCTGAGACGGCTGATCCGTCCGGCAAGCCGACCCGTATAGGCCTCGAACGCATCGAAATCGCTGTGGCGCGCATCGAGGCTCAGTTCGACGGTCCGGTCGCGGCTGCCGGCATTCGACCGGCGGAAGCTGACGCCCGCCCCCTGCTCCTGCGTGCCCGCGGTCGCATTGACGATCAGCGCGCCCTCGGGCGGGAAGAGGTTGCGGTGGGTCCAGCTCCCTTCGAGCTTGAAGCCCTCGCCGGTGCCATAGCCGGCCTGCCCCGCCAGCGTACGCTGCGGACCTTCCTCCTGCGTAACCCGCAAGGTCGCGAATTCGGTGCCGTCTCCGGCCGCAACGCCGCTCGGTTGCGGGTCCACGGCGACTGCCGAAAACAGGCCGGTCGCCACCAGCGCCTGACGCAGATCGTCGACCATCCGGCTGTCGTACAGCTCGCCCCGCTCGAAACGGGCGATGTCGGCAATGTGATCGGGTTCGAAGACGGGGTTCGCGCCCGCGATGACGATGTCGCCATAGACGCTGCGCGGCCCCGGCGCGACGGGCAGCGTGTAGTCGCCGGAGCGCGTCTGCGCGTCGAGGAGAATGTCGCGCTCGCCAATCGTGACGAACGGATAGCCTTCCTCCGGCAGTTGGACCGCGATGTTCGCCTCTGCCGCCAGTATCCGCTCGGCCACGATGGGCTCGCCGCTTTTGGGAACGAAGGCGTCGGCGATCAGGCCCGGTGGAACGAGCAGGGGCGAATCGAAGCGGATGCTGCCCAAGACATAGCGGGGACCCGGAACGACGGAGAGGATCGCCTCGATCGGTCCCCGGCCGCCGTCCTCCGGCAGCTTCACGTCGCCGTTGACCGTCGCGTCGAAATAGCCCTCGCTCGACAGCAGATCCAGGAGCAGTTGCTGGTCCTCGGCCATGCGCGCGCGCACCATCGCGCCGTTCGCGGCCTTTCCATCGCCATCCTCCAGCGCCGAAAGATCGGCGAAGCGGGCACGAATTTCGCCCGGATCGACGGGCTCGATGTCACCCTCGGCGCGCGCACCATCCAGCCCCTCGATGCGATAGCTGTACCGCACATCGCCCGCGCCCTGATCATCCGCCTCGGTATATTGGCTCTCGTCGAAGGGCTCGACATCGAAGGCATTGAGCGGCGGCAGCGGATCGTCGATCTGCGGGTCGTTGATCGGCGGATCGGGCAGCGCCTCGACCGGATCGCCGTCCTGCGCTGCGGGGAACGTCGCGCTGCTGTCCGCTGGCGATGCCGCGCGCTGCTGCGCGTCGAGCCGCTGCTGCTCGGCCTGCCAGTCGCCGACCGAGCCCAAGGGCGCGTCCACATCGCCGATCGGCGGGATGGCCGCGTCGAACTCCTCGTCGGCGATGATGGGATCGGCGGGGCCGGTCGCAGGTGCCAGGAGGGGCGGAGCGGCATCCGTGCTCTGAGCAAGGGCTGGCACGGCGAGCGATCCCGCCATGACGCACAGGGCCAGACACGACGCCGCTGTCCCGGCCGAACCCGACCGGACAGCGCCGCCACGCAAACTTGTCGCTGGACCTGATGCCTGCATGGCGCCCCAATAGATATTCTTGTCATTGGGCGCACGCCCGCACTCGTCCAACTCAGGAGGAGCGCTTTTGTTGCGTCAGGGCAAGGGCCTTAGCTGGAGACGGGCTGGTCCGTAGCCTCTTTCTTCGCCTTGTCCTTCTTCGACGGTGGCGCTGCGCTGGCCACGAAGGAGGTGAAGGGGCAACGCTGACCGCGGACGATCACCGAGGAGAATTTGTCGAGGCGGCCGATAGCGCCCGCGTCGAAACCCACCGCCTCGGCGAACGGCAGGTCGGTACAGTTGCCCATGAGCGTCGCACGATACCATTTGCCCGACACGTCCTGAACGTACACGGCGTCACGCCCGTCGGCCCGCCAGTTGCGGATGCTGCCATGATTGACGAACGGAATGCTGGCTTCGGCGGGGGCGGCGTTCTGCTGCGTTTCGGCTTCCAGCGCGCGTTCTGCGGCCTGTATGCCACCCGATGCGCCGAATACGACCAATGCTGCGGCGGTCGCGGCCCACATGCGCTTTGAGGTCATGATCATCTCCATCGCTTGCCTGTAGCGCGACGGTACATGACGCTCTCTGAGCGTGAACTGAACCGGATCAATCCTGTTCGAGATCGCGCGCCACGCGCGGGTCGCGCAGCAGGGACTCGATGTGGCTGCCTTCGTCAAAGCTCTCATCGGCCAGGAACTTCAGCCGGGCGGCATATTTCAGCTTCACCCGCGTCGCGACCTCGCGCTGAAGAAAGGCGGTGTTGGTGCGCAGCGCCTTCAGCACCGCCTCCTCGTCCTGACCGAGCAGCGGCTTCACGAAAACGGTTGCGTGGCGCAGGTCCGGGGTCATGCGCACTTCGGTCACGCTGACGAGATGGCGGGTCAGCACGTCGTCATGAACATCGCCGCGCTGGAGGATTTCGGAGAGGATATGGCGCACCTGCTCCCCCACGCGGAGCGTGCGGACGCTGGGACCCTGATCTGGACGCTGGCCGGACATCGGCTCCACATAGCCGCGCGACGCTGTCATTGCGAGTCGGAGCGCATCGCCGCGCGTGCCCGGTCGGGCGCATCGGCGAACAAGCCGTCCACCCCCGAGGCGAGGAAGGCGCGAAGCTCCGCCGCGTCGTCGCCCGCGAGAGTTGTCGGCAGGAATGCGTCCTCCGGCCGGAAGGTATAGGGATGGACGAGCAGCCCTGCGTTATGCGCATCGGCGACGAGCCGCGTGGGCGCACCCAGCCGGCCGCTCTCGACCGGAATGACCCGCCCCTTGTTCGGCCCGATCGCATCGGCATAGGTCGCGACGAACGCCAGCCCCTCCGGGCTCGCCAGCCAGTCATAGCCGCGCCGGTCGCCCGCCGCCTGCCAGTCCGCCGGGGCACCCTCCCCGCCCATGAGCTGCACGAGGCGGATCCTGGTTATCTGGTTGAGCCTCTGGAGATTGCCGACCTCGAAGCTCTGGATGAAGACCGCGTCATCGGCCGCGTCGAAGCCGTTGGCGTGAAGGATCGCGACCAGCCGTTCCTCGAGCGGAAGGCCGATGCCCGTATGCCAGTGCGGATGCTTGGTTTCGGGATACAGGCCGATGATGCGCCCGGTCCTCGCCTCCGCCGCACGGACGAGGGCGATGATGTCCTCCAGCGTGGGAATGGCGAAGCGGCCGTCGTGGGCAGCGCTCCCCGGCCGGAGCGCGGGCAATCGTTCGCGCGCGCGAAGCGTCCTGATCTCCGCAAGCGTGAAGTCGCTTGCGAACCAGCCGGTCAGCGTCACGCCGTCGATGACCAGCGTGCGCTTGCGCTCGGCAAATTCGGGCCGGCTCGCAACATCGGTCGAATCGGCACCAGCAAAGTCGGGATTGTCGCCACCGAGATAGGGCTCATGCCGCGCGATCAGCGCGCCGTCCTTCGTGGCAACCAGATCGGGTTCGACGAAGTCAGCGCCCTGCTCGATCGCCAGTTCGTAAGCGGCAAGCGTATGCTCCGGCCGGTAGGCGCTTGCGCCCCGGTGCGCGATGACGATGGGTTCGGTGGGCTGGGCGTATAGAGCTGGCACGGAGGCAGCAATGCTCGCGACAACGGCCATGAGCAACAGGAACAAATGTTGCCGTGTAACCGGATGACCGAGCGGGAATCGCGTTCTCAGTTCCTCCCCTGCAAGGGGAGGGGGACCGCCCGAAGGGTGGTGGAGGGGGAGCAGAGCCAGCCGTCCGGCTCCTCCGTCCGCCCTTGCGGACTGCCACCTCCCCGTTCCGGGGAGGAGCAATGGGTCGGGCCTTCCTGCCATGCGTAGCTCTACAACGTCCGCGCGCGCTCCTCGACCTCGAACAGTTCGAGCATGTCGCCCGGCTTGATGTCATTGGTGTCCTGCAGCACCGCGCCGCACTCCAGCCCCGCCCGGATTTCGGCCACGTCGTCCTTGAACCGGCGCAGCGACGCGATGGTCGTGCGCGAGACGATGACGTCGTTGCGGGTAAGACGCGCGTTGATGCCCTTGCGGATGACACCGTCGACGACGAGCAGACCGGCCGCCTTGTCCTTCTTGCCGGCGGGGAAGATTTCCCGCACCTCGGCACGGCCGACAACCGTCTCGATCCGCTCGGGACCGAGCTGACCCGCCATTTCGTTGCGGACTTCCTCGATCAGGTCGTAGATCACGTCATAATAGCGCAGCGACACCTTGTCGCGCTCCGCGAGCGGACGCGCCTTGGCATTGGGACGCACGTTGAAACCGATCAGCGGTGCGCGTGAAGCAGCCGCCAGCGTCACGTCGCTTTCGGTGATCGCGCCGACGCCCGAATGCAGCACGCGGACCTTGATCTCGTCGGTCGAAAGACGGTTGAGCGAATTGACGATCGCCTCGACCGATCCCTGGACGTCGCCCTTCACCACGACCGGATATTCGATCTGGGTGGTGTTGAGCGCCGAGAACATATGCTCGAAGCTGGTCGGTGCGGCAGTGGTCCGCTTGCGGGTCGCCTGCTCCTGGCGATAGGCCGCGACCTCGCGGGCACGCGCCTCGCTCTCGACGACCGACAATATGTCGCCGGCATGAGGCACGCCTGACAGGCCGAGCACCTCGACCGGCATCGACGGTCCCGCGACCTTCAGATTCTGGCCCTTGTCGTTGACCATCGCGCGGACCTTGCCGCTTTCCGCACCGACGACAAAATTGTCGCCGACCTTCAGCGTACCGCGCCGGATCAGGATCGTCGCGACCGGGCCGCGCCCCTTGTCGAGCTGCGCCTCGATCACCGCGCCTTCGGCGGCGCGGTCGGGGTTGGCCTTCAGCTCCATCAGCTCGGCCTGAAGCAGGATCTTGTCGATCAGATCGTCGAGGCCGGTCCGCTTCAGCGCCGACACCTCGACGTCCTGGACGTCGCCCGACATGGCCTCGACGACGATCTCATGCTCGAGCAGGCGTTCGCGGATCTTCTGCGGATTGGCCTCGGGCTTGTCGCATTTGTTGATCGCGACGATCATCGGCACGCCCGCCGCCTTGGTATGGTTGATCGCCTCGATCGTCTGCGGCATCAGCCCGTCGTCGGCGGCCACCACCAGCACCACGATGTCGGTGACATTGGCACCGCGCGCGCGCATCTCGGTAAAGGCTTCGTGGCCCGGCGTGTCGAGGAAGGTCAGCACGTCGCCGTCCTTGGTCTTCACCTGATAGGCACCGATGTGCTGGGTGATTCCGCCAGCCTCACCGGCGACCACTGCGGTTCCGCGCAGCGCGTCGAGAAGCGACGTCTTGCCATGATCGACATGGCCAATGATCGTGACCACAGGCGCGCGCGGCTGAAGCATCTCGACCGCATCGTCCTCGCCGATCACGCCGATT
>CAZHGR010000089.1:0-12441 GCA_964532255.1 uncultured Sphingobium sp.
CGGCCAAGGACCTCGCCTCGCGCGACGTCGTGTCGCGGTCGATGGCGCTGGAAATCCGCGAAGGGCGGGGCGTGGGTCCGGACAAGGACCATATCTTCCTCCACCTCGACCATATCGACCCCAAGGTGCTGGCCGAGCGGTTGCCGGGGATCACCGAGAGCGGCAAGATTTTCGCGGGCGTCGATCTGACGCGCCAGCCGTTGCCGGTGTCTCCGACCGTCCACTACAATATGGGCGGCATTCCCTGTAACTATCATGGCCAGGTGGTGACCAAGGTCGGCGACGACCCCGAAGTGATCGTTCCCGGCCTGTACGCGGTCGGCGAGGCGGCCTGCGTGTCTGTGCATGGTGCCAACCGTCTCGGTTCCAACTCGCTGATCGATCTGGTGGTGTTCGGGCGCGCGACGGGGCTTCACCTGCGCGACACGCTCAAGCCCAACGCCTCGCAAAAGCCGCTGCCCAAGGATGCGGCCGATCTGGCGCTCACCCGTCTCGACAAGTTCCGCCACGCCAGCGGTGGAACGCCGACGGCCGAAATCCGCGGCGAGATGCAGCGCACGATGCAGAAGCATGCCGCCGTGTTCCGCGACAGCGCGCTGCTGGCCGAGGGCGTCGAGCTGATGCAGAAGGTCAACAAGCGGCTCGAGGACGTGGCGGTCACCGACCGTTCGCTGATCTGGAACACCGATCTGGTCGAGACGCTGGAGCTCGACAACCTGATGTCGCAGGCGATCTGCACCATCGAGAGTGCCAACAACCGGCAGGAATCGCGCGGCGCCCACGCGCACGAGGATTTCCCCAACCGCGACGACGCGAACTGGATGAAGCACACCATCAGTTGGTTCGAAGGCTGGGGTGGTTCGGGCGGCAAGGTGACGCTCGATTACCGTCCGGTGCACGACTACACGCTGACGGACGAGGCGGAGTACATCAAGCCGAAGGCGCGGGTGTATTGAGACAGGCCTGACGCCGGCTTCCACGGGCAGCCGGCGTCGATATCGTACAGCACAATCCGACCGATCGGCGACGACTATGCGCGTCGAGCCGGCGGGTTGGTGACTTCGGCTTACAGGATTCGGTAGCAGCCACGAACGGGGTGCAACGGGGCAGCGCGGGTGCGTTGCGGCGGCTGACGTCTGCTCGTTGAGAATAAGCGGGGGAGAGCGCTACCCCGGTGAAGAGGCTTGCGGCTCGATCCCCCGATGCCGGTAGGGATGTGCCGGTCTTACCGGCGGCACCTCTCCAATTATCTCTTAAAATCCCTTCGGCTCGCGTCTCCTAGCGTGCTTTTGTGACAAAAAAAAGCCCCCCGCAAAAACGGGAGGCTTGGAGTTTTAGGAGAGGATGCCTGAAAGGCAGGGCCAGAGTTACGGCCGGGAGGGAATTGTTGCAAGTGCGAAGAGCGTGTGGACGATTGCATAGTTTGCAATCGTCCGATCAGACAGCGCCGCCGAAGGTGTCGCATGCCGCCGGGTCACCCGAATCCAGCCCTTTCTTGAGCCACTCCATGCGCTGCTCGCTGGTGCCATGGGTGAAGCTGTCGGGCACCGGCCGCTGGCCCGCGTTGCGTTGCAACGTATCATCGCCGATGGCATTGGCGGCGCGCAGGCCTTCCTCAATGTCACCCGGCTCCATCAGTCCCGTTTCCCGGCCCCATACGCCAGCATAGCAATCGGCCTGCAATTCCACCCGGACTTGCAATGCGTTGGCCTCGGCCGAATCGGCGCGGCGTTGCTGCTGGTTCACTTCGGCCAGCGTGCCGGTGGCGTCCTGGATATAGTGGCCCACCTCATGCGCGATGACATAGGCCTGGGCGAAGTCGCCGGGCGCACCGAACCGCTGGCGAAGCTCGTCGAAGAAGCTGGTGTCGAGATAGATGCGCTTGTCGTTGGGGCAATAGAAGGGGCCCATGGCTGACTGCGCCGCGCCGCATCCCGACATGCCGCTCTGCGTGTAGAATACGAGGGTCGGCGGGACATATTGCTGGCCTTGCGCACGGAAGAGCTGGTCCCAGGTCCGTTCGGTGGAGCCGAGGACGCGCAGCGACCAGCGCTGCACGTCGGTCAGCTCGCCCGGATTGCCTGTCCGTTGCTCCTGCGGTGCGCCGCCGCTGCCGAGTCCGCCGACAAGCGAACCCAGATTGCCCAGCCCGCCGGTCAGCGCCATCACGATCAGCAGCACCGCGACTCCGCCGCAGCCGAAGCGCGATGCCACCATCGGCAGCAGCATGCCCAGCATACCGCCGCCACCGCCGCCGCCGAAGCCGCGACCGCCGCCTGTCTGAACCTCGTAATGGGTGCTTTCGCGTTCGTCGTCGAGCCGCATGGTGTCTCCCGGGGTGGCAAACCGCGCCACCCGCTGCCATTCCAGCCTAGGGAAATGCGATGGCGCACGGAAGGCTGCATCTTCTGAAATCTGGTACGGCGCGGACGGAGATGGTGGAACTGCGCACCCAGTTCGTCTATTGCACTGCAGCATGGACATGCCCGCCTCGCGCCGCAACCTGCCGTTGCCTGACAATGTCGCCCTCGTGCTCCAGGGGGGCGGAGCGCTCGGGTCGTTCCAGGCGGGCGTTCTCGCACGGCTGCTCGACGTGGGTATCCGAGTCGACTGGGTGGCGGGCATTTCGATCGGTGCCGTCAACGCCGCCATCGTGGCCGGCAATCCACCCGAGCAGGTGGTGCCGAAGCTTCGTCGCTTCTGGGAACGGTTGAGCGGCGGGATGCCGAACTTCGTTCTCCCCGAAAATGATACGATTCGCGAGTTTGCCCATCTCGCGGCGGCGTCGGTGGTGACAGCGTTCGGCGTGCCGGGCATGTTCCGGCCCAACAGCCTGCCGGCCTTCCTCGCCCCCGACGGGTCGCGCGAGGCGACGAGTTTCTATGATACGACGCCGCTCAGGGACACGCTCGACGAGCTCGTCGACTGGGACCGCGTCAATGACGGTCCGGTGCGGCTCTCGGTCGGCGCGGTCGATGTCGAAAGCGGCAATTTCGAATATTTCTGCACCGGCAATCCCCGCTGGAAGGGGCGTATCGACGCGCGTCATATCATGGCGTCCGGCGCGCTGCCGCCCGGCCTGCCGCCGGTGGAGATCGACGGGCGCTGGTACTGGGACGGCGGCATCGTCAGCAATACGCCGCTGTCGCACATTCTGGACCACCAGGAGGGCGACATGCTGGTGTTCCAGTGTGACCTGTTCCCGGCGGAGGGGCCGCGGCCGAAGACCCTGACCGATGTCTGGTCGCGCCAGAAGGACATTCAATATTCCAGCCGGACGCGCCAGGTGACCGACCAGTATCTGCGGCTCCGGCGTGAGCATCATCTCGTCGCGCGGCTGCTGAACGCGTTGCCGCCGGAGCTCGCGGCGCTCCCCCAGGCGGAGGCGGTGCGCAAGATGATCGACGTGGGCTCGGTGAATATCGTCCACCTGATCTATCGCTCGCGCGAATGGGAATCGGGGGCGCGCGACTTTGAGTTCTCCCGCCGGACGATGCTCGACCATTGGGAACAGGGAGCCCAGGCGGTGGATCGCGTGCTGTCTCGCGGAGACCAGCTCATCGCGCGGAACATCCTCGACGGAAAAAGCTCGGCCTTCGACCTGGTGAACGGCGGCAATATCAAGGAGAAGCAGACATGATGCTCAAGGACAGGACGGCGCTCATCACTGGTTCCACGTCGGGGATCGGGCTCGCTTATGCCAAGGCGCTGGCGGCCGAGGGCGCGAACCTTGTCATCAACGGCTTCGGCGATGCGCAGGCGATCGAGGAGGAACGGCGCGCGCTGGAGGCGATCAGCGGGGCGCGGGTACTGTACAGTGCCGCCGACCTCACCAGCGTCGAGGCGACCGAGGCGATGATGGCCGAGGCAGCGGAGGCGTTCGGCGGCGTCGATATCCTCATCAACAATGCCGGGATGCAGCATGTCGCTCCGGTCGAGGAGTTCCCCGTCGAGAAATGGAACCTCATCATCGCGCTGAACCTGAACTCCGCCTTCCACACGACGCGGCTTGCGGTTCCGTCCATGAAGCAGAAGAAGTGGGGCCGGATCATCCAGACCGCCTCCGCGCATTCCTTGACAGCTTCGCCCTTCAAGAGCGCCTATGTAACCGCGAAGCACGGCCTTGCCGGCTTCACCAAGACGATCGCCCTCGAGCTGGCGACCCATGGGATCACCGCCAACTGCATTTCGCCGGGCTATGTCTGGACTCCGCTCGTCGAGAAGCAGATCCCCGACACGATGAAGGCGCGCGGCATGACCCGCGAACAGGTGATGAACGACGTGCTGCTCGCCGGACAGCCGACCAAGCAGTTCGTGACCGTCGAGCAGGTCGCAGCGGTCGCGCTGTTCCTGTGCCGCGATGAGGCCGCCAATATCACGGGAACGAACATCAGCGTCGACGGCGGCTGGACCGCGCAATAGGGGCTTAGAGCCTGATCGGTTGAGGTGGAAGCGCTTTGCGCTTCCGCCGAAATCGTGAATCAGGCTCTATTCAAATGGTTGAGACCTTGATTCACGTTTCAGGCTGATTCAGCCTGAAACGATCAAGGTCTAGAGCGCCAGCGCGATCGAGGCGACCAGCAGCAGCGCCATCGCGATGTTGAAGATGCGCAAACGCCGTGGATCGGAAAGCCATCCGCTCACCCCGCTCCCCAGCAGCATCCATCCGGTCGAAGAGAAGCACCCCACCAACACGAAGATTCCGCCGATCATCATGACCGCCGCGACATTCTGGCGCGGCGCGAAAAGGGTGACCGCCGTTAATGCCATCGACCAGGCCTTGGGATTGACCCACTGGAAAGCAATGGCCTGCCAGAAGCCGAGCGGCTTGCCGGGTGCCTTGTTCGGATCGGGGGGCGCGGATCTCGCGATTTTCCATGCCAGCCACAGCGTATAAACGACGCTGAAAATGGTCAGGACGGTGCGTGCCGCCGGGACGGCCGTGAACAACCCCGAAAGCCCGATACCCACAGCGACGGTCATTGCGGGAAATCCCAGCACCACGCCCGTCAGGTGCGGAATCGTCCGCGCGACGCCGAAATTCACGCCCGACGTCATCAGCATCAGATTGTTCGGGCCGGGCGTAAAGAAGTTGACCACGCTGAAGCTCAACAGGGCGATAAGGGTCTGGCTGTCCATAGCACCGATATATCGCGCATGTCGCAGGTGCGGTTGCAAACATTGCTGGAAAATGGCTTAGAGTTGCAACATAATCCGGCAATGGACCGAATAAACGCCCAGATATTGTCCGAGCTGACTCGCGACGGACGAATGTCGAACATCGAACTGGCTGATCGCGTCGGCCTGTCCCCCTCGGCCTGTCTGCGCCGGGTACAGGAACTCGAACGGAGCGGCGTCATTGCGGGATATCGCGCAATGCTGAATCGCGAAGCGTTGGGCATCGGTTTTATCGCTTATGTCACGGTCGGCCTGTCCACGCACACCAAGCAGTCGCAACAGGGTTTCGAGGCAGCCATTGCCAGCGCGCCCGAGGTCGTCGAGTGCCACAATGTCACCGGTTCCTTCGAATATCTGCTGCGCGTGGAAGTCAGCGATCTCGGATCGTACAAGCATTTCCATACCGAAGTGCTCGGCACGCTGCCGCAGGTCGCTGCCATCACCTCCTATGTCGTGATGAGCTCGCCCAAGGACGAACGGCGCTAATCGGGCTGACGGGCCGGTCGGTTTCCGCTTATGCTGTGTCGAGGCCATCGAGGAGACCCATGATGCGTGCACTTGGCTTAGCGACCGTGATGGCCGGTTTGGCTTGCGGAGGGGCGGTGCAGGCCGCTCCGGCGGTCGACGCCGTGGCAGGGCGGATGCCCGAGCTGATGACGCTCTATCGCGATCTGCACGCCCAGCCGGAACTCAGCCTTCAGGAGGCGAAGACGGCCGCGAAACTCGCCGCGCTGGTCAAGCCGCTCGGCTTTACGGTGACGACCGGGGTCGGCGGCACCGGCGTGGTTGCGGTCCTGCGCAACGGTCCGGGGCCAGTGCTGCTGATCCGTGCCGACATGGACGGATTGCCGGTCGAGGAGAAGACCGGCCTCCCGTTCGCGTCAAAGGTGCGCGCCACCACGCGCGACGGGGTGGAGAGCGCGGTCATGCACGCTTGCGGCCATGACACGCATATGGCGGCCTGGGTCGGTGTCGCCCGCGCGCTCGCCGCCGGCAGGAGCGAATGGTCGGGCACGCTCGTGATGATCCTTCAGCCGGCGGAGGAAATCGGCCTTGGCGCGCGGGCGATGATCACGGACGGGCTGTTCACCCGCTTCCCCAGGCCGACCCACGCCATCGCCTTTCACAATGCCGCGAATCTGGAGGCGGGCCGGATCAGCTATACGCCGGGCTATGCGCTTGCCAATGTCGACAGCGTCGATGTGACGGTGCGCGGTGTCGGCGGGCATGGCGCCTATCCGCACACCGCGCGCGATCCGATCGTGCTGGCGAGCCGGATCGTCACCACGCTGCAAACCCTCGTCAGCCGCGAGCAGGACCCGCAGGACCCGGCGGTGGTGACGGTCGGCAGCTTCATCGGCGGCACCAAGCATAATGTGATCCCCGACGAGGCCCGCCTGCTGATCACCGTGCGCAGCTATTCGGATGCAACCCGCAAGCGCCTGCTCGACGGGATTGCGCGGATCGCACGGGGTGAGGCGATCGCGGCAGGCATGCCCGACGACCGCATGCCGATGGTCGAGGTGAAAGAGGAATTTACGCCCGCCACCTTCAACACGCCCGACTTCGCCGAGGAGATGGGCCGGCTGTTCGCCGGCCGCTTCGGCGCGGATCGCGTGGTGCGGACCAGCGCCAGCATGGGGGGCGAGGATTTCGGTCAATATTATCGGGCGGACCGCTCGATCCGCAGCATGATCTTCTGGGTGGGCGGCGTCGATCCGGCGCGGATGAAGGCGGCGCAGGAGAGCGGAGCTGCGCTCCCCTCGCTCCACAGCGCCTTCTGGGCACCCGAGGCCGAAGCGGTCATTCGCACCGCGACCGAGGCGCTGACGCTGGCGGCGCTCGACATCCTCAAGCCGGGCAATGATGCGAGTTCTTCGCAGTAACGCCTGCGTGTGCGAATGAATTGCAATAAGACGCACCAAGTATTTCGGGCCTGATCGACGTTGCCGATCAGTGTCATGGCAAGTTTGCGCTTCGTCCTTTCCCGGTCTGTGTTATCCAGACAGCGAGGAATGGTCCGTGGGGACAGATTCCTGGCAGTTCACGCACACGAAGGAGAGCTATCGTGGAACTCAAGGGTTCGAAGACCGAAGACAATCTGAAGGCGGCGTTCGCGGGTGAGAGCCAGGCCAATCGGCGCTATCTCTATTTCGCGCAGCAGGCCGATATCGAGGGTCATAATGATGTCGCGGCGGTGTTCCGTTCGACCGCCGAGGGCGAGACCGGCCACGCGCACGGCCATCTCGAGTTTCTTCAGGGCGGCGGCGGCGATCCGGCCACCGGCATGCCGATCGGCGACACCGTGTCGAACCTGAAGGCGGCGATCGCTGGCGAGACCCACGAATATACCGACATGTATCCCGGCATGGCCAAGACCGCGCGCGACGAGGGCTTCGACGAGATCGCCGAATGGTTCGAGACGCTCGCCAAGGCTGAGAAGAGCCACGCCGGCAAGTTCCAGAAAACGCTCGATTCGGTCGTGGCTGACGCCTGATCGGGTCGCTGGCGACGCCCGGACGGCATGAGCGGCCGGGCGTCGCATCTACATGCAGGGAAACGGGGGACGCCGTCCCCCCAGAACAGACGCGCCGTTGAACCGCTTCGCGGGCCATGACCGGCGTGAGGCGGGGATTTCATCATGCGCGAAGGCAGTCTCGACGCTCCGATCCGGCATCCCATCGGCTGGCAGGACGAATCCTTCTACGACGAGACTGCGCTGGACGCCGAACTGCGCCGGGTCTTCGACATCTGCCATGGCTGTCGCCGTTGCTTCAACCTGTGCAACAGCTTTCCCACCCTGTTCGACCTCGTCGACGAAAGCCCCAATGAGGAGGTCGCCGACCTCAGCGCCGCAGACCTGAAGAAGGTCGTGGACGAGTGCACGCTGTGCGACATGTGCTTCATGGTGAAGTGCCCCTATGTCCCGCCGCACGAATTCGATCTGGACTTCCCGCATCTCATGCTCCGCTACCGCGCGGTCGAGCATCGCAAGGGCCACACGACTCTGGCTGACAAAGAACTGGCGCGCACTGACCGCAACGGGCGGCTCGGCACGCTGGCGAGCGAGATCGTCAACATGGCGTCGCGCGAGGGCAGCCCGGCGCGCGGGCTGATGCAGGGTGTGCTCGGCATCGACAAGCGCGCGCATCTGCCCACCTATGCCGACGTGCCGCTGACCAACAAGCAGGCGCTGGTCCCGCCGCCCAATCCTGACGGGCCGGCCTTCGGGCGCAAGGTCGCGCTCTATGCGACCTGCTACGGCAATTTCAACGACCAGACGCCGGGCGATGCGGCGATCAAGGTGCTGACTCACAACGGCGTTCGGGTACGGATCGAGCATCCTGAATGCTGCGGCATGCCGAAGTTCGAGAATGGCGACCTCGGCGCCGTCGCGAGCGCGGCGGAGCGGGTGGCTGCGCATTTCGGCGCGCTGATCGACGACGGCTGGGACGTGATGCCGCTCACCACAAGCTGTTCCCTGATGCTGAAGTTCGAATGGCCGCTGCTCCATCCGGGCCATGCTGCGGTCAAGCGGCTGTCGGACCACACGTTCGACCTGTCGCAATATATCGTGGAGCTGGCAAAGGACACCGGCCTCGCCCCGATCGCGGAGATGCCGGCGACCGTGGGCGTCCATTTTGCCTGCCACGCACGCGCGCAGAACATGGGACCGAAGGCGATGGAATTGCTGCGCCTGATCCCGGGCGCCAAGCCGATGCTGACCGAGCGCTGTTCCGGCCATGGCGGTAAATGGGGCATTTTCGCCGAGCATTTCGACGCCGCGGTCAAGGTCGGACGGCCGGCCGCCAAGGCACTGGGCAAGGACAGCCCTGCTTATGTGGTCAGCGAATGCCCGCTCGCCGGTCCTCACCTGAAGCAGGTCATGGAACTCTCCGGCAGCGAGAACGTCCCCGACAGGATCGGTCACCCGATCGAGATCATGGCCATGGCTTACGGACTCTGACGATCATGCCACGCGACACGCACACGATCACCGCCGACGACATCATGGACCTCGGCACATACGAGACGATCCGGCCGGAGAAGCGCGAGGAAGCGATATTGCGCAAGCGCTTCCGCCGCCTGTCGGTCGGGCCGCATGTCACTGTGACGTTCGAGAACTGGCACAGCATGTGGCTCCAGATCCACGAAATGCTGCGGATCGAAAGGGGCGGGGCGGAGCAGCTTGTCGATGAGCTGGCGGCCTATAATCCGATGGTCCCCGATGGTTCGGAACTGACCGTGACGCTGATGTTCGAGATCGACGATCCCAATCTGCGCGCACGGGTGCTGGGGCAGCTCGGCGGGGTGGAGGATCATATCGCCATCACCATCGGGGCTGACCGGATCGCCGCCGTTCCCGAGGGCGACACGCCGCGCAGCCGTGCCGACGGCAAGGCGTCGAGCGTCCACTTCCTGCATTTTCCCTTCACGCCCGACCAGATCGCGCGCTGGCGGGCGGGCAAGGAACCGGCCAGCTTCCTGATCGATCATCCGCATTATGGTCACGCCGCGCTGATCGGTGCCGAGGTCCGGTCAGAGCTGAGTCGCGATTTCGCCTGACGCGGCATCGACTGCAGATTTGGCCTCAGGCGGCGGTGTCGATGCCGAGGTCGCCCAGCTTGCGGTACAGCGTCGACCGGCCGATCCCCAGCCGCCGGGCGACTTCGGTCATGCGTCCGCGATAGTGGCCGATGGCGAGGCGGATCACGTCCGCTTCGATGTCTGATAGCGCCCGCAGATGGCCGTTGGCTTCGTACAGGGTGATACCCACGCCCGTGTCGAATCCGCTGCGCTGCGGTTGCGCCGCGTCGGCTTCGCTGTGACCGCCAGCGCCGTCGAGCTGCGCCGCGATCTGCGGAAAGTCCATCGGAGTCAGCGCATCGCCGTCGCACAGCACGGCCGCGCGGAACAGCGTGTTGTGCAGCTGGCGGACATTGCCCGGCCAGTTGTGACGCACGAGCAGGTCCAGCGCCTCCGACGTGATGCCGAGGCTGCGAAGGCCCGGTTGCTGCGCGATGCGGGAGAGCAGATGGCGGGCGAGCGCGCCGATGTCACCCGCACGCTCGCGGAGCGGCGGGATGACGATCTGGACGACATTGAGCCGGTAATAGAGATCCTCGCGAAACCGGCCCGCCTCGACCTCCTCGATCAGGCGGCGATTGGTCGCGGCGATGATCCGCGTGTCGACATGCACCGGCTGGCGCGCGCCGAGCGGCGTGACTTCGCCGTCCTCCAGCACGCGCAGCAGCTTCACCTGCGCTTCCAGCGGCAGTTCGCTCACCTCATCGAGGAAGATCGTTCCGCCCGACGCGCTGACGAAATGCCCGATGCGGCGGTCGAACGCGCCCGTGAAGGCACCGCGCTCATGGCCGAACAGTTCCGATTCGACCAGATTCTGCGGGATCGCGCCGCAATTGATCTTGACCATCGGTGCCTTGGCGCGCGGCGATGCGGCGTGGATGGCGTGAGCGACCACCTCCTTGCCGACGCCGCTTTCGCCCTCGATCAGCACAGGAATGCGGGCGCGCGCCGCCTTGGCGGCAATCGCCAGCGCCGCGCGGAAGGAGGGGGAACTGCCGACGATCTCCTCGAACGCCAGCGGCGCGCTGATCTTTTCGGTTAGCGGACGAAGCTCGCCGCTATGGCCGGCATTCGCCGCCGCGAGAGCGGCCGAGAGGCGATCGGCGCTGATCGGCTTGATGAGGAAGTCGCAGGCGCCCGCCCGCATCGCCTCGACCGCCAGGGTCGGATTGTCGTTGGCGGTCATGACCAGGATCGGCAGCGCGGCCCGGCGCTGTGCGATTTCCTGGACGAGCGAGGACAGCTCCAGCCCGGGCGTCCAGTCGTCGATCAACACAGCGGCCAACTGCATCCCGTTGCGCGTGCCGAGGGTCGCAATCGCTTCCTCCGCCGTGCCGACGCAGTGCACGCGCCATCCTGCCTTGGTCGCCAGCGCACTCGTCAGCCGCCGCTGTGCGGGCTCGTCATCGACGAGCATCAGCAATGGTGGTTCGCCTTCGATCATCCCGCTCTTCCAAAAGCTTCGGCCGGAAGAACTAGCGCTATCAGGTAAAGGGGCGCTTAAGCGTGATGCGCTTCACTGTCGGAAATGTGCCTTTGGCTGTGCGCGTGGGCGCAAATCCATGATCAGCCCTGTCATAGATGCCGGGTTGCGCTTTGCGTTCACATGCCGCAAAAGTGCGCCCGAACCAACGAGGGGACGTTCAACGTGAATTCTCAACAGGATCTTGGCC
Organism: uncultured Sphingobium sp.; assembly: GCA_964532255.1. Lineage (GTDB taxonomy): Bacteria > Pseudomonadota > Alphaproteobacteria > Sphingomonadales > Sphingomonadaceae > Sphingobium. Next base: position 11,439 of record CAZHGR010000089.1, read on the forward strand.
CGGCGCAGAATACCTACAACGGGTTCATCGGCTTGATGAAGTACGGCACGATTGCCTCCGCCATCGTTGCAGCCATCGTCGTCCTGATCATCTCCTGATCCCGATCTGAACGGAGGGGGAGCCATGAAAATCGCAGTGGTCCGCGAACAGGCGGACGGAGAGAAGCGCGTCGCCGCGACGCCCGAGACGGTGAAGAAGTTCATCGGCCTGGGTGCTGAGGTGGCGGTGGAACAGAGCGCGGGATCGACCGCGTCGATCGCCGATGCCGATTATGCCGCAGCCGGCGCGAGCGTGGGCGACCGCGCCGCGACGCTCGCGGGCGCGGACATCGTGCTGGGCGTGCAGGGCCCCGCGCCCGAAAGCCTGGGCGGCGCGAAGCCGGGGGCGTGGATCGTCGCCGGGCTCAATCCCTTCGGCGCGCGCGAGCGGGTCGATGCCTATGCGGCGGCGGGGTTCGAGGCGCTGGCGATGGAGTTCATGCCGCGAATCACGCGCGCGCAGTCGATGGACATCCTGTCGTCGCAGTCGAACCTGTCCGGCTACAAGGCCGTTCTCGACGCCGCCGCCGAATATGGCCGCGCCTTCCCCATGATGATGACCGCCGCCGGCACCGTGTCGGCCGCGCGCGTGTTCGTGATGGGCGTCGGCGTCGCGGGGCTTCAGGCGATCGCGACCGCCCGTCGTCTGGGCGCGCAGGTCTCCGCGACCGACGTGCGCGCGGCGACCAAGGAGCAGATCGAATCGCTTGGTGCCAAGGCGATCTTCGTTGAGAAGGTCAAGGGCATCGAGGGCGAGGGCACCGGGGGCTATGCCACCGAAATGTCGGACGAATACAAGGCCGCGCAGGCGGAGCTGGTGTCGAGCCACATCGCCAAGCAGGACATCGTCATCACCACCGCGCTGATCCCCGGCCGGCCCGCGCCGCGCCTGATCAGCGACGCGCAACTCCAGAGCATGAAGCCCGGCAGCGTCATCGTCGATCTGGCGGTGGAGCAGGGCGGCA
>CAZHGR010000090.1:0-12124 GCA_964532255.1 uncultured Sphingobium sp.
CTCGACCGTGGCCGGGGTCGCCGGCTTGGTCGTCTTCATGAGCGCCTTCATGGCTTTGTTGCTCCCTTGCACGCGGGCATTCCCGCGAAAACAGCCCTCAGCGCGGACAGGCCCGCGCAAAACAGGAAGGCGGCGCCCGTCAGGACACCGCCGATGCCGTGCCATTCGTCGAAAGAGGCGCAGGAGTCAAGTCAAACCGCCGCTTTGCTGACGGGTAATCGGATACCGGCGCTATTCGGGGCCGAGCGTCCACTGTTCCCTGAGCGGCCGGAGTGGTGCCTCCGCCGGCGTCACCACCCGTTCGAGCGAGCGCATCAGCCCCGTCGCGGGGTCGACGCGATACTCGGCCGAATCGCGCATCCCGGGTGCGCCCCCGACGGTGAGGATTCGCAGCCCCTCCGCCGTCATCGCCGCGTCGGCGGGGGGGACTGTGCCGCAATGATGGAGGATCGGCCCGGCGAAGCCTGCGAGCACCGCGCGGCGCTCCTCCGCGGCCATGGTCGCAAGCGCGGCCAGCATCCCGTCGGCAAGTGCGGTCTGGCGGCCCTCCCCCGCCATCCCCTCGCGCAGCGCGCGCTGGCGCGCGACATAGGCCTGCCACTCGACGTCCATGTCCCTGATCCCGGAGATGCGCAGCACGGGGTCGAGCAGGATCCGCAGCGGCGGCCCGTCCGGTGCGCCCAGCCCCGCGCGCAGCCACGCCTCCGCTGCGGGATCGCCGGGCTCGACCGCCACGCCGGCCAAAGTGGCGTCGAGCACGATGCCGTCGGCCGGGTCGCGGCGGAAGACGATCCGCCGTTCGATCGTGACCTGGCGCGGCTGCCCGTTGGCGAGCCACAGCGACTGGCGCACGACGAGGCGCAGCGGCGTTTCGAACGACGGGGCGCAGGGGAGCACCGGGACCGGCGCGGCGATGCCCGCCACGGGGCTGGCGACCGCACTCGCCACCAGCACCGGCCACAAAGCGGTCATGGCGCGTTCGTCACCTCGCCCACCCAGGCGGCATAAGCGGGCAGCACGGCGTCCGTCGTCCAGGACGAGATCGCCGGCACGTCATAGCTGTGGCGGGCCGCGATCCGCTCGATCAGCCGGTCGCGCAGCAGGGGCGTCGTCTTGAACAGCACCGGCCATTCCGCCTCCTCCTGCCGTTCGCCCGCCCACATATAGATGGAGCGGCAGGGCCCGAGGAGATTGGCGCAGGCCGCCAGCCCGGCGTCCACTGCGTCGCGTGCAGCCTCGATGGCGGCCGCCTCGTCGCCGAACAGCGTGTAGACGATCGCAATCGGATCGCCGCTCACGGCCTGGCGCCCGCCCCCGACAGGCGATGCGCGCCCATGACGGTCAGCACGAGCAGCACCGCGCCGGCGACCTGATGCAACACCGCCACCGACAGCGCGACGCCGCTCGTCACCGTGGCGATGCCGAGCATGATCTGGACCACGACCCCGCCGAGCAGCGCGAGCGCGAGGCTCCGCTCGTCCCTGGCGGCAAGCCGGGAGGCGAGAACGACCACCGCCGCCCCGGCACCCCACGCCCACCAGCGGTGGACGAAATGGACGAGGATCGCGTCGCTGGTCAGCGTCCGCATGATGTCGCCATACCACATCATTCCGTCGGGCAGCATCTGGCCCGCCATCAGCGGCCAGTCGGACGCGACATGGCCAGCGCGCATCCCCGCCATCAGCGCGCCGAGCAGCATCTGGACGAACAGCAGCAGCAGCACGATCGCGGCAGTGACGGTCAGCCGCTGTGGCCGCGCCGCCGGGTTGCGCGACAGCCGCGTCAGGTCGCAGGCGGTCCAGGTGACCAGCCCCATGACGATCAGCGCCATGCCCAGATGCGCCGCCAGCATCGCCGGCTCGACATTCACCCGGTCGGTCAGCCCGCTCCTGACCATCAGCCAGCCGACCGCGCCCTGCGCCCCGCCGAGCAGCAGCAGCCCGACGAGCCGCCAGCCATAGCCGTGCGGCACCGCGCGACGGACCATGAACCACAGCAGCGGCAGCGCGAAGGCGACGCCGATGATCCGCCCCAGCAGGCGATGGGCATATTCCCAGAAATAGATCTGCTTGAACTCGGCCATCGACATGCCGCGGTTCATGAGCTGATATTGCGAACTTTGCCGGTATTTGTCGAATTCGTCCTGCCACGCCGCGTCGCTGAGCGGCGGGACCGTCCCGGTCACCGGCTTCCATTCGGTGATCGACAGGCCCGATTCGGTGAGCCGCGTGATGCCACCGACCGCGATCATCAGCAGGATCAGCGCAACGATGCCCCACAGCCAGCTCGCAATCGCGCGCGGCCGGGCGTTCGGGTCGCTGCGCGTGGGGTGGCGGGACATGTCCATGGCAATGCTGCAGATGCGCTCTGCCGCGCCGGGTTGCAAGCATTGGGGCGCAGCCGGTCGCAATGTTCCACCTTTGTCCTTGAAAGCGGGGGGCGTGGCGGCCATGGTCGCCGCCATGCGCCTCTCTTTCGCCGGACACGACCTTGTCGCACTCCCCGACGGTGCCCTGTTCTGGCCCGCGCGCGGTGCGCTGCTCGTCGCGGACCTGCACCTCGAAAAGGCGAGCTGGTTCGCGCGCGCAGGCCAGATGCTGCCGCCTTATGACAGCCTCGCCACGGTCGAAGCGCTGGCGCGGTTGGCAGAGCGCTGGCAGCCGCGCGAAATCTGGGCGCTCGGCGACAGCTTCCACGACGCCGACGGCCCGGCGCGCCTCTGCCGCTCAGCCGCCGCGCGGCTGGCGCCGCTCATCGCCGCGACTCGCTGGACCTGGATCACGGGCAACCATGACGCGGGGCATGCCGCAGCGCTGGGGGGCGACGTCGCGGTGGAAGCGCTGGTCGACGGCGTCGTGCTTCGCCACGAGGCGCAGCCCGCCGAGCGACGCCCCGAAATGTCGGGCCATTATCACCCCAAGCTGCGGATCAGCGCGCGTGGGCGGTCGGTGTCGCGTCGCTGTTTCGTCGCCGGCGAACGGCGGCTGATTCTCCCCGCATTCGGTGCATTGACGGGCGGGCTCGATGCCGCCGCCGCCCCGCTGCGCGCGCTGGCCGGCCCGTTGGGCCGCGCGCTCGTCCCGGCGGGCGGGCGACTGCTGGCCTTTCCGCTCGGCTGACTGCCACGTCTCGTCCCGACAACGGTGCCCCCTCCCCGGAAGCGCTTGAGCTGAAAAGGAGATTTTCCTTTGTGCAGCGTTCCCGCTATGGCGACGGGCGACAGCGGCTTTCCGCCCGTTGCGCCGGATTGCCATGGACGAGACGACTTCCACTGACCATCCCGCCGAACCGCCCGGCGCGCATCATGACGCCGAGCTTGCCGCCGCGCGCGCCGAGATCGATCGATTGCGCGCCGCCCTGGCGACCGCCCAGCAGCGCGAGCGGGCACTGAGCCACGAGCTTCAGCACCGCGTCCGCAACATGATCGCGGTCATCCGCTCCATCTATCAGCGCAGCCGCGAGAGCGGTGCCAGCCAGTCGGAGTTCGCCGAGCATTTCGAGGGCCGATTGGGCGCGGTGGCACGCAATCAATCCACTGTCGACGATGTCGCGGGGGTCGAACTCGAGGACATGGTCCGCAACGAACTGCTGGCGAGCCGCTGCCTTGATGGCCCCGGCTGCATGATCGACGGACCGACCGTCCAGCTCCGCCACAAGGCAGCGGAGCTGATGGGTCTGGCGATTCACGAGCTGACGACCAACGCGATCAAGTTCGGCGCGCTGGCGCATGACGGTCGGCTGACGGTGGAATGGTCGGAGGAAGACGACGCGGACGGCCGCCGGCTGCGGTTCTGCTGGACCGAAAAGGGCGTGTCCGTCACCAGCGCGGCACCGCGCCCGTCGGGTTTCGGGCGGCAGTTGATCGAGGAAGCCCTGCCTTATCAGCTCGGCGCATCCACTTCCTTCCTCTTCAAGCCCGGCGGGATCGAATGCACGATCCTGCTTCCGCTGCCCGGGCCGGGAGAGGCCGAACCCGACATGGGCACCCGGTCTGCGGACGAACCGCCTCCCCTCCGTTCGGAGAGCGGCCCGCCGTACTGAAATGTATCGGCGGTGCGGAGCCCCGCGCCGCGCAGTTTGCATGGCACCAGCAGCGGCGTGATGTGTTAGGGGGGAAGGCGGAACGGGCGCGCGCTCATCGCCTCTAAGCGCACGAAAGGATTGGGATGGCGGCGACGGCAGAAGCAGTCCTGGAGATCATCGCGAACGAGGCGGGCATAGACAGGGCAGGTCTGCGGCCCGACGCAAGCTTCGCGCAGCTCGACATAGGCTCGCTCGATTTCGCCAGCGCCCTCTTCATGCTGGAAGACCGGTTCGACATCACCATCGACCCCGAACAGCTCAGCCTCGAGTCGACGGTGCAGGATCTGGTCGACCTCGTCTCCGGCCAGCTCGACGGGTGACTCGCAGGGTTGTCGTCACCGGCATGGGCTGCATCAGCGGCCTCGGCCACGGGCTTACAGAGAGCTGGGAACGGATCAGCAAGGGCGAGGGTGCCATTCGCCCGGCCGCCGCCCCGTCTCCCGCAGATGCCGGTTTCTCCGGCCCCGCCGCGGGGATCGACCGGCCGCTCCCCGCCATCGACTGGTCCGGCTCAGCGGCCCGGCGACCTGGCCTCATCGACCCGGCCTCGGTCCATGCGCTGGGTGCGACGCTCGAGGCGCTGGATGCGGCTGGTCTGCGGGATCACGCCGTGCTCGACCAGCGGACGGCGGTGGTCATCGGCTGCGGCAGCGGCGGCAATGCGACGATCGACGCGGCCTTCCAGCGCCTTTACGGCGAAGGGCGCGCCAGGGTTCACCCGCAGACCATCCCCGGATCGATGATCTCGGCACCCGCCAGCCATATCGCCATGCTGCTCGGCATCCATGGTCCCGCGATGGTGGTTTCGAGCGCCTGCGCCTCCTCGGCGCACGCGCTGGGCGAGGCCATGCACATGGTGCGCGGCGGACGGGTGGATGTGGCGATCGCCGGCGGGACCGAGGCCTGCCTGACTCCCGGGTCGCTGGTGGCATGGAACGCGCTGGGCGTGCTTGCGCCCGACACCTGCCGCCCCTTCTCGCGCAACCGCGCGGGAATGGTGCTGGGCGAAGGCGCCGCGATCGTCGTGCTGGAGGCCGAGGAGCACGCAAGGGCGCGCGGCGCGAATATCCTCGGCGAGCTGGCGGGATATGGCGCGACATCGGACGCCACCGACATCACCGCCCCCGATCAGGTCGGGGTGGAAGCGGCGATCCGCGCCGCGCACCGCGACGCAGGAGTCGATCCCGCGTGGCCCGCATTGATCTCCGCCCATGGCACTGGCACGAAACTCAATGACCCGGTGGAGGCGGCCGCACTCCGCGCCGTCTACGGCTCTGCTCTGGACAACAAGATCGTCATCGCCACCAAGTCGGCGCACGGCCATCTGATCGGTGCCACGGCGGCGCTGGAATTCATCCTGGGCATGAAGGCACTTCTCGAAGGCGTCGCCCCGCCGGTGCTGAACTGCACCGATCCCGATCCCGAATGCGCGCTTCCGCTCGCGCTCGCACCCATGGGCATCGACCATGATGTGCTGGTGTCGAACAGCTTTGCCTTCGGTGGCCTCAATGCGGTGCTGATCGGCAGAACCCGGATATGACCACCGCCCATATCAACGCGATCGGCACCGCCGTCCCGCCCCATCAGGTGCATGACGCCTTCGTCGGCTTCGTTCGCCAGTCGCTCGAAGACCCGAAGGCCGTGCGGCTGTTCGACCGGATGGCGGCGCTGGGCGGCATCGAACGGCGCTTTTCCTATCTGGAACCGGAGGTGCTCCCCGACGGACGGATCACCGACCGCGAGCGATTTTATGGCGAGGGCGACTGGCCTTCGACCGGCGAGCGCATGGCACAATATGAGCGCCACGCGCCCCGGCTGGCGATGGAGGCCGTCGACCGGCTCGGCGAGCGCTTGTGCCGCGAGGAGATCACGCATCTGATCGTCGCGTCCTGCACCGGATTCATGGCACCGGGGCTCGACCAGCGGATCATCGAGCAAGCGCGCCTCAGCCCGGCCATCGAGCGGACGGTCGTCGGCTTCATGGGCTGCTATGCCGCGGTCAATGCCCTGCGCCTCGCCCATCACATCGTTCGGTCCGAACCCGATGCGCGCGTCCTGGTGGTCAATGTCGAGCTGTGCACGCTTCACTTCCAGCGGACCCAGGATCTGGGCAGGCTGCTGTCGATGCTGCTGTTCGGCGACGGCGCCTCGGCCGCGATCGTCACCGCCCGGCCCTCGGGACTCGCGCTCGACGACTTTCGCGCAGCGACCATCGCGGGATCGGGCGACGCGATCACATGGCGGATCGGGGATCAGGGGTTCGACATGCATCTGGACGGCCGGGTTCCCGCCTTCATAGCCGACGCGTTGCGGCGCGAGCGCGAGCGGAACGATGGCAATGGCCTGTTGCGCGGCCAGCTTCCCGCCGATTTTGAGCTGTGGGCTGTCCACGCCGGCGGGCGCACCATCCTTGACGCGGTCGAGCGCGCCTTCGACCTTCCGCCCGGCGGCCTCGCCCCGTCGCGCGACATCCTCCGCCGGTTCGGCAACATGTCGTCTGCCACGCTGATGTTCGTGCTGGCGTCGATGCTGGAGCGGGCGAGCGGGGGAAGTGCCGAGGCGCGCGGGCTGGCGATGGCGTTCGGCCCCGGTCTCGCCGCCGAGACCTTCCGCTTCAGGCGCCTCGCGACGGACCGCTGATGCCATCGCTCAGCGAGCGGAGCCGGGAGCCGGAGTGGATGGACGGCAACGACGTGTCCGCCGACATGTTCGCCGCCTGCATGGCCGATCTCGCGCAGGTGAACACGCTCACGCTGGCGCGCCGGCCGACGCTGGAGTTCGTCGCGCGTGCCCTCGACGCCGCCGGTTCGCGGGAACTGACGATCGTCGACGTCGGGTTCGGCGCGGGCGACATGCTGCGCGCCGTCGCCCGGCTCGTCGCGCGACGGGGCCGCACCGCGCGCCTGATCGGCTTCGACATCAACCCGCGCAGCGAAGCCGTGGCGCGACGCCTGACGGCCCTTTCCGTCCCGCCGCCGGTCGACTTCCGCACGGGCGATGCCTTCGCCTTCGCTGAACCCGTCGACATCGTCATCAGCTCGCTGGTCACGCACCATATGACGGACGAGGAGATCGTCCGCTTCCTGCGATGGATGGAGGATCGCGCGACCATGGGGTGGCTGGTCAACGATCTTCACCGGCACTGGCTCGCCTATCACGGCTTTCGGCTGCTGGCGGCGGCGATGCGCTGGCACCCGTTCGTCCGGCACGATGGCCCGCTGTCGGTCGCGCGCGCCTTCAGGGCGGACGACTGGCACGCGCTTCTCGACCGTTCCGCCCTGCTCGGCCAGGCGCGCGTCCGCTGGCATTTCCCGTTCCGCTATTGCGTCGAGCGGACGAAATGGTGAGCGACGTGCTGGTCGTCGGTGGCGGCCTCGCCGGAGCCGCGGCGGCGCTCGACCTCGCGCGGAGTGGCACCGCGGTGCGCCTTCTCGAACGCGAACGGGGAGCGCTCCACAAGGTCTGCGGCGAGTTCGTGTCGGGCGAGGTGATCCACGATCTCGAACGGCTCGGCATCGATCTGCCCGGTCTCGGTGCGGTTCCGATCGACCGGGTGCGGCTGATCGCGCGCGGCAGGATGGTCGAGGCACCCCTGCCCTTCGCCGCCGCCGGAATCAGCCGGGCGGTTCTCGACGAAGCGCTTCTCCGCGCGGCCCAGGACGCGGGCGCAACGGTCGAGCGCGGGGTCAGGGTGACGGGCGTCGAGGGGCGGGAAGTCGGCACCAGCAACGGCCCGCGCCGTGGAGGGCGGATATTCGTCGCCACCGGAAAGCACGGATTGAGAGGCGTGACGCGCAGCCGGCCCGGCAGGCAGGATGCGCTGATCGGCATCAAGATGCACTGGCGGCTTCCCCCCACCGGGCGCGACGATCTGAGCAACAGTGTCGAACTTGTGCTGTTCGATGGCGGCTATGTCGGATTCCAGCGCGTCGCCGATGGCATGATGAACATGTCGCTTCTGGTCAGCGGACGCCGGTTCGGCTCGGGATGGCAGGGACTGCTCGACGATCTGATGCGCATCGACCATGTGCGCCGCCGGCTCGACGGGGCGGTGGCCGTTTTGCCGAAGCCGATGACGATCGCCAATCTTCCGTTCGGCTACGTCTGCGATGCCGCCCCCGCGCCTTCAGGCGACTGGTTCAGGCTGGGCGACCAGGCGGCGCTGACGGCTCCGCTGACCGGGGACGGCATGGCGATCGCGGTGCGGAGCGCGCGGGTCGCGGTCGAGTGCCATCGCGCCGGCCTCGACAGCGCCGCCTATCACCGCCGCATGCGCCGACTGGTCGCCCCGCAGGTCCGCCGCGCCATGATGCTTCAGAGTCTCGCTGCTGTGCCTGCCGTCACCCGGCTGGGCATGGCGGTCTTCGGACGATGGCCCGGCCTGCTGGGCACATTGGCGGGCGGAACGCGCCTCGATTGAGTGGTCCGACAGCGGCAGGACGGACTCTAAGTTGCCAGCCCCAGGATACGGCGCGCCTGGATGAGGTGCGGACGGTCGATCATCTTGCCGTCGAGCGCCAGCGCACCGGCGTCCGGTCGCGCCGCGAAAGCGTCGACGATCGCCTGTGCCCGCGCCAGTTCCTCGGCACTGGGCGTGAAGCCGGCATTGATCACGTGCACCTGCGAGGGGTTGATCGCCATCATGCCCGTGAAACCGTCGCGGCGCGCGCGCGCGACATAGGCGCCGAGGCCTTCGGCGTCGGTAATCGCCGGAAATACCGTCTCGATCGCCGGCACGGCGGCGGCATGCGCTGCGAACAGCACCAGCGCCCGGACCATCTCATAGGGCGCGGTATAGCGCCCGTCAGGCTCGCGCGCGCTGATCGCACCGATCGCGGCGGGCAAGTCCTCCGCCCCCCACGTCAGCCCCGCGAGCTGCTTGCCGACCGCGCTGTAGCTGCCGAGCTGGAAGATCGCGGCGGGCGTTTCGCTCGCGATGGGCAGGATCGGCAGTGTGTCCGCCGCGTCGATCATGCCGCACAGCGCCTCGACGCTTGCCGCGCCTTCGGCTTTCGGCAGGACCAGCCCATCGGGACGAGCGGCCATGACGCCGTCCAAATCGGCACCCGCCAGACCGCTGTCGAGCGGGTTGATCCGCACGAAGCTCGTCGCCTCCGGCCGCGCCGACAGCCAGTCGCGCACCGCGTCGCGGCCGAATGCCTTGCGCTCCGGCGCGACCGAATCCTCGAGGTCGAGGATGATCGCATCGGCCCCGCTGGCCGCCGCCCTGGCGAACCGCTCGGGCCGGTCCGCCGGCACAAAAAGCAGCGAGCGGATCGTCATGCGGGCCGGCGCAGCAGCATGGCGGTGCGCAGCATCGTGCACACGATCTCGTCGCGCTGGTTGAACAGCCGATGTTCCCAGGTGACGATGCCCGCATTCGGGCGAGACGTGCTGTCGCGCAGTTCCTTGACCTCGCTCTCGCAGCGGAGCGTGTCGCCGATGAACACCGGCTTGGGCAGCACCACCCTGTCGAAGCCGAGATTGGCGACGAGCGTGCCGAGCGTCGTATCCCCGACCGATAGCCCCACCGCAAGGCTGAAGGTAAAGGTCGAATTGACGAGGATTTGCCCAAATTCAGACGCTTTGGCCGCCTCGACGTCGAGATGCAGCGGCTGCGGATTGTGAGTCATGGTCGACCAGAGGAGATTGTCCGTCTCCGTCACCGTCCGGCGGATCGGATGGACGATCACGTCGCCCACCTGCCAGTCATCGAAATATCGCGCTGTCATCGCTTCAATCCTGCTTCTCGACCCGCACGAGCAGCGCCTCGACCTGAACCTGCGCGCCCGTCTCGACGGTGAGTTCGGCGACTGTCCCGTCGAACGGCGCGACCAGGCTGTGCTCCATCTTCATCGCTTCGAGCGTGAGCAGCTTTTGCCCCTTGGTCACCGCCTGTCCGGCCGCAACATCGACCGCGATCACCCGCCCGGGCATCGGCGCGAGAATGGCACCATCGGCAGCGGCGGTGTGCGAGGCATCGGCGCGCGCGGGGCGCGTCGGGAACGCCGCGCCATTCTCGAACAGCAGCGTCTCGAGGCCCCTGCATTCGAAATGGGCGCGCGTATCGAATGATCGATCGCGATCGATTTCATACGCGAAACGCCATGCCTTGCCGCCGACGTCAAGCGTCACCTCTTTCTCGGCGGGTGCATTGAGCCGGAATCCGAGCAGCCCTTCCAGCATCCTGTGGGCGTGATTCGTCTCCACGAAGGCGTCATTGAACACCGCGAAGTCCGCCGCCGTCTGGAGAAGCTCGGCGCTGGGTTCCGGTTCCGCCGTCAGCGCGTCCGCGCGCTCGGCGATGGTCCCGGTCGTCACCCGGCCGTCGCGGAAGCTGTCGAGAGCGAGCAGCCGCGCGAGGAACCAGGCGTTGGTCTTTACGGGCTCGATCGCGACCGCACGGCAGGCACGCTCCAGCCGGTCGATCGCCTCGTCGCGCGTTGCACCGTGAGTCACCAGCTTGGCGATCATCGGATCGTAGAAGGGGCTAACGACCGCGCCCCGGTGAACGCCCGTCTCCACCCGGTCGGCGGTGAGGTCGAAACTGTCGAGCCGGCCGATGCTCGGCAGGAAACCGCGCGCCGGATCTTCGGCATAGAGCCGCGCTTCCATTGCCCAGCCGTTGATCGAAAGCGCCTCCTGCCGCCGGGGCAGGACTTCCCCGGCCGCGACGCACAATTGCCATTCGACCAGATCGACGCCGGTGATTTCCTCGGTCACCGGATGCTCGACCTGAAGCCGGGTGTTCATCTCCATGAACCAGATGCGGTCGGCGCGGAGGCCCTCCGATCCGTCGGCGATGAACTCGATGGTGCCCGCGCCGACATAGTCGACCGCCCGCGCCGCGCGCACCGCAGCATCGCAGATCGCGGCACGGGTCGCTTCGTCCATGCCGGGCGCGGGCGCTTCCTCGATCACCTTCTGGTGGCGGCGCTGGAGCGAACAGTCGCGCTCGAACAGATGGACGACATTGCCATGGGTGTCGCCGAAGACCTGCACTTCGATATGGCGCGGATTGGTGATCCATTTTTCGAGGAGCACCCGGTCGTCGCCAAAGCTCGCCGCCGCCTCGCGCCGGCAGGAGGCGAGCGCATCGGCGAAGTCGGCGGCCGCATCGACCTTGCGCATGCCCTTGCCGCCGCCGCCCGCGACCGCCTTGATCAGCACCGGATAGCCGATCGCGTCCGCCTCCGCCCGCAAGCGTTCGGCGCTCTGGTCGTCGCCCATATAGCCCGGAGTCACCGGCACGCCGGCATCGCTCATCAGCGCCTTGGCGGCATCCTTGAGGCCCATGGCGGTGATCGACGACGGGCGCGGGCCGACCCAGATCAGCCCGGCATCGAGGACGGCCTGAGCGAACTCGGCATTCTCGCTGAGAAAGCCGTAGCCGGGATGGATCGCTTCCGCACCGGTCGCCCTGGCGGCGGCGATGATCCTGTCGCCCAGCAGATAGGATTCGCGCGCCGGTGACGCGCCGATGTGAACGGCCTCGTCGGCCTGGCGGACGTGGAGCGCGTCGGCATCCGCATCCGAATGGACCGCGACGGTGCGGATGCCCATCGCCCGCGCCGTCCGGATGACCCGGCAGGCGATCTCGCCCCGATTGGCAATGAGGAGCGAGCCGATCACGATGGTCGCTATGCTGCCAGTGCGGCCACAAAGACCGCGCTGGCCGCCGCAGACATGCCGGTTCTAACAGCATGCAAGCGGTTCCATTTGCCAAGCAGGGGACGAATGCGGGTATCTCCCGAGGCCGGGTCAATCGCCATCAGGACAGTGTTCGTCGGCATGATGACCAGCAGCGTCCAAGGCCAGTTGGCGATCATCAGTACGGCACCGAAGAGAAAGAGACCGTTCCCGGTCTGCCACCACGCGACACCTCCAAGCAGAAAACTCACGATGGCCAGCGTTGATTGCATGACGAAGCCGCGCCCATATGATGGCTTCCACTGCGTCAACAGCGCCGCATCATCGAGCATCATGCGTGCCGGCTGTTCCGCCACATTGATATAGAAGGCTGCCCCCGCGAACAGCGCGG
>CAZHGR010000091.1:0-11958 GCA_964532255.1 uncultured Sphingobium sp.
TTTTTCCCCAGATATGAACGCCGTTGCGGATCGCGGCAAAGGCGGTACATCATCGCCGGGAAGACGGCCAGCTTGCCGTGCATAGGGGATTGATGGCCGCGTCAAGGCGTCTGGGCGAACGGATCGGCAGCGAACTTTCGCGCGAGTGGAAGTGGATCGTGCTGATCGGCTGGGCACTGATCGCCGCCTGGTATCTGTCGAAATACGCGCCCGCGATGCGCTATCTGTCGCTGGGCGATACCGACGACAATCTGCGTTACGTTCAGGTACGCGACTGGCTGGCAGGTCAGGACTGGTGGGATCTGACCCAGCATCGCATGAACCCGCCGGTGGGCGGCAACATCCACTGGAGCCGGCTGGTCGACCTGCCGATCGCCGCGCTGATGCTGGGCCTGCGTCCTTTCGTGGGGGCCGTTCGTGCCGACGAACTGGCGCTCGGCATCGCACCGCTGCTGCCGCTGCTGCCGCTGATGGCAGCGCTGGCCTTCATCGCCCGCCGGCTGGAACCGAACGGTTTCGCCTGGGTGTTCGCCGCCGGGCTCCCGCTCGGCGCGGGCATGGCGCTGGGCATGTTCATGCCGATGCGGGTCGATCATCATGGCTGGCAACTCGCGCTGACGGCGATCGCAGTCGCCGGGCTGGTCGACCCGAACCACCGGCGCGGAGGTCTGATCGCGGGCGCGGCGAGCGCGCTGTCGGTCTCGATCGGCATGGAGATGATGATCTATCTGGCGGGCGGCGGCGCGATGATCGCGCTGCGCTGGGTGTTCAAGCCCGGCGCGGCACGGCGCATGATCCCTTATGCGCTGTCGCTCTCGGGCAGCACCGCGCTCTGCTATCTGCTGTTCGCCAGCAATGCCAACCGCCAGCCGGTCTGCGACGCGCTGTCACCCATCTGGACCACATTGCTGGTGCTTGCGGGTGCGCTCATGCTGCTGCTCGCTTCGCTGCCGCTCCGCACCTGGCAGCAGCGGCTCCTTGGTGGAGCGATAGGCGGTGCCGCGCTGCTGGCGTTCGCCTATCTCGTGTGGCCGCAATGCCTGACCGGTGCCTATCAAATCTCGCCGGAATTGGAACGGAGCTGGCTCGTTTACGTGCGCGAGGCCAAGCCGATCACGGTTCAGGGACCGCGGGTTTGGGTGCCGCTCGTCGCACTTCCGCTCACCGGCCTGGTCTGTGCCATGATCGGGGCGTGGCGGCATCGCGCCGACCTCGACCGCCTCTGGGCCTGGGGGACGATCGCGCTGATGATCCTGTTCGCCGGCAGCCTGTTGTTCTGGCAGATCCGTGCGGCCCCGGCGGCACAGCTCCTCGCGATCCCGCCGGTGGCATGGGCGGGATGGCAATTGCTGCGCGCGCTGTGGAGCGCACGCTGGCGCGCACGAATCGCGAGCCTCGGTGCGTTCGCTTTGCTCGCCTGCGTCGCGAGCGCCTACACCGTGTTTCCGAAGCTCGCGCCCTATGTCCTGAACAGCGCGACGGGAAAACCGGCACCAAGGCAAGCGGCGCGGACCGCGCAGACTCGTACCGCCGCCTCGCGGTGCAAGGCGCAGCCTTCGCTGACCCTGCTCAACCAGCTTCCGTCGTCGGTGATCTTCACCATGGTCGATCTTGGGCCGCGTCTGCTGGCGACGACCCATCACAAGGTGATCGCCGGTCCCTATCATCGCAACGGCACCGCGATTCTCGACATCCACCACGCGATGGACGGATCGCCCGACCGCTTCCGCGACATCGCCGAGGCGCATGGCGCGCGCTATGTGCTGATCTGCCCGAACTTCCCCGAAGGCACCATCTACAGCAGCCGCAGTCCCAAGGGATACTATGCGCAGATGCTGCGCGGCGAGGTGCCTGCATGGCTGGAGCCGGTCGAGTTGCGGACCAAGGCCACGCTGCCGTTCCAGGTCTACCGGATCGCGCCGTCCGGTCCCGCCGACCGGAGCGCGGCGAAGAAACCGCGCAACAACTCCGCCGCCTGATCCTCGCCCAGGCCCGGATAGACGTCCGGCCGGTGATGGCATTGGGGATGGGCAAAGACCCGCGCGCCGTGGAGCACGCCGCCGCCCTTGGGGTCGGATGCGCCGAAATAGAGCGCCGACAGCCGGGCATGCGCGATCGCGCCCGCGCACATGGCGCAGGGCTCCAGCGTTACCCAGATGGCATGTCCCGTCAGCCGGTTGTCACGCGCGCGCGCCGATGCCTCGCGGATCGCAACGATCTCGGCATGGGCGGTGGGATCATGGTCGCGCAGGTTGCGGTTCTGCCCCTCGCCGACGATGCGCCCCTGACAGGTCACGACAGCGCCGATCGGAACCTCGCCCGCTTCCGCCGCGACGCGCGCAAGATCAAGCGCCCGGCGCATGGGATCGGGCAAGGGAAAGGGCGGAGCGACCATGCGGCATGCTTACCGCCTCGCTCCGCCCAGCCCAAGCGCAAGTGTTCGCTGATTACTCGGCGCGTTCCACGTCGATGGTGGGCACTTCGACGACCTCGTTCTTGGTCCCCACGTCGACATCGGCGACATCGGCATCGACCCTGGGAAGCTGGCCACCATCGACGCTCACATCGGGCAGTGCACCTTCCTGTGTCTGATCGAACGAAATGATACCGGTGGCCCAGGCGAGGCCGAACAGCACCAGAATGACGATGATAATGATTCCAACAGTCCGGCCCATATGATCTCTCCTCCTGATCAGGCATGTGACAGGCAAAACAACGTGCGCCGCGAGGGATCGTTGCACAGGGGACAGGAGCGCGCGGCCGTTCGCGCCTTGACGCGCGCGGGCCAAGCCATTATGCGCGCGGCTTTCCGAACATCCGCTTGTCATCAGGGTTGAACGAACATGTCGCGTATTTGCGAACTCACCGGCCGTAGCCGCCAGGTCGGACACAATGTGTCCCACGCCAATAACAAGACCAAGCGCGTCTTTCTGCCCAATCTGCAGAACGTCACGCTGATGTCGGAATCGCTGGAGCGCAGCGTGCGCCTGCGCGTCTCGACTCATGGCCTGCGCTCGGTCGAGCATGTCGGTGGCCTCGACAACTGGCTGCTCAAGACGTCGGACGAAAAGCTGTCGCTTCGCGCCCGCCGCCTGAAGCGCGAAGTCGCAAAGAAGCACGTCCAGGCGGCCTGATCCGCTCCCTGGCGCTGAAGACCGGGCGGTCCCTTGCGGGGCCGCCTTTCTTTTTCGGCTTGCGTCTCCCCGGCCCTGACGTCGACAGGTTGGGAAGAGCCTGATTCACGATTTCGGCGGAAGCAAAGCGCTTCCACCTCAACCGATCAGGCTCTAGGTTCCTGGCAACGAACCAGGACGGGAGAGCCGGCATGCACCAGATCGCCATTATCGGATCGGGACCGGCGGGCTATTATACCGCCGAGGCATGCCAGAAGGCGCTCGGCGACTCGGCGCGGATTGACATCATCGACCGCCTGCCCGTCCCCTTCGGCCTGATCCGCAGTGGAGTCGCGCCGGACCATCAGTCGATCAAGGCGGTGTCGCGCCGCTATGAAGCCATCGCCCTGTCGGACAATGTGCGCTTTCTCGGCAATGTCGTGCTGGGTCAGGATGTCTCGATCGAGGAGCTGAACGCGCTCTACGATGCGGTCGTGCTCGCGACCGGCGCGCCGCGCGACTGTCCCCTCACCATCCCGGGTGCCGACCTGCCGGGCGTCATCGGCAGCGCCGCCTTCGTCGGCTGGTACAACGGCCATCCCGACTACGCGGAGCTCGCGCCGCAGATCGACGGCAAGGCGGTCGCGGTCATCGGCAACGGCAATGTCGCCCTGGACGTCGCGCGCATTCTCGCCAAGACCGAATCGGAATTCGCCGGATCCGACATCGTCAGCCATGCCTTCGAACGGTTGACCAAGGCGCAGCCGAGCCGGATCACCATCGTCGGGCGACGCGGCCCCCATCAGATCGGCATGACGCCCAAGGAACTGGGCGAACTGGGCAAGCTCGCCCGCGCCCAGCCGCTGGTCGATGCCGACGACCTGCCGCCCATCGACGCAGATGGAGCGCTCGAGCCCGGCCAGCGCAAGTCGGTCACGCTGCTTCGCGAGTTCGCCGCGACGCCTGTCAGCAAGGCGCTGACGGTCGCATTCGACTTTTTCGCCAGCCCGGTTGCGGTCGAAGGCGAGGGCCACGCAGAACGGCTTATCGTCGAGCGCACACGACTCGATGCGGACCAGCGCAGTATCGGCACCGGCGAGACCTATGCCATTCCCGCCGACCTGGTGGTGAGTTGCATCGGTTACCGCACGCCGCCGATTCCGGGGGTGCCCTATGACGATCAGCGCGGCCGTTTCGCCAATGAGGAGGGCCGCATCGGTCCCGGCATCTACTGCGCCGGCTGGGCGCGGCGCGGACCCACAGGCACGATCGGCACCAACAAGCCCGACGGATTCATGATCGCCGAACGAATCGCGCAGGAGGTCGCGGCGGCGGCGGACAAGGCAGGGCGACCAGGCCTCGAGGCGCTATTGGCCGGGCGTGGTGTGGAACCAGTGCGCTTCCGCGACTGGCAGAAGATCGACAAGGCAGAGGTCGATCGTGCCCGCAGCGGCGCCCCGCGCGAAAAATTCGTCCTGATCGAGGACATGATCGCCGCCGGGCGAAGCTGACCCTGCAAGGTCCGGCTGCGGTCAATGACGACCGGCAGCCTGCAGGAACGCCCGGGCGCTTTCGGCATTGTCGAAGATGAACCCCGCACGGCCCGCCACATCGCTCGATGCCACCTCAGCGAGCGGCTGGTCCGGGATCGTCTGCTGGAGGCCGAGCCGGCAATTGGCCCGCACCACCCGCAGCGCATCGATCGTCTGCGCCAGCATGATCCCGCAACCGTCGCGCGTTCGCCAGATCACCTGCCCCTCCACTGCGAGCGACCGCGCGCCTATCTGCACATGGCCGCCCAAGTTCGGCAGATAGTCGCCGATCAGCCGCAGGCCGCCGTTCGCGATATCGGCGACCTCGACAAAAGCGAAGTGGTTGCTCCAGTGAACGATCGCGCGAAACGCGATCGGGTAGCGCATGTAGCGACGCCTGTCTTCTACGGGCGAGCCGTCCTGTGGTGCCGGCATCTTCCTCTCCTCGTATCTTTATAGACACCAGTTAAACCCGCCCCAGGTTGCAGAGTTCGGTAACATCCATGGTTAATTCAGGTTAATCCTACTTTATTCCGCTCCGGCACTGGCACGATCTCGAAGTCGCGGGGGCTGGCTGCGTTCGATCTTCCATCCCCGCTTGCAGATGCCATGCTGATTGAGCAGGATGCGCGTCCGGGGGGACAAGCATGGCGCAATTGCATGAGGTGGAAGCGTTCATCGCCGCGTCCAAGGGTGTAAAGTCCGGGACGGAGCTACGCAGCCTTCTCGATGACATCACCCGCGAACTGGGCTTCGACTATTTCGCCCTTGTCCATCACGTCGATCTGTCCGGCTATGACGGCGCTCATAGGCATGTCGACGCCGGAACGCTGATCGCGCTGACGACCTATCCGTCCGACTGGGTGGAAGAGTTCATCCGCGACGGGCTGGTCGAGAATGATCCCATACTGCTTGCCAGCCATCGCAGCGCCGCCGGTTTCGCTTGGGACGAGGCCAGCGACCTGATCCGCGTGACAAGCGAACAGCGCGAAATCAGGATGCGTGCGGTCAGGGCGGGTATCATCGACGGCTTCACCGTGCCCGCGCATGTTCCCGGCGAGGCGAACGGATCATGCAGCTTTGCCGTCGGCGAGCGGCGCACGCTTCCGGCGGCCAACCTCCTGATGGCGCAGCTCGTCGGCATCCACGCCTTTCAGGCAGCGCGCAATCTCGTCAAACGAGGCACCACGTCGCCGGCAGCGCAACCCGGCCTGACGAGCAGGCAGCGCGATTGCGTCTGGCTCGCATCGCAGGGTCGTTCGGATCGCCAGATTGCCGGCCATCTGGCGATTTCGACCGAAACGGTGAAGCAGCATCTCAAGGAAGCGCGCGAGCGGCTGCAAGCCGGCAACCGCGCGCAACTGGTCGTACACGCCGCCTATCACGGCATCATCCCGCTGACGCGCATGGCATTGAAATAAGGGCATCCCCCTTATGAGGGATGCACGGCGGCGAGACGATGCCGTAACGTAGCCGTTATGGATCATGGCGTTCCCATCCTTCTCACGAGGGCCGAGCCGCCCGACAGCGGTGCTCTGCATCGAGCCGGAGCGGCGTCCGATCTGCGCAGCCGGGCGCGCAACATCCTGAAGCTCCGCCGCGAACGTGAGCGACTGCTGGACCGGCGGCTGTTCGGCGAACCGGGCTGGGACATGCTGCTCGAACTCTATGTCGCCCATTGCGACGGCAAGTCGGTCACGGTCTCGGCCGTTGCGCAGGCTTCGGCCGGACCCACCACTACGGGGCTGAGGTATATCTCGCTGCTCGCAGAAGCCGGACTGGTCGAGCGGACCAAGGCGGCTCACGACCGGCGAAGCATCCTCGTGAGCCTCACCGACGAGGGGCTGGCCGCGATCGAGAAGCTGCTGGCGGGCTATCCGGGCTGACGGTGACCCCGCCGACCGGACCCTAATCGTTACACGCGCATCGGCATCAGCACGTAGAGTGCAGCCGAATCATCGCCTTCGCGGATCAGCGTTGGCGCGGCCGCGTCGGCGAGATGCAACTCCACCGTGTCGCCGGAAATCTGGCCGAGAATGTCGAGCAGATAGCGGGCGTTGAAGCCGATCTCGAAGCTTTCGGCGGCATAGTCACCCGGCACCTCTTCCGCAGCTGTGCCATTCTCGGGGCTGGTGACCGAAAGGGTGACCTTGTCGCGGTCGAGCGCCATCTTGACCGCGCGTGTCTTGTCGGTGGCGATCGTCGCGACGCGGTCGACGCCTTCCTCGAAGCCGCGCGGATCGATGCGCAGCAGCTTGTCGTTCGCGGTCGGAATGACCCGGCTGTAATCGGGGAAGGTGCCGTCGATCAGCTTGCTGGTCAGCACCGCATTACCGAGACCAAAGCGGATCTTGGTGGACGAAAGGTCGATGCGGACGCTCCCCTCCACCTCGTCGAGCAGCTTGCGAAGCTCGCCGATGCATTTGCGCGGCACGATGATGTCGGGCATCCCGTCGGCCCCGTCGGGACGCGCCACGGTGACGCGGGCGAGCCGGTGGCCGTCGGTCGCCGCCGCCTTGAGCACCGGCTGGCCGTCGTCGGCGACGTGCAGGAAAATGCCGTTCAGATAGTAGCGCGTTTCCTCGGTCGAGATCGCGAATCGGGTCTTGTCGATGATGAGGATCAGCGTCGCGGCCGGAAGCTCGAACGTGGTGGGAAGCTGACCTTCCGCGATCATCGGGAAATCGTCGCGCGGCAGCGTCTGCAGGTTGAAGCGCGCGCGCCCCGCCTGAACCAGCATCTTGCCCTCGCTCGCGTCGAGCCGCACCTGGCTCCCCTCGGGCAGCTTGCGGGCAATGTCGAAAAACGTATGCGCCGAAACGGTGATCGCGCCGGGCGTTTCGACCTGCGCCTGCACGCTTTCGACGATCTGCAGGTCGAGGTCGGTTGCGGTCAGGCGGATGGTGCCGTCCGCCGCCGCCTCGATCAGGACATTGGACAGGATGGGAATGGTGTTGCGCCGTTCCACAACCGACTGGACGTGCCCCAGGCTCTTCAGAAGGGTCGCGCGTTCGATGGTGGCCTTCATCCCTGATCCCGTTCTTGGCTATGCGCGAGAGGGCCGCCCCGACGGAGCCCCCGCGTGTACTCGGTTGGACGCCATTCCTTAACCGAAACGCGCGCCGGGGCAAGCCTCGACCCCGGCCAGCAGGAAGGCGGTCCTTGCAAAAGCTGTGGAGATCGGCTTTGCCCGGTCGATGCGACGCGCTGCCGCGACGATGGCCCTCTCCTTCTGGCTGCTCCTCGCCGCCGCGCCGGCGGCGGCGCGCGACTCGCTGGGCGTGTTCGAACGCTGGGGTGCCTTTCGCGATCCGCAGACGCCGCGCTGCTATGCCATCGCGCAGCCGAGGCGCGCTGCCGAAAGCGGACGCTGGCAGCCCTTCGCGTCGGTCGGCTACTGGCCGCGGCGCGACATTCGCGGGCAACTGCATATCCGGCTCAGCCGGGAGATGGCCAAGGACGCGCCCGTGACTCTGGTCGTCGGCGAGCGCCGCTTCGTTCTTGCCGGTGGCGGTGCGGACGCCTGGGCACCCGACAAGCGGGGCGACGCCGCCATCATCGCCGCGATGCGGTCGGCAAGCAGCATGAGCGTGTCGACCCGGGCCGCGACCGGAGGCACTTTCTCGGACGTCTATGCGCTGCCGGGCGCAGCCACCGCGATCGACGCGGCAGCCCTCGGGTGCGGCCGCATACGCTGAATTACGCATTGCCGGCCCGGTGACGCTGCCAGCACCATCGGTCCATGATGGCGGGCTATCGGTCGAAATGGGGGGCGCTTGTCGCGGTGGCAGCCGCGCTGGTTCTGGGAACGCCGGCACAAGCAGGCGAAGCGCCGCAGGCCGACCGGATCGCGCAGTGGTGGAGCCATGTCGAGGCGATCTCGAACGACTCGATGGAGGGTCGTCTGGCAGGCTCGCCGGGCTATGGCCGCGCCGCCGAATATGTCGAGGCCGAGTTCCGCAAGCTCGGCATCGCTCCCGCTGGCACCGAGGGATACCGCCAGCCCGTGGCGCTGTTCGAGCAGCGGTTCGATGCCGGTGCCAGCAAGGCGAAGCTGATCCGAAAGGGGCCGGACGTCGCGCTGTCGGTCCCCGGCCAGATCTATTTCCGTGGCAGCCATTCGATGCCGGGCGAAGTCGACGCGCCACTGGTCTTCGCAGGCTATGGGCTGTCCGTGCCCGAAGCGGGGCATGACGATTTCCGCGATCTCGATGTGCGCGGCAAGGTGGTGGTCGTGCTGTCCGGCGGACCCGATTCGATTTCGGGCGCATTGAAGTCCGACGCGCGCGCGGACCGGGCGCGCCTCCTCGCCGAACGGGGCGCGGTCGGCGTTATCACCCTCACCTCCCCGGCGCAGGTCGAGATTCCCTGGGAACGGCAGGTTGGCATTTCCGAGCAGCCGTCGATGTATCTCGCCGATCCGATGCTGCGCGCGGTGCCGGTGCCGTTCATGGCGGCGACGTTCAACCCGGCGCAGGCGGAACTGCTGTTCGCCGGGTCGGGGCGCAGCTTCGCGGAATTGGCTGCGCTTTCCGACTCCTCGCAGCCGCTGCCGGTCTTCGATCTGCCCGGACGGCTCAAGGCGTCGATCGCGGCGGAGACGCGGGCGCTCACCTGCGTCAATCTGGTGGGCGTTCTCCCGGGGCGCGACGGCGCGCTGGCAAACGAATATGTCGTGCTGAGCGCGCATCTCGACGGGCTGGGCATCGGCAAGGCGGTGAACGGCGACACCATCTACAACGGCACGTTCGACAATGCCGTCGGAGTCGCCAGCCTGCTCGACGCAGCACGCCAGCTTGCGCGTCCGGCCGGGCGGCCGCGCCGGTCGATCCTGTTCGCCATCGTCACCGCGGAGGAAAAGGGCCTGCTCGGCTCGCGCTATTTCGCGAAGCGGCCGACAGTGCCGGTCCGATCGATCGTCGCGAACATCAACCTCGACATGCCGCTGCCGATCTTCCCGCTGACCAGCGTGACGCCCATCGGCTATGAAGAAAGCTCGCTCGGGGCCGACGCGCAAGCGGTCGCGGCAGAGATGGGCCTGCCGGTCGTGCCCGACCCCTTTCCCAACCGCAATGTCTTCACCCGCTCGGATCAGTACAGCTTCATAAAGGAAGGCATTCCGGCGCTGTTCCTGAAATATGGCTTCGCCGCGGGCACGCCGGAGGCCGAGGTAGAAAAGGCCTGGCGGGCCAACATCTACCATTCGCCGCAGGACGACCTCAACCAGCCGGTGCTGAAGGCGGAGGCGGTCAAGCTCAACGACTATCTCGCGGCGCTGACCCGGCGAATCGCCAACAGCGGCGAGCGGCCCGTTTGGAACAGCGCGAGCTACTTCAAGCGCTTCGCAAAATATGTGCCCGATCGCAAGCGCAGGAACCGCAAGGGTTCCAAGCCGCTCTGGGAAGAGATCGACGCTGCGCTGCGATGAAAGGACGCGCGGCTGCGCCGGTTCCCCGGCGCGCGCTGGCTGTGCGGGTGCGAAGTTAACCTTTTATCAACGGTTGGCAGGCATCCTCCGGTAAGCTTTTGTTTACCGGAGTTAACGCAATGCCAAGATCGTTCATTGCGTCAGCGGCATTGGTGCTGCTGTCCGCCTGTGCCCAGCCGCGCGCTCCGCTGGTGGACTTGCCCCCGCAGGATGCGCCGTCCCCGACCGGCTGGCGTGCCATGGTCAGCCCCGACGACCGCATGCTCATCGACACGCTGCCGGACATTTGGGGCCGCGTCCTGCGAGCCGTTCCGGCGCGGCATCGTTCCGCGCTGGCGTCCGAGGGCGAGTTGCTCCAGCCCGGTGCCGCGCGCCAGCATCCGATGGTGCCGCCCGGATCCTATCACTGCCGCCTCGTCCGGCTGGAGCCCACCGACCGCGCCCGGCCGGTGCAGAGCTTCAAGGCGTTCTTCTGCTATGTCCGCGGCGAGGAGGACAACCAGCTGTCCTTCACCAAGCAGACCGGAACCGAGCTGCCGGGCGGATGGCTCCATGCCGATGGCGACCGGCGGCTGGTGCTGGTGGGTGCCAAGCAGCGCGAGGCGGGCGACAACTCGCTGAGCTATGGCGACGATCCCGAACGGAACCTTGTCGGCGCGGTCGAACGCACGGGGCCGTTCCGGTGGCGGCTGGTGCTACCCCAGCGCACGGGCAAGAGCCTCGACGTCTATGAACTCACGCCGGTGCCACCCGAGCAGCAGGCGCCCGAGCCGCCCGCACCCGAACCATCCTCAGAAGCGGAGCCCGGTGCCCAATAGGAACTGCTGTCCCCTCAGCCTGTCGCCATAGTCGGAATAGCGATACTCACCCCGCAGGAAGAGCCGTTCGCCCGCAGCATATTCAAGACCCGCGCCAGCGGTATAGCCGCTCGACGACAGATCGGCCGCACCGCTGCGGTCCACTTCGTTATAGGCATAGCCCGCGCGCGCGAACGGCAGCAGACCGCTACCGATCGGAAGCCCGACGCGAACCGCAGCGGTGGCGAATACACCCTGCTCCGATCGCACCGCACCGACCCGTCCGTTTGCCGTAGACGCGCCGACATCGGCCTCTGCGCCGAGGACAAAGGAGTCCAGCGCCACGTCATAGCCGAGTTGCCCGCCATAGAAGAACCCGTCGCTCGCACCCGCGCCAGGCGCGGCATCGGTCCGGTCGAGCCCGCCAAGCAACGCGACGCGTGGTCCTGCAAACGGCTCCGCACCGGCCGCTGGCGCGGACAGCGCAATCAGGATGGCGGCAGTCACGAAATGGCGCATGGCGAGAGTCTCCCGGATTGTCTCGTTACGCCGGTTCGCGCCGCGGTACCGTCCGGTTACACGGTCAATTCATCCGCTGGCGTCAGGCAGGCCGGATGACTATATGTCCGCGATGCAAATCCCCGGACATATTGATCCCGTGCCCGTGCCGCGCGCCATCACGCCGCGCCCCGACGGCCGCGTCGACCTTCTCGGCCTGTCGCGTGACCAGATGCGCGTGGAGCTGGAAGCAGCGGGCCTCGACGCGCGCCAGGCCAAGCTGCGCGCCAAGCAGCTTTTCCACTGGACCTACAATCGCGGCGTTACCGATTTCGAGGCGATGACCGACATCGCCAAGGCGCAGCGCCCCTTTCTGGCGGAGCGTTTCGTGATCGGCCGGCCGCAGGTCGTGGAAGCCCAGGTGTCGAGCGACGGCACCCGCAAATGGCTGCTTCGCTCCGACGACGGCCAGGATTACGAGATGGTCTTCATCCCCGACGCCGACCGGGGAACGCTGTGCGTGTCGAGCCAGGTGGGCTGCACGCTCAACTGCCGCTTCTGCCACACCGGCACGATGCGGCTGGTGCGCA
>CAZHGR010000092.1:0-11786 GCA_964532255.1 uncultured Sphingobium sp.
AGATCAAGGACATCCGCCCGCCCACCGATATCGTCAACGCCATGGCCCGGCAGATGAAGGCCGAGCGCGAGAAGCGCGCGAACATTCTCGATGCCGAGGGGTTCAAGAGCGCGGAGATCCTGAAAGCCGAGGGCGAGAAGCAGGCGCAGATCCTGCAGGCCGAGGGGCGGCGCGAAGCCGCCTATCGCGATGCCGAGGCGCGCGAGCGCGAAGCGGAGGCGGAAGCCCGCGCGACCGCGATGGTCAGCCAGGCGATCTCCGAAGGCAATGCGCAGGCAATCAACTATTTCGTCGCGCAGAAATATGTCGAGGCCATCGAGCGCTTCGCGACGTCGCCCAACGCCAAGACGATCCTGTTCCCGGTCGAGGCGACCCAGCTCATCGGCACACTGGGCGGCATCGGCGAGCTGGCGCGCGAAGCGCTGGGCGGCGATCGCGGCGACAGCGGCGCGCGGACCGCGCGCGGCAGCGGCGTGCCGAGTGCAGGCCGCTCCGTCCCGCCCACGGGTTCCTGAGCCATGGACGCGCATTTCGACGGCGCGGTCGATCCCTGGCTCGGCTGGATGATCCTGGCCGTGGTGCTGGGCTTGGGGGAGCTGGCGGTTCCAGGCGTGTTCCTCGTCTGGATCGCGCTGGCGGCGGCGGTAACCGGTGCGGTGGCCTTCATGCTGCCGCTGCCGCTGGCCGCACAGATCGTTCTGTTCGCCCTGCTCTGCCTTGCTGCCGTCTATGGTGGCCGCCGCTGGTACAGCGCCAATCCGGTGGCATCGACCGACCCGCTTCTCAACGACCGCGCCGCACGGCTGATCGGGCGCGACGTGACGGTCGTCGAAGCGATCAGCGGTGGTGAGGGCCGCGTGCGTGTCGATGACGGCACCTGGACCGCCATCGGCCCCGACGCGCCGGTCGGTGCCCGCATGACGGTGGTGACCGCAAGTGGCGCGACGCTGACGGTCGGCTGGCCCGCAGCTTGATCGCAAAGGGCGGCCACCCCACAAGGGGGCGATGACCATCCACATCCTCACCACCGGCGGCACGATCGACAAGGCCTATTTCGATCAGCTCAGCGCCTGGCAGTTCACGCAGACGGTTGTCCCCCGCCTGCTGGAGATCGCGCGAGTCACATGCCCGGTGCTGGTTGAGACGCTGTTTCAGAAGGACAGCCTCGACATCGACGCCGGGGACCGGGGTGCGATCCTTCACGCGGTGACCGAGTCGCCGCACGATCGAATCATCGTCACGCACGGGACCGACACGATGACCGACACCGCCGAGGCGCTGCGCGATGTCGCGGGCAAGGTGGTGGTGCTCGTCGGCGCACTCAGCCCCGCCCGTCTGGCCGAGAGCGACGCGGCCTTCAACCTCGGCATGGCGATGGCAACCGCGCAGGTGGCGCGGCCGGGCATCTACATCACGATGAATGGAACGGTGTTCGACGCACTGGCGGTCAGTAAGGACCGGGAGCGCGAGGCTTTTGTCGCCATCGCCGACGACTGACGCGCCCCTGTGCTGTCGGGTCCTATTTGCGGCCGAGCAAGCCGCCCAGCATGTCGCCGAGGCCGTCCTGCCCGAGCAGGCCGCCCGCCTTCGCCATGAGATCGCCGCCCGAGTCACCGAGAAGGGCCTGAAGCTGGTCGACGGGAAGCCCCATCTCCTCGGCCTTTTGCATCACCGCGCCGAGGTCGCCCGATTCGCTCAGCGTGGCGACCAGTTGCTGCACCTGTTCCGGCGTGACGCCCAGCTTGGCCGCAATGTCACCAAGATCCAGATTCCCGAGAAGTCCGTCCAGCAGCCCCATCGCCCGTTCCCCGTCAATATGTCCGTTGAGCCTGCGTAACAGAAAAGGCGCAGCCGTGATAGCCGCGCCTTTGCCGTTATCTCTGGAACTGGCCAGGTCGCTGAGGATCAGGCGGCAGTCAGCGCCGCTTCGCGCACCGATGCGTCGACATGATCCTCGAACTGCGCGAAGTTGTCGACGAACTGCTTGACCAGCTTTGCCGCGGTCGCGTCATACGCCTCCTGGTCGGCCCAGGTCGCGCGCGGGTCGAGGATGCGATCCTCAACGCCCGACACCGAAACCGGCACTTCGAAGCCGAAGTTCGGATCGATGCGGAACTCGGCGCTGTTGAGGCTGCCGTCGAGCGCCGCGTTCAGCAGAGCGCGGGTGACTTTGATCGGCATGCGGCTGCCGGTGCCGTACATCCCGCCGGTCCAGCCGGTGTTGACCAGCCAGCAGGTCACGCCGCCCTTGGCGATGCGGTCCTTGAGCAGGTTGCCGTAGACGCTGGGATGACGCGGCATGAACGGCGCGCCGAAGCAGGTGGAGAAGGTCGCCGAAGGCTCGGTCACGCCGATTTCGGTCCCGGCGACGCGGGCGGTATAGCCCGACAGGAAGTGGTACATCGCCTGATCGGGCGTCAGCCGCGCGATCGGGGGCAGAACGCCATAGGCATCGGCGGTCAGGAAGATGATGTTCTTCGGGACCGGACCCAGATTGTCCTTGCTGGCATTGGGGATGAAATCGATCGGATAGGAACCGCGGCTGTTCTCCGCCAGGGTCGCATCGTCCAGGTCGATCTCACGGGTTTCAGGATCGATCACGACATTCTCGAGAACGGTGCCGAAACGCTTGGTGGTGGCGTAGATTTCCGGCTCGGCATCGGCCGAAAGGCGAATCATCTTGGCGTAGCAGCCGCCCTCGAAATTGAAGACCGCCGTGTCCGACCAGCCATGTTCGTCGTCGCCGATCAGCGTGCGGCTGGCATCGGCCGACAGCGTGGTCTTGCCGGTGCCCGACAGGCCGAAGAACACGGCCGTGTCGCCGTTGGGGCCGATGTTGGCGGAGCAGTGCATCGGCATCACGCCCTTGACGGGCAGCAGATAGTTGAGGATGCCGAACACCGACTTCTTCATCTCACCTGCATAGGAGGTGCCGCCGATCAGGATCAGCTTCTCGGAGAAGTTGACCGCAATGACGGTTTCGCTGCGGCAGCCGTGACGCGCGGGATCGGCGCGGAAGCTGGGCAGGTCGATGATGGTATATTCAGGAGCGAAACCGGCCAGCTCCGACGCTTCCGGCCGCACCAGCAGGGTACGAATGAAGAGGTTGTGCCAGGCGAATTCGTTGATGACCCGCACATTGACGCGGTGCTCCGGCTGCGAGCCACCGAAAAGGTCAGCGACGTAGAGCGTCTTCTTGTCGCCCAGCGCCTTCAGGAAATCGGCCTTGAGCGCAGCAAAATGCTCGGGCGTCATGGCCACGTTGGTCTTGCCCCACCAGACGGTGCTTTCCGTCTCGGCATCCTTGACGATGAACTTGTCGGACGCCGAACGGCCGGTGTGCTTGCCCGTTGCGACGACCAGCGGGCCGTCCTTGGCGAGCATGCCTTCGCCGTTGCGAACGGCCTCTTCGACCAGCGGACCGGTCAACAGGTTCCACTTGATGTCAGCCTGGGTGGCAATGCCTTGATCGGCGAGCGTGACAGAAGAATGCGGCCGCACGTTCTACTCCTGGTCAAAAGCGTGTCGGCTGGCACCAGAGCGCAGCCGAGACGGTGGTTGGGTCAACCCATGTTCAATCGGCGCATAGGCTGTGGATAAGCAGGCGTCAAACCGCGTTGCCATCATTTCGGCGTGGGATAAAGCCCGTCAACCATGATCATGTGAAGCAGTCCTGGGCCTGTGCTGAATCCCCTGCCCGCGCCGCTTGCCGCTGCTGGCGCTATCGTCTAGTCATCGCCTCCCCGCCATGCGCCAGCCTGCCACGGAGCCGAAGGCGATGACCCCGACGATCGCCCTGGTCGACGACGATCGCAACATCCTCGCCTCGCTCAGCATCGCGCTGCAAGCCGAAGGCTTCGCCACGCGGGTGTACAGCGACGGGCAAAGCGCGCTGAAGGCGCTGAAGGACAATCCGCCCGATCTGGCGGTGTGCGACATCAAGATGCCGCGCATGGATGGCTTCGAACTTGTCAGGCGCCTTCGCGAAAGCTCCGCGCTGCCGATCATCCTCCTCACGTCGAAGACCGACGAGGCGGACGAGGCGCTTGGGCTGGAGATCGGCGCGGACGACTATATCGCCAAGCCCTTTTCCCAGGCGCTGCTGATCGCGCGAATCCGCGCAATCCTGCGCCGTGCGGAGATGGTCCGCCGCGATTCGCAACCCGACAGCGACGAGCCCGAACCGATGGTGCGCGGCGCTCTCGCGATGGACAATGCCCGGCACACCGTCCGCTGGCAGGGCCGGCCGGTCGGCCTGACCGTGACCGAATTCCTGATCCTGGAGGCGCTGGCAAGCCGGCCGGGCGTAGTGAAGAGCCGCAACCAGCTCATGGATGCCGCCTATCAGGACGACATCTATGTCGACGATCGCACGATCGACAGCCACATCAAGCGGCTGCGCCGCAAGTTCCGCGAGGTCGACCCGCAGTTCAACGCCATCGACACGCTGTACGGAGCGGGATACCGCTTTACGGATGAGTGAGACCCGCCGACCACCGGCCCTCGCCTGGCCCGCCAGCCTCTCGCTCACGCGCCGTATCCTCGCGGTCAACATCTTCGCGCTGCTGTTCCTGGCAGGCGGCTTCTTCTATCTCGACAGCTATCGCACGCGAATCATCGACGAACGGCTGAACCGCATCACGCGCGAAACCATCCTGATGGCCGCCACGCTCGGCGCTTCGCAGGAGGCGCAACGCGAGGCACTGATCGCCCGATTCGCCCGGCTGACGGGATATCGCGTGCGACTCTATGCCCCCGACGGCGCACGCATTGCCGATAGCGTGCGCCTGGGTATTCCCTCCGACCGGATGATCGATCCCGCCAGTGAGACCATCGACCTCCAGGCCGCGCGGCTGCTCGACCGCTTCGTCGATACGATCGTCTTCGCGCGCATCCCGCCTCGCTTCGTCGAACCCGCCGTCGATCGCGCCGAATCATGGCCGGAAGTGAGACAGGCGCGCGCGCTGCGCCAGGGTGCCACCTATCACCGGTTCGCCCCCGACCGCACCCCGATCCTGAGCGCCGCCGTGCCGATGAACGCGGACGGCATGGTGCTGATGGCGATGGACAATACGCGCGACATCACCGTCACCGTGCGCGCCGAGCGGCTGCGGCTGAGCGTGGTGCTGGCGGTGGCGGTCATCCTGTCGATCTCGCTTTCGCTGTTTCTCGCGCGGACGATCGTGGCACCGCTGCGCCGGCTGGCACGGGCGGCGGTGCGCGTTCGGCTCGGCCGCGCGCGGGAGGTGATCGTGCCCCGCCTGCCCGACCGGCGCGACGAGATCGGCCTGCTGGCCCGCGCCGTCTCCGACATGAGCCAGGCGCTGCGCAAGCGGATCGACGCCACCGACAGCTTCGCCGCCGATGTCAGCCACGAGCTGAAGAACCCGATCGCGTCGCTGCGTTCGGCACTGGAGGGGCTTGGCCGCATCCAGGACCCCGCGCTGCGCGAACGGCTGATGGCGGTCGCGCGCGATGATGTTCAGCGGCTGGACCGGCTGGTGAACGACATTTCCGAAGCGTCACGAATCGACGCGCTGCTGTCGCGTACGCCGTTCCAGCCGATCCGGCTCGACGAACTTGTCAGCCGGCTGGTACGCGCCCGCGAAATGCGCGGCATCGACAATGGCGTGAAGCTGCGCGTCGACCACGATCCCACGGCATCGCTGACCATCCTCGGCGAACCTCAGCGCCTCACCAGCGTCGTCGACAATCTGGTCGAGAACGCGATTTCCTTCTCGCCGGCGGGCGGGACCGTCAGGCTGTCGCTCGGCGGCGATGCGGATTGGGCGATTCTCGGCGTCGAGGATGAGGGGCCGGGCGTGCCGGCCGAGGATCGCGAAGCGGTTTTCCGCCGGTTCCATTCGGTGCGGCCTGAAGGAGAGGCATTCGGGCAGCACAGCGGCCTCGGCCTCGCCATCGTGCGCTCGGTGCTCGATGGCCATGGCGGCTCGATCGTCATCGAGGATCGGCCTGACGGACGTTCCGGTGCCCGCTTCGTGGTTCGCCTGCCCCTGCCCGGCAGTTCGGAGGGACAATGACGTCCCCCGCCAGCGATTCCGCGTCGACTGCCACAATCCACGCGACCAGCGTCGCGATTGAAGGGCGTGCGGTGCTGCTCATCGGGCCGAGCGGATCAGGCAAGTCCGACCTGGCGCTCCGCCTGATCGACCGCGGCGCCATGCTCGTCAGCGACGACTACACCATCTGCACGCCGCAGGACGGCCGGCTGCTCGCGACGGCCCCCGCCACGATCATCGGCCGCATCGAAGTGCGGGGCATCGGGATCGCGTCCATGCCGCACCTGCAAAATGTTCCGGTTGCGATAGCAATCGCGCTTGGCGATACTGCGCCGCGCATGGCCGACGATCCCCTCCCCACCATGACGATCGCCGGCGTGCGGGTTCCGGTCGCCGCGCTGGCCGCGTTCGAGCCGTCGGCACCCATCAAAGTGGAGATGCTGCTGCGCGCGTCCGGTGGCGAGCACCGATGACCGTACCGCGCCCGCCCCGGACGATCATGCTGGTCACCGGCCTGTCGGGCGCAGGCAAGTCGACCTGCCTGCGCACGCTGGAGGACATCGGCTGGGAGGTCGTCGACAACATCCCGCTGGGGCTGCTCGGCCGCCTGCTCGCCTCCCCCGCGCCGGAGGGCCACGACCCCCAGGATGATCGCCCGCTGGCGCTCGGGATCGACAGCCGCACGCGCGGGTTCGACGCGCAACGGATCGTCGAGCAGGTCCGGACGCTGCGTACCCGCCAGCAACAGGCGGTCGAGGTCCTGTTCCTCGACTGCGCCGGCGGCGAACTCGAACGGCGGTTTGCCGAAACCCGGCGGCGGCATCCGCTGGCGCTCGACCGGCCGGCGTCCGACGGAATCGCGCGCGAACGCGAGCTGATGGAGCCGCTTCGCCGCCATGCCGATCATGTCGTCGATACCAGTGATATCGGCGTGAATGCCCTTCAGCACGAGATCAGAGGGCGGTTCGGGGGGCAGACGAGCACCACCCTGACCCTGCTCTCCTTCGGCTATGCGCGCGGGGTGCCGCGCAACGTCGACATCGTTTTCGACATGCGCTTCCTTCGCAATCCGCACTGGGACGACCGGCTGCGCCCGCACACCGGCCTCGATGCCCACGTCGGTGCCTATATCGCCGAAGATCCGCTCTATGCGCCGGTGATGGAGCAGATCACGACCCTGCTGGGAACGGTGCTCCCGCGCTATAATGCGGAAGGCAAGGCCTATGTTACCGTCGCTTTTGGCTGTACCGGGGGAAGACACCGCTCGGTCCATGTGACGGAGGAGATCGGAAGACGCTTGCGCGAGCGCGGATTTTCTCCCACGGTTTCGCATCGCAATCTGGAATCCGAACCCCTCGACGCCTATGAGGACCGGCGCCGCGAGGCGCATAACAAGGGACAAGGTCGGGACACGCAGCCGTAATGATAGGTTTGGTACTCGTTACCCACGGCCGTCTGGCGACCGAATTCCGCGTCGCGATGGAGCATGTGGTCGGCCCACAGCCGGCGGTCGAGGCGATTTGCATCGGCCCCGACGATGACATGGAAGCGCGTCGCGCCGACATTGCGGAGGCTGTCGCGCGGGTCGACGACGGCAGCGGCGTCATCCTCCTGACCGACCTGTTCGGCGGCACGCCGTCCAACCTCGCAATCTCGCTGCTCGACGCGGGGCATGTCGAAGTCATCGCCGGGGTCAACCTGCCGATGCTGATCCGCCTCGAGAGCGCGCGCAAGGTCATGGGCGTCCGCGAGGCGGTGGTCGCTGCGCGCGAGGCCGGAACGAAATATATCAGCGTGGCGTCCGAACTGCTGGGGGATGCGTCATGAGCGATGACACGTTGCTGGAGCGGACCGTCACCATCTGCAACCGCCGCGGCCTTCACGCCCGCGCGAGCGCCAAATTCGTTACGCTGGCGAGCGGCATGCCCGCGCGGATCGAGGTGCGCAAGGACGGCCCCGCCGTGGTCGGCACGTCGATCATGGGGCTGATGATGCTGGGCGCGGCGATGGGCGACAGCATCACGATCAGCGCCAGCGGCGAAGGCGCAGAAGCGGCGTTGGCCGAACTCGTCGATCTGGTCGAAAACCGCTTCGGCGAGGACTGACGCCGTTGATCCGCGAGATTACCGGCTTTTCCAATCCGCTGGTCAAGCGGATCCGCTCGCTGCGCGACAAGAAACACCGCAAACGCGAAGGCCTATTCCTGGCCGAGGGTCTGCGGATCATCGCCGAGGCACGCGACGCGGGCGTGCTGCCGGAGATGCTGGTCCTGTCGACCGACGCCCGCCCCCACCCCCTCGCCGAAGAGGTGATCGCGGAGGCCGAAGCGGCGGGGTGCGACATCATCCGCACACCCCCCGACATTTTGTCCAAGATGTCGGGCAAGGACAATGCGCAGGCGCTGCTGGGCATCTATCGCGACCGTCCGCAAGCGCTCGATGCGCTCGACCGCGCCGGTGCGCCGATCTGGTTCGTGGCGCAGGCGATGCGCGATCCCGGCAATCTCGGTACGCTGCTGCGAATCGGCGACGCGGTCGGCGCTGGCGGCGTGATCCTGGTCGACGACTGCGTCGACCCCTTCTCGGTCGAGTGCGTCCGCGCCAGCATGGGCGCGCTGTTCACACAGGCGATCGTGCCCGGCGAGTGGACTGCGTTCCTTGACTGGCTGCGCGCCGGCAAAGGCATGCTGGTGGGCACCAGTCTCCAGACCGAACTGGATTATCAGGACCCGCTTTATGCCGCCCCGACCTTCATCCTGATCGGCAACGAGGCACGCGGCCTGCCCGATGACTATGCCGCGGCGTGCGACGTGCTCGTCAAGATCCCGATGATGGGCCGCGCCGACAGCCTCAACGCCTCGGTCGCGGCGGCGGTGATGGCCTATGAGGTGGTGAACCAGCGGCGCGCCGGCAGGGTGTAGACCGCGCTCGTGGCCTAGGGGAGCAGAATGAACCAAAGCGAAGGCCTCTCGGTCATGTGGTCCAACCGCCGCGTGCTGCTCGCCAGCCTGACGGGGACGGCGGTCGAGTTCTACGATTTCTATATTTACGCCACCGCCGCCTCGCTGGTGTTCGGTCCGCTGTTCTTTCCGGCGAGTTCGAGCGCGGCGCAGTTGCTCGCCTCCTATGCCAGCTTCGCGCTCGCCTTCATCGCGCGGCCGCTGGGCGCCAGCGTCTTCGGCCATTTCGGCGACCGCGTCGGGCGCAAGTCCACGCTGGTCGCGTCGCTGATGCTGATGGGCGGATCGACGCTGCTCATCGGTTTCCTGCCGACCTATCAGCAGATCGGCTGGCTGGCTCCGTTGTTCCTGTGCATCCTGCGCTTCGGCCAGGGACTGGGCCTCGGCGGCGAATGGGGCGGCGCGGCACTGCTGGCGGTGGAGAATGCGCCGCCCGGCTGGCGCGCGCGCTTCGGCATGATGCCGCAACTCGGTGCGCCGGTCGGCTTCATCGCCGCTAACGGGCTGTTCCTGATCCTCGGCGCGGTGCTGACCGAGGAGCAGTTCTTCGCCTGGGGCTGGCGCCTGCCCTTCATCGCGAGCGCGGTTCTGGTCGGCCTCGGCCTGTGGGTGCGCCTCAAGCTCACCGAAACCCCCGAGTTCGCCGAAGCGCTGGCCGAGGGGCCGCCGCAGGGGGTTCCGCTGGCGCAGATGGCGCGCCATCATCTTGGCCCCACGCTGTCGGGCACGCTGGCGGTCGTGACCTGCTTCGCGATCTTCTACATCGCGACGGCCTTCGCGCTCGGCCATGCGACGCAGGGCATGGGGCTTGACCGCGAGGCGGTGCTGGGGGTCCAGCTCGGCGCGATCCTGTTCCTGGCGATCGGCATCGTCCATGCTGGCTGGTGGTCGGATCGCAGCAGCACGCGCCATGTGCTGATCGTCGGCTGCGCCCTGACGGTGCCGCTGGGACTGGTGTTCGGGCCGATGCTCGGCTCCGGGTCGCTCGTCCAGATGTTCGTGATCCTGAGCGCGGCGCTGTACCTGATGGGCCTCGCCTACGGCCCGCTCGGCGCGTGGCTGACCGCCCGTTTTCCGGTGCAGGTCCGCTATACCGGCGCGTCGATCGCGTTCAACGCGGGCGGGATCGTCGGTGGAGCGATGGCGCCGATTGCGGCGCAGGCGCTCGTCACCGCTTACGGAACGTCAGCGGTAGGCCTGTATCTGAGTGCGGCGGGACTGCTCAGCCTCGCAGGGCTGCTCGCCTCCCGCCGATAGGGGAGATCAGGCGGCGAGCTGGTCGATATAGTTGTGGCCGTCGGTCAGCTTGCCGAGCGACAGCACCATGACCATGCGGTCGTCGACCGATGCCAGCCCGTCGAGGAATTCGGATGCCTGGTCGTCGCCGACATTCGGCGGCGGCTGAAGCGAACCGTCGGCCAGCGTGACGATGTCGTTGACCGCATCGACGATCAGGCCGTGAAGCTGGTTGCCGAGCTGGACCACGATGATGACATGGCGCGCGGTCGGATCGGTCAGACCCCAGCCCAGCCGGGCCGACAGGTCGAACACCGGCAGCACGGAGCCACGCAGGTTGACGACGCCGCGCACATAATCGGGCACATGCGGCAGCCGCGTGGTCGGCGACCAGGCGCGGATTTCCCGAATCGCCATGATGTCGACGCCCAGATACTGCTCGCCAATACGGAAAGTGATGATCTGCCGGCTCATGTCAGCCCTCCAACCCGGTTCATTCCGGGATCGGAGCCTACCGACAGAGGGTTAACCGGTCGTAAAAGTCAGGCGAGCGCGCCGTGGCAATGCTTGTATTTCTCGCCAGAGCCGCAGGGACAGGGCGCGTTCCGGCTGATGTCGAGATTGCGGAACTGGTCGTCGTCGGCGGTACTGAGTTGCGGCATCACGCGCGGGATGGTCGTGGTGATGAACCCCGCGCTGGCGGCGTCGCGGTCGGCGCTGTCGTCCTCGCCGGTGAGCGGGTCGATGTGCGTGGTCAGGAACGCGGGCAGTTCCGGCAGCGGCGGCGGCGATTCCAGCCTGAACTCGGCATGGGCGATGGTGCGGGTCACGTCGTTGCGGATGCTGCCCAGCATGCGCTCGAACAGCGCGAACGCCTCCTGCTTATACTCGTTGATCGGCGTCTTCTGCGCATAGGCGCGCAGGTGGACGACCTGGCGAAGCGCGTCGAGCGTCGCCAGATGCTCCTTCCAGTGATGGTCGAGATTCTGGATGAGCACGTTCTTCTCGACCATGCGCCAGCTTTCCGGCGGGATCGATCCGGCCTTTTCGGCGACCATGGCGTCCGACGCGGCGATCAGCCGCTCCTCGAAGACCGCGGGATCGACCGCATCCTCCTCAAGCCAGGCGTCGATGTCGGGCGAGAGGTTGAGCGTCTCCGCGACCGCAGCCTTCAGCGCGGCGACATCCCATTGCTCGGGATAGGTACCCGGCGGGCAGGCGGTGCCGACAAGCGCGTTGACGGTCTCGTGCCGCATGTCGGTGATGATGTCATCGACCTGATCGGCATCCATGATGTCGTTGCGCTGCTCGTAGATGACCTTGCGCTGGTCGTTCATCACGTCGTCATATTCGACGACCTGCTTGCGGATGTCGTAGTTGCGCGTCTCGACCTTCTTCTGCGCGGTCTCGATGGCCTTGGACATGAGCTTCGACGGGGGCAGCGCCTCGCCGTCCTCCAGACTGGACCGCATCATCCGCGCGAACAGCGTGTCGGGACCGAAGATGCGCAGCAGATCGTCGTCGAGGCTGAGATAGAAGCGCGACAGGCCGGGATCGCCCTGACGCCCCGA
>CAZHGR010000093.1:0-11785 GCA_964532255.1 uncultured Sphingobium sp.
GGCACTGCGGCGCTATCGCAAATCCTAACGCAGTTGCAACAATTTGGCAGACCGATACAGTAGCGTAACGTCAGCCTCGAGGGCGCAAAAAATGGCGACGGTCGCAGTCTATAATGCCAAGGGTGGCGTCGGAAAGACGACCATCGCCTGCAGTCTGGCGGCGGAAGCCGCCAGGCGCGGTTATCGTGTGCTGTTGTGGGAAATCGACGCGCAGGGGGACAGCAGTTGGCTGCTCGGCGGCGGCGACGTGATCAGGCCCGACCTGTCGCGCGTGGTGAGCGGCATCGGGGAAGCGGACGCGTTCATCCAGCCCAGCACGATCGAGGGCCTCTCGCTGCTCCCCAGCGACACCGACATGCGCAATATCGACAATCTCTTCACTGGCCTGGCGAGGAACAGGAAACTGCAACCGCTGCTCGACCGGCTGGAGGAGCGGTTCGAGCTGGTGATCTTCGACTGCCCGCCGGGCGCGCACAGCGCCAATCTGCAGATCATCCAGCACGCCCATCTGCTGGTGATGCCTTGCGTGCCGGTGCCGCTGTCGCTCAACAGCCTGGAGCGTGTCCGGGAACTCGCCCGGCGGCTGCGCGGCCCGTCGGCGCCGGTGCTGCCGGTCTTTTCGATGGCGGACCGCCGCCGTCGTATCCACAAGGAGACGCTGGCGCTGCACCCGGACTGGCCGGTCGTGCCCTATAACAGCGAGATCGAACGGATGAGCGCGATGCGGGCACCTGTCGGCATTTTCGCTCCCAAGTCCGAGGCAGCGCGGTTCCTGGAGCGGCTGTGGCTCGGCACCGAAGGCTGGTTGCGGAGCGAGAACCTGCTTCGCAACCCGCAGGCGGAGGGCGGCCAGCCGCCCCTCCCGCCGCGCTACAGCGCACCGCGCGAACGGCGTAGCGGCGCCTTCGGCAGCGTCCGGCGAATTTTCGTGCGGCAGGCGCAGCCGGCGGGCTGAGGCAGGCTCAGCCGAGCGGCAGCAGCATCTGCGCCACGGGGGCGAAGCTCCTGCGATGAAGCGGGCTCGGTCCATGCGCCTTCAGCGCCGCCAGATGATCGGGCGTGCCATAGCCCTTGTTGCGCTCCCAGCCATAATGCGGATGGTCGAGCGCGGCGGCCTTCATCAGCCGGTCGCGATGCTCCTTGGCGATGATCGACGCGGCCGAGATGCACGGCTCCACCGCATCGCCGCCCACGATGGCCCGCGCCGCCCAACGCCATTCGGGGCGGCGTCCTGCGGGGGTGAGATTGCCGTCGATCAGCACCTGCAGAGGGTCGCAGCCGATCCGCGCACACAGCGCCTCGACCGCCCGCGTCATCGCCAGCATCGTCGCGCCGAGGATGTTGAGCCGGTCGATGTCCTCGACCTCGACCACGCCCACCGCCCATTCACAGCGCCGCTTGATGCTCTCCTCCAGCGCCGCGCGGCGCTCGGCGCTCAGCACCTTGGAGTCGGCCAGCCCCGCCGGGCGCGGCTTGCACAGGACCACTGCCGCCGCGACCACCGGCCCCGCAAGCGGCCCCCGCCCCGCCTCATCGACGCCCGCGATCATGCGCGCCAGCCTTCGCCCGCCGGAACCCCCATCGGCCCATGCCCCGCGCCCAGCCCAGGCGCGGCGAGCAGGGCGGCGCGCACATAGTCGCGCGCGCGCTCGATGCTGGCGGCAAGCGTCAGGCCCTGGCCCAGCCCCGTCGCGGTGGCGCTGGCGAGCGTGCAGCCGGTGCCGTGGTTGTGCCGCGTGTCGATACGTTCCGATCGCCACAGCGTCTCATGGCCGTTCGCGTCGACCAGCCGGTCGGTCAGGAGCCTGCCCTCGCCATGGCCGCCCTTGACCAGCAGCGCGCAACCATGCGCACGAACGCCCAGTTCGCCGCCCAGCGCCTCGAACTCGGGCAGGTTCGGCGTCACCAGAGCGGCCATATCCATGATCCGCCCGAAGGCGGCGACCGTCTCCGCATCGGCGAGCGCCGATCCGCTGGTCGCGACCATCACCGGGTCGAAGACGATGGGAATGCCCCCGACCCGCCGAAGCCGGTCGGCCAGAGCGTAGGCCGTGGTGGCCGAACCGATCATGCCGATTTTGATGGCGTCGGCACCGATGTCGGACAGCACGCTGTCGACCTGCGCCAGCACCATCGGGGTCGGGACCGCATGCACCGCCTGAACGCCCAGCGTGTTCTGCGCGGTGACGGCGGTGATCGCTGTCATCGCATGTCCACCCAGCATCGTGACGGTGCGGATGTCGGCCTGAATGCCCGCTCCGCCGCCGCTGTCCGATCCGGCAATGATAAGGATGCGGGCGGGCGTCGTCACGGTCTCCCCTCTCCGTTCGTGTCGAGCATCGTCGAGACACGCTCGCGCAACGGTTCTCGACTTTGCTCGAACCGAACGGAAGCTGGACGCGTCACTTGTACCGTCGCTCGGTCGAGGCCGGATTGCGCTCGAGCGCGTCGCCCCGGCGCGTCGGCCGGTCGGTGAGGTCGCCGCCGCAATTGGGGCAGCGGTCGTCGAGGCTTTCGGTGCACTCAGCGCAAAAGGTGCATTCGAACGAGCAGATGAACGCACCGCCCGCATCGGCCGGCAGGTCCACGCCGCAGCGTTCGCAATCGGGTCGCATCGCGAGCATCAGGCAGCAGCCTCCGCAACCGCGTCGCAGATTCGCTCCACGACAGTCTCGACCTGCCCCGCATCGTCGCCTTCGGCCATCACGCGGATCACCGGTTCGGTGCCGGAGGGACGGATGACGAGGCGGCCGCTGCCGTTGAGCTCGGCCTCGGCCTCGGCGATCACCCGGCGGACGCTGTCCGCCTCCAGCGGTTGCCCACCGCCGAAGCGCACATTCTTCAAAAGCTGCGGCACCGGGTCGAAGCAATGGAGCAGCTCGCTCGCGGGCTTGCCGCTCTCCACCAGCGCGGCCAGCACCTGAAGCGCGGCAATCGTCCCGTCGCCGGTGGTCGCATAGTCGGACAGGATCATGTGCCCAGACTGCTCGCCGCCGACGTTGAAGCCGCCCTGCCGCATCCGCTCGAGCACATAGCGGTCGCCGACCTTGGTGCGCTCGAGCGCGATACCGTTCGCCACCATAAGCCGTTCGAGGCCGAGGTTCGACATCACGGTGGTGACGAGGCCCCCGCCCCTCAGCAGGCCCTTTTTCGACCAGCCGAGCGCGATCAGCGCCATGATCTGGTCGCCGTCGACGATCGCCCCCTTCTCGTCCACCACGATCAAGCGGTCGGCGTCGCCGTCCAGCGCGATCCCGATGTCGGCACCCGCAGACACCACCGTCTCCTGCAGCAGCATCGGCGCGGTCGAGCCGCAGCCGTCGTTGATGTTCGTGCCGTTCGGGGTGATGCCGACCGCCACGACATCCGCCCCCAGCTCCCACAGCGCGGACGGCGCGGTCTGGTAGGCAGCACCGTTCGCGCAGTCGACCACCACGCGAAGCCCGTCGAGCCGCAGCCGCGCGGGAAAGGTCGACTTCACCGCATGGATATAGCGTCCGCGCGCGTCCTCCACGCGGCGGGCGCGACCTATATGACCCGGTTCGGCGAGCGGTATCTCGCTCTCGATGAGGGCCTCGATCCGGGCTTCGTCCTCGTCGGACAGCTTGTAGCCGTCGGGGCCGAACAGCTTGATGCCATTGTCATAATAGGGATTGTGGCTGGCGGAGATCATCACGCCCAGGTCGGCGCGCATGCTGGCGGCCAGCATTCCGACTGCAGGCGTCGGGATCGGACCGAACTGCACGACATCCATGCCGACGCTGGTGAAGCCCGCGACCAGCGCATTCTCGATCATATAGCCCGACAGGCGGGTATCCTTGCCGATCACCACCCGGTGCCGGTGGTCGCCGCGCAGAAAATGGCGGCCCGCGGCCATGCCCACCTGCATCGCCATCGCCGCCGTCATCGGCGAGGCGTTGGTCCGTCCCCTGATTCCGTCCGTACCGAAAAACCGTCGTCCCATGCCCGATCTATCCCCTTGGAGCCCCGGGGAAGAGCTATAGACCCAAAGCCTCCCCCGCCCAAGTGCAGGACGCTATCCCTTGCTCGTCTCGGGCATGTGATCCATCGTTGGCGGCACGGGATCGCCCTTGTCCGCGCGGCCGTGATCGGGCGTAGTGTCGCTGAGCGTGTCGAGGTGCATCAGCCGCTTCACGAAGGGCGCGACGAGCAGCACGGCGATGCCGATGCCGATGCCGACCCAACCGATCTTGGTGTAGATTTCCAGCACCAGCTCCTTGGCGGCATCGCCATTGCCGCCTTCCGCACCCGTCGCCTCGCCGATCTTGCCCGCGATGAACTGGCCGCCGGCGGTCGCGAAGAACCAGGCGCCCATGATCAGGCTCGCCATCTGCATCGGCGCCAGACGGTTCATCGCCGACAGCCCGACCGGCGACAGGCACAACTCGCCCGTGGTCTGGAGAAGATAGAGCAGGAACACGAACAGCGCGGGCGTCGGATTGGCGATGCCGACCGCCTGCGCGCCCCACACGAGCACGAGGAAGGACAGCCCCGCCTGAATGAGCGCCAGCCCGAACTTGGCCGGCGTCGACGGTTCCAGCCCGCGTTTGCCGAGCGTGGTCCAGCCCCAGGCGAACACTGGCCCCAGCAGCATGATGTAGAAGGGATTGATCGACTGGTAGAGCGACGCCGGCACCTCGATGCCCAGGATCGTCCGGTCGACATAGCGGTCGGTGAACAGGTTCATCGACCCGCCCGCCTGCTCGAACAGGCTCCAGAACACAGGCTGGAGGAGCAGCAGGAACAGGATCGCGAAGATGCGGTCGCGTGCATGCGCGTCAAGCTGGGTGATCGTGACGTACATGATGTAGAGCAGCAGGACCGCCCCCGCGACGAGCATGAGCGAGCCGACAAGATCCTGATACTGGATCACGACCCACACGACTCCTGTCGCGCCCACCGACACTGCATAGAGCAGCCACTCGAACTTCACGCCCGCAACGCGGCGCGCCAGCCGCGACGGATCGGGCGGCTCGCCGCGCCCCAGGAGTTTGCCCCGACCGAGCACGAAGACGATGAGGCCGAGCAGCATCCCGACACCCGCAGCGCCGAAGCCATAGGCCCAGCCATAGGTCTCACCCAGCCAGCCCGCGACGATCGTGCCGATGAAGGCGCCGAGGTTCACGCCGATATAGAAAATCGTATAGGCACCGTCGCGCCGCCCGTCGGTCAGCCGGTAAAGCTGCCCCACCATCACCGAGATATTGGCCTTGAGAAAGCCCGATCCCACGATGATGAAGGACAGTGCGAGCCAGAAGACGTTGATGGCCGGGTTGACGCTGTGCCCGCCGGCGTCGCCCTCGACCGCCATCAGGCAGTGGCCGATGGTCAGCAGTATCGCGCCGAACTGGACCGCCTTGCGCTGGCCCAGCCAGCGGTCCGCCAGATAGCCGCCGAGCATCGGCGTGATATAGACCAGCGACGCATAGGCACCGTAGATCAGGTTCGCCTGCCCATCCTCGAACAGCCACCATTTGGTCAGGTAGAAGATCAGGAGCGCGCGCATCCCGTAATAGGAAAAGCGTTCCCACATCTCGGCAAAGAACAGGACGAACAGTCCCTTGGGGTGGCCGAGAATGGTGCCGGCGGAATCCCCGTCGGGCAGCGTCTGGGTCGTCATGCGGCGCGGTGCCTCACTATCCTGGTTTCGTCGAAAGGGTGAGCGTAGCGCATCGCGCCGTCAAGAGAAGCAACCGAATCGCGGGACAGACCGAAGCAATCCCTTCAGACCAGACTGCCGCGAATGCCGTCGATGACGAACTGGACCGCCAGCGCTGCCAGGATGACGCCCAGCAGCCGGGTCACCACCGCCTCGATCTTCTCGCCCATCAGGCGCAGGAACTGACCGGCGAGAAGCAACGCGCCGAGCATCAGCGCAAGGTTGAGCGCCAGCGCGCCGAGGACAACCGCCGTGTCGGTCGGCCCCTGTGCCCGCGCCATCAGCAGCATCACGGTCGCGATCGATCCCGGCCCGGCGATCATCGGCATCGCCATGGGGAACACCGAGACATCCTCGGCGGGCTCACGCTCGCGGATTCGCTGCGCACGATCCTCGCGCCGCTGGGTCCGCACCTCGAACACCATTTCCAGCGCGATCAGGAACAGCATGATGCCACCGGCGATGCGGAAGCTGTCGAGACCGATGCCGAGAGTGGAGAGCAGCTTTTCGCCCACGAGCGCGAACAGCAGCAATATGCCCGCCGCGATGCCAACCGCGC
Organism: uncultured Sphingobium sp.; assembly: GCA_964532255.1. Lineage (GTDB taxonomy): Bacteria > Pseudomonadota > Alphaproteobacteria > Sphingomonadales > Sphingomonadaceae > Sphingobium. The sequence continues at coordinate 6,240 of CAZHGR010000093.1, forward strand.
GCAACGCCATCGAGCGGCGCTCCTCGGGCGTCGCGTTGCTGGTCAACCCGGCATAGATCGGCGTGCAGCCCGGCGGGTCGATGACCACGAACAGGGCCGCGAAGGCCGAAAGAAACAGCTCGATCACACGCTCTCTATGGCACCTGCCGCAACGCGCGCGCGGGCGGCGGTCAGCGTATTGGCCAGCAGGACGGCGATCGTCATCGGGCCGACGCCTCCGGGAACGGGCGTGATCGCGCGGGCATGGCTGATCGCCTCGGCCGTTGCCACGTCGCCGACGAGCCGGGTCTTGCCCTCCTCGTCGGCAGGAACGCGGTTGATTCCGACGTCGATCACGGTCGCACCGGGCCGGATCCATTCGCCCTTGATCATCTCCGGCCGGCCGACCGCCGCGACGACGATGTCGGCACGGTGGACAACGCTCGCCAGATCGCGCGTGCGGCTGTGAGCGATGGTCACAGTGCAATTTTCAGCCAGCAGCAGCTGCGCCATCGGCTTGCCGACGATGTTGGACCGTCCGACAATGACCGCCTCCAGCCCCGACAGGTCGCCCAGCTCGTCCTTCAGCAGCATCAGGCAGCCGAGCGGCGTGCACGGCACCAGCGCGCTTTCGCCGACCGCCAGCCGCCCCGCGTTGACCACATGGAATCCATCGACGTCCTTGGCGGGGTCGATCGCTGCGATTACGGCCTTCTCGTCGATATGGCCAGGCAGCGGCAACTGCACCAATATGCCGTCGACTCGCGGGTCGCCATTCAGTTCCTCGACCAGCTCCAGGAGCTCGTCCTGCCCGATCCCGGCGGGCCGGCGGAACTCAAAGCTTTCCATCCCCACCGCCACGGTCATCCTGCCCTTGTTGCGCACATAGACCGCGCTCGCCGGGTCTTCACCGACCAGCACGACCGCGAGGCCCGGGGCGCGGCCCTGTTCGGCGACGAATGCCGCCACGCCCTTGGTCACCTCGGACCGCAGTCCCTCGGCGAATGCCTTGCCATCGATGATCTTGCCGACTGTCATGAGCCCTGTCCCGCCAAAGCGTCGATCCGGCCCTGAACCAACGGATCGCCGCCATGTATCCGCACCCGCTTTAGACGGCTGCTTTCCCCTGCGACCAGAGAAATCTTGCCGCGCGCGATTCCGAGATCGCGGGACAGCAGCGCCACGAGCGCCTCATTGGCCCTTCCCTTGTCCGGCGGCGCGGTGACGCTCGCCGAGAGCCAGTTCCGCCCGTCGGCATCGACCCAGGCACCGCCCAGACGGTCGGCGGCAGCGCGCGGCGTGAGGCGAACCGACAGCAGGAGGTCGGCCCCGTCGGCCCGCCAGCAGCCCGCCATCGCGGTCAGCCCATGAAAATGGCCGGGAGGATCGCCGAACGCAGGATGATGATGATCAGCAGCACGACCATCGGCGACAGGTCCAGCGCGCCCAGATCAGGCATGATGCGCCTGATCGGACGATAAAGCGGCTCGGTCATCCGCTGAAGCGCGACCAGGACCGTCCGGACAAAATCGCTCGAGACGTTGATGATGTTGAATGCGACGAGCCAGCTCAGGACCGCCTGGATGATGATGATCCACCACGCGACGTCGAGCAGGATGGCAAGGGTCTGGTACAGCGCGAAGGCCATGCGATCTCCAATGAAAGGCGCGACCCGTCTAGCGCATGCGGCGGCCACCCGACAAGCCGGGTGGACCGGCCGCGCCGGTTAGGCTCAGGATGCAGGCTTCAATTCGCTCCGGCTGATGTGCCAGCTCAGCGCCTCCGCGCTGGCACCGGGCACGTCATTGGCCCGGCGCAGCGTGACCGGCCCCTCAAGGCGATAGGGCTCCCCGGCGCGCGTGGTGCCGGTGATCGTGACCGGAACCTGATAGAAGATCGACCCTGCCGCGCCTTCGATTCGGCCTTGGCCGGGGGCGACGTCGATCTGCGCAAAATCCTCGAACGCGCGGGCCATGTCCTGCTCGCTCGGGACGCTCGCATCGCCGGCCTGTGACCATTCGCGGCGCGCAGCGGCCCAGTCGCGGCGCTCGACCGCAGCGGCCCAGCGCACCAGGACCCGGTTCGCGCCCATCTCCTCCGCGTCGACACCGATCGGCGCGACTTCGTTGGCGACGCTATTGCCCGCCGGCCCTTCCGCGAAATTGGCCAGCTCGACCGCGTTGTCGGCGGCATTGCCGGCAGCCGCCGTGATCGGTTCCCACGCCTCGTTGCCGCTGACGGGTTGCGAATCGGCACAGGCGGCAAGCGGCGCGAGCAGCACGGCAAGCCATATCAGGCAAAGGCGGTCGGTCATGATTCTGCTGTCTCCCATGGATCGGCGAACCATCGGCACGGAACCGCGTTCCGTCAGGCGCGCACCAGCGTGCCGGCACCGCGCCGGGTAAAGATTTCCAGCAGCATGACGTGCGGAACCCGTCCGTCAAGGATAACGGCCGCATCCACACCGCCTTCGACCGCCATCAGGCAGGTTTCCAGCTTCGGAATCATGCCGCCGCTGATCGTGCCGTCCTGCTGCAGCTCGGCGATCCGCTTCGGGTCGAGATCGGTGAGCAGTTCACCCTGCTTGTCCAACACCCCGGCCACGTCGGTCAGCAGGAACAGCCGCGCCGCGTCCATTGCCGCCGCGACTGCGCCCGCCATGGTGTCGGCGTTGATGTTATAAGTGTTGCCGTCCTCGCCGATGCCGATCGGGGCGACCACCGGGATCATCCCCGCATCGCATATGGTGTCGAGCAGCGACCGGTCGATCCGGCTCGGCTCGCCCACGAAACCCAGATCGACGATCCGCTCGATATTGCTGTCCGGGTCCTTCTGCGTCCGGCGGACCTTGGTCGCGGTAACGAAGCCGCCGTCCTTGCCGCTGATCCCGACTGCGCGTCCGCCGGCCCGGCCGATCCAGCTCACCAGTTCCTTGTTGATCGCGCCCGACAGCACCATCTCGGCCACTGCAGCGGTTTCGGCATTGGTGACTCGCAAGCCGTCGACGAACCGCGTTTCCACCCCCAGCTTGTGGAGCATCGCGCCGATCTGTGGCCCGCCGCCATGAACGACGACCGGGTTGATCCCGACCATCTTCATCAGCACGACGTCCTCGGCGAAATCGCGCGCCAGTTCGGGATCGCCCATGGCGTGGCCACCATATTTCACGACGAAGGTCTTGCCCGCATAGCGCTGCATATAGGGCAGCGCCTCGGTCAGCGTTTCGGCCTTGGCGAGCAGCGCCGGATCGGGGGCGTGGCGGTCGGATCGGAAGTCGGTCATGGCGCGCGCCATAGTCCGATTCGTGCGGACGCAAAAGGCCTGACGGTCCTTGCCGTCGAGCGGCGCCCGATTGCGGCCTAAACGGCTGCGCTCAGCGCCGCGTCGCGAAGACCGCGCCAGACGCGGAGCGCCTGCGCGCTTTCCGCGACATCGTGTACCCGGAGGATCGCGGTACCCGCGCGAGCGCCCTCCAGCGCGAGCGTGAGCGAGCCGGCGAGCCGCTGATCGACCGGTGCCTCCCCCGCCAACGCGCCGACGATCCGCTTGCGGCTGGCCCCCAGCAGGATCGGCAGCCCGAAGCCATGGAAGGTCGCGAGCCGGCTGATGAGCGCGCAATTGTCGGCAAGCGTCTTGCCAAAGCCGATGCCGGGATCGAGGATGATCCGCTCGCGCGCGATGCCTGCCACCTCGCAGGCCGCGACCCGGGCCGCGAAAAAGTCCCAGGTCGCCGCGACGACATCGCCATAGGCCTCCTTGCGAACATGCGGGTCCGGACCGGCGGACGGCGCATGCATCAGCACGACGGGGCATCCCGCCTTTGCTACGACCTGCAGGCTGCGCGGATCATGTGCCAGAGCGCTCACATCGTTGACGATCGCCGCGCCTGCCGCCAGCGCCGCCTCCATGACCGCGGCCTTGCGCGTGTCGACCGAAACCACCGCACCCGCGCGCGCCAGCCGCTCGATCACGGGCACGACCCGCGCGATCTCGTCGCCTTCCCACACCGCATCGGCGCCGGGCCGTGTGGACTCGCCGCCCACATCGATGATCCCCGCCCCCGCCAGCCCCATCGCAAAGCCGGCATCCGCCGCCGCATCGGGATCGGTGGAGTGCCTGCCGCCGTCGGAGAAGCTGTCGGGCGTCATGTTGAGAATGCCCATCACCTGCGGCGTGTCGAGCCGGATGGTGCGCTCGCCGTGCACGATCGCACGCGCGGGCGCTGCGAAGCCCGAGAGCTGCGCCTCGGCAGCAGCGCGCTCGGCGTCGGTCAGCCCACCCAGCCATTCGCCCAGCCTGGCAACGGCGACGATCTCCGGCGGCGCGGAGGCACCCGGACGCCGAGCCTCTACCCCCTGGAACCAGAGCAGCGTGCCGCCCAGCCGCCGCCAGCCGTTATCGGGCAGGCCAACGGGCGAATCGATGAAATGGACGGGGCGGAGGAGTATGGCGGGCATGACCCCGCTTAGAAGCTATCCGCGGCCGATTGAAGCGGCGACATGACAGAGAGCCATCACCAGATCTGCATTTCGGCTTCGTCGGCGGAGATGCGGCCGCGTGCCTCCATGACATCCTTGGTGAGATTTGTCGCATATCCGCCAAGGTCCGGCTCATAAGTGAGATCCGTCCAGGGCACGCGGATGTAGCGCGAGCCGCCGAGGCCGAAGAAGCCGCCGTCGGACAGAATCACATGCGCGACCATGCCGGTCCGCTTGTTGACCATGAAATTATCGACATGGCCGATCTTGTTCCCGTCCACCCCGAACACCGCCGTGCCCTCCACTCGGTCGGAAGCGATCAGGTCATGATCCCCGACGGTTTCGACGGGCGCGTCTGGCCCCTGCGTGTCGATCTCGCGTTCCGGCATGTCGTACCTCCACCAGTATAAACACCGGGGGACAGGAAAGGTTCGGTTGGTCGTTTGCCTTACGGCATCGTCGCGAGCAGATAGGTCTGGCGAAGCGTGTCGATCGGCTCCAGCCCCTTGTCACCCTCGACATGCCAGAAGGTCCAGCCATTGCACGATGGCGCGCCCTGCAGGCTCGCGCCCAGCTTGTGGATCGATCCAGTGCCGCCACCGCCTGTGCAGGCGAGCGAGCCGTCGGCGCGGACGTGGGCCTTCCAGCGGCGCTTGGCGTCGGTGACGAGCGTGCCGGGCGCGATATAGCCGGTTTCGACGAGCGTCCCGAATGCGACGCGCGGCTGGCTCTTGGAGCTGGCCATGATCGACAGCGCGCTTTCGTCGAGCGGCAGCGCGGCGGCGATGCGTTCCTCCGCCGCCGCGATATAGGGGCCTTCGCGCTCGATCCCGATCCAGCGGCGACCTAGCCGCCGGGCTACCGCTCCGGTCGTTCCGGTCCCGAAAAAGGGGTCGAGAACAACGTCGCCCGGCTTCGTGCAGGCGAGCAGCACGCGGTACAGCAGTGCTTCGGGCTTCTGCGTCGGGTGGACCTTGTGCCCATCCTTCTTGAGCCGCTCCGGCCCGCCGCAGATCGGCAGCACCCAGTCGGACCGCATCTGAAGTTCGTCGTTCAACGTCTTCATCGCGCGATAGTTGAAGGTGTAGC
>CAZHGR010000094.1:0-11727 GCA_964532255.1 uncultured Sphingobium sp.
ACCCGATCGACATTCCGGAGGATGTCGCGGGCCAGCTCGGCAACCGGGTGCAGCATGCGCTGCGCGCCTTCACCCCGCGCGACCAGAAGGCGATCAAGGCGGCGGCGGAGACGTTCCGCGCCAATCCCGGCGTCGATGTCGCGACCGCGATCACCGAACTGAAAGTGGGCGAGGCGCTGGTCAGCCTGCTTCAGGACGACGGCAGCCCGTCGCCCGTCCACCGCACGTTGATCGCGCCTCCCCGATCAAGGCTCGGCCCGGTCGATACCAAGGAGCGGGCGATCATCCAGTCGCTGTCGCCGGTCGCGGGCAAATATGACGAGACGATCAACCGCGAATCGGCCGCCGAACTGCTGAACGCCAAGGCTGCCGCTGCTGCCTCCGCCGCCGAGGAGGCGCGGGCCAACGAGGCCGCCGCGAAGGAGGCCGCCGCCCGCGCCAAGGCCGAGGCGAAGGAACGCGAGCGCCAGCTCAAGGATCAGGCGCGCGAGGAGGCGAAGCGCGCACGCGAAGCCGCCAAGCCTTCGCAGGTCGATCGCGCCATCCAGTCCGCCACCCGCTCCGCCGCCAGCTCGATCGGGCGTCAGGTCGCCAATGAGATCGGCAAGGCGGTGCTGGGCGGCGGATCGCGCAAGAAGGGCGGCGGGATCGTCGGCGGGCTGGTGCGGGGGATATTGGGCGGCTTGTTCAAATAGCCTGAGCCCCTCCTCTTCAGAAGAGGGGCGATTTCCGCTTGGCTGGGGCCTATCCCAGCGTCCAGATCCCCACCGCCGGCGCGCCCGCGACGGGATGGAGCCACGTCGCGGCGAGCCAGATCGCGATTCCCAGCGCCAGGGCACGCGTGCCCGGCCAGGCGGCGGTCCAGCCGATCCGGCCGCCGATTTGGCCCGCGAACGGCACGAAGGCCGTGTGGCGCATCCAGCCGCGCCACGAGTCGCCGAGCAGCCGCCGCTTCTTCCTGTCCTGCCCGCGAGCGCCGACCAGCGACAGCAACGCGACCGCGCCGCTGAGGATCAGCGTCCGGGTGGTCGGCCAGACCAGAACATGCACCGCCGCCCACAGGATGAAGCTCCACAGCATCGGATGGCGGGTGACAGCATAGACGCCGGCCGCGCGCTCGGGCACGGTCAGCTTGCGCGCGGGATCGGGCGAGGCGGGGTTGCCGAAGAAGCTGCCCGCGAGCAGGATCGACGCCACGAACATTGTCAGCGCGGCGAGCATCCAGCCCCAGCCGGGCGTGCTCCACATCGGTGCCTCTGGAGGCATCGCGCGGGCGGCCATCACCATCCACACGAACGTCGCCAGCGCGACGAGGCTGTACAGGCCGAGAAACCGCGCTTCGCCGATCCGTCGCACCAATGGCGCGCGGAGCGGATGCGAAAGGACGAGATGCGTACCCACGAACAGGCTCGCCGCGAGCAGCAGTTGCGCCGCCATTGCCGCCTCTCCCCGATTGTTTCGCCCGCGTTATAGCGTGTTCGACGGGCGTGGCCAAACAATTGGCAGTGTCGAGGGGAGGCGTTATGAGGGCGGCGACGTGCCCTCCGGCCTTCCCTCTTCGCCCGAAGCCTTCGTGCTGCTCGATGACGCCCGACCGGTGGCCAGCGCCCATGCGCGGCTCTATCGCGATCTGGCGGGCGTGGTCGTAGCTGCCGGACCGGAGGACATCCGGCCGGCACTGGCGAGGCTCAGGGAGGCGCGCGGACGCGGGCTCCACGCGGCGGGCTATATCAGCTACGAGGCAGGGCTGGCGCTGGAACCAAGGCTGGCCCGCCTGTGCCCGGCGGCGGTGGAGGGGCCGCTGCTCTGGTTCGGCCTGTTCCGCTCGGCCGACCGGCTGGCGGCGGGGGATGTTCAGGCCCTGCTGCCTGACCCGGCGGGCGCATCGGTCGGCGTCGTTCAGCCCGGCATCGCCCGGCCGGCCTATGAGGACGCCATCGATAGAACGCTCGCGCTGATCCGCGCCGGCGACATCTATCAGGCGAACATCAGCTTTCGCGCGCGCGTGGCGGTGGCGGGCGATCCCTTGGCCGCCTATGCCGCGATCCGGCCGCGCGCGGCCATGGGCCATGGCGCGATCATCCGCCACGATGGCCGGCATATCCTCAGCTTCTCGCCCGAAAGCTTCTTCGCGCTCGACGGCGACCTGCTGAGCGCGCGTCCGATGAAGGGCACCGCGCGCCGTCATGCCGATCGTGACGCCGACGAGAGCGCCGCCGCCGCGCTCGCCGCCGACCCCAAGCAGCAGGCGGAAAATCTGATGATCGTCGACCTGCTGCGCAACGATCTGTCGCGGGTGTGCCGGGCGGGTAGCGTGCGCGTGCCGCTCCTCTTCGCGGTCGAGCACTATCCGACGGTTCACCAGATGGTGTCGGATGTCGTCGGCCGCCTTCGCCCCGGCCTCGACGCCGTCGACGTGCTGGCGGCGCTGTTCCCATGCGGATCGGTGACAGGCGCGCCCAAGATCCGGGCAATGGAGGTGATCGCCGCGACCGAAGGCGCTCCGCGCGGGATTTACACCGGCAGCATCGGCAGCATCGACGCCGACGGCAGCGCGCGCTTCAACGTCGCGATCCGCACGCTCGCGCACGCTGCCGGGGCGGGGACGGCGGAACTGGGGCTGGGGTCGGGCATCGTCGCGGACTCCTCTGCGGCGGACGAATGGACCGAATGTCTCGACAAGGCGCGGTTTCTGGGCAAGGTTGGAACAGAAGCGCCGCGATGCGCGACAGGGGATGGCGATTGACCGTGACGGCCGCGACGCGCTTTGATCTCTATGAAACCATGGCGTTCGACCCGCACGAGGGCTTTCCCAGCCTCGACCGCCATATCGCCCGGATGCAGGCAAGCGCGGAGCGGCTGGGCTTTCGCTTCAATCGCCATGCGATGCGCAACGATCTCCAGACCGCGACCTTTCGCGTCACCGAACCGTCGCGCGTGCGTGTGCTGCTGGCGCGTGGCGGTGCGATGGCGATCGAGGTGCGTCCGGCGACGCCCTGGCCCGGCGCGGTGGTTCCGGTCTGCATCGTCCCGCGCGTGGCGGCGGCCGACGACCCGCGCCTCCACCACAAGACCACCGACCGCCGCATCTACACCGCCGCGATGGTACGGGGCGGGACCTACGAAGTGCTGCTTACCGACAGCGACGGCTATCTGACCGAGGGCAGTTTCACGACGCTGTTCGTCGAACGGGGCGACAAGCTTGTCACGCCGCCGCTCTCGCGCGGCCTTCTGCCCGGCGTCCTTCGCCAGCAGCTTCTCGACCTGGGGGAAGCCGTGGAGGGCGATCTGACCGCCGCTGACCTGCAGGGCAATTTCTTCATCGGCAATTCGGTTCGCGGACTGGTCGCCGCGACACTGGTTGAACGCCGGGGCCAAGCCCGCTAAAGCGCCCCGGCCCGCGCGTCCGGCACGGTGCTCTCCACATTCTGCCCCGCCAGTCCGAAAGGTCCGACAATGCCCCGCATCTCCGCCGCACTCGGCCGTATCCAGCCCAGCGCAACGCTTGCCATGACTGGCCGCGTCAACGAGCTGAAGCGGCAGGGCATCGACGTCATCGGCCTGTCGGCGGGTGAGCCCGACTTCGACACGCCCGATTTCGTCAAGGACGCGGCGATTGCGGCGATCCGCTCCGGCCAGACCAAGTACACCACGGTCGACGGCACCGCCGAGCTGAAGGACGCGGTCGCGCTCAAGTTCCGCCGCGATAACGGGCTGGAGTACAAGCCCGCGCAGATCAGCGTGAACTCGGGCGGCAAGCACACCCTGTTCAACGCGCTCGCCGCCACGGTCGATGCGGGCGACGAGGTCATCATCCCGGCGCCTTACTGGGTCAGCTATCCCGACATCGTCGCCTATTGCGGCGGCACGCCCGTCATCATCGCGGCCGGTGCCGATCAGGGCTACAAGATCACGCCGCAGCAGCTCGACGCGGCGATCACGCCTGCCACGCGCTGGGTGCTGCTCAACTCGCCCTCCAACCCGACCGGCGCGGCCTATAGCGCCGCCGAGCTGAAGGCGCTGGGCGAGGTGCTGCTGCGCCATCCGCATGTCCTCGTCATGACCGACGACATGTACGAGCATGTCTGGTACGCCGACACGCCCTTTGCCACGATCGCGCAGGTATGTCCGGAGCTTTACGACCGGACGCTGACCGTCAACGGCTGCTCCAAGGCCTATTCGATGACCGGCTGGCGGATCGGCTTCGCGGGCGGTCCCGACTGGATCATCAAGGCGATGGCGGCGCTCCAGTCGCAGTCGACCTCCAATCCCTGCTCGATCAGCCAGGCGGCGGCGGTGGCCGCGCTGACGGGGGATCAGGGCTTTCTTGACGAGCGCAACGATGCCTTCCGCAAGCGCCGCGACCTCGTCGTCGCGATGCTGAACGATGCGCCGGGGCTCAACTGCCCGGTGCCCGAGGGCGCGTTCTACGTCTATCCCGACGCGTCGGGCTGCATGGGCAAGACGACGCCCTCGGGCCGGAGGATCGAAACCGACGAGGATCTGATCGGCTATTTCCTCGACGAGCATCGCGTTGCGGCGGTGCATGGCGGCGCCTTCGGCCTCGCCCCTGCCTTCCGCATCAGCTACGCGACCTCCGAAGCGGTGCTGCGGACGGCCTGCACCCGCATCCAGGAAGCATGCGCCGCGCTGAAATGAGCCGCGCCCCGCTCAGCCCCCGTTCAACTCGTCGCCGGTACACAAGCCGCGACGGGTGACCGGCATCACGCCGAACCGCCCGCCCACCGTGTAACTTCGTGCCATCGACAGCCGAATGGCAGTGACGGACGGGAAAGCGAGAGCGACGATGATGCGTGTTCTGACAAGCGATGTGATGGTGCGGTTTATGGGCGGTTTCGCGATCGGCTGCATGCTGGTCGTGATCGGCGTGCAGGATGTCCTCAATGCGGCGCTTTAAATTCGGGGCCGTCGTGGCGGCGGCGCTGCTGTCCGCCACCGTCTTGTCGCCCGCCGCCGCCGAGCGCGTGGTCGAGGCACCTGTGCCGAAGATCGACGCACCATCGACGGGCAAGCTGGCAACCGCGATCTTCGCCGGCGGCTGCTTCTGGGGCGTCGAGGCGGTGTTCAGCCATGTGAAGGGCGTGAAGCGGGTGGTGTCCGGCTATGCCGGCCCGTCGGGAACGACGGTGGATTATGACAGCGTCAGCAGCGGGCGGACCGGTTTCGCCGAGGCGGTGCGGGTCACCTATGATCCGCGACAGGTCAGCTATGCGACGCTGATGCGCGTGTTCTTCTCTGTCGTTGCCGACCCCACGACGCTCAACCGGCAAGGCCCCGATCATGGTACGCAATATCGCAGCGCGCTGTTCCCGCTGAACCCGGATCAGGACAAGGCCGCGCGTGCCTATATCGCGCAGCTTCAGAAGAGCGCGCTATGGTCCGACCCCATTGTGACGAAGGTGGAGCGCTACCGGGGCTTTCAGGAAGCGGAAAGCTATCACCAGGATTTCATGCGCCGCAATCCGCGCCATCGCTATATCGTGACCTGGGACAAGCCCAAGGTCGACGGACTGAAGGCCATCTATCCCGCCCTCTGGTCCGACAAGCCGTCGGCCTGATCCTCCCCGGCACGGGGGAGGGCAACCGAGAGCGTTAGCCCGGCTGCTCGCCCCCTCCGTCAGCCCTGACGGGCTGCCACCTCCCCGACCGGGGAGGATATGCTTTTCCGGACACGAAAGACCCCCGCTCCAGGGGGCTTCGGAGCGAGGGTCTCGTATCGCGGCTCTAAGGGGATGGCCGCTGAGCGTGACGGCGGCGGAGGGCAGGTAACAGGGGGGAAATCCCGCTCTCTCGCCGTCGTCACAGTCTCTTGTTAACCTGCCTCACATGAGCGGATGATGAATGGAAAGGCTGAACGGCGCGGAAAGCAGTGGGCCCGGCGGTTCAGCGTTGCGGCCCGCGCTGATTGGGCCGGGGATCGCGCCATTTGAACGCGCTATCCGCGATCGCCGCGCCATAGTTCTGCTCGGTCAGGCGGATGTTGGTGCGGTTGCCCTGCGCGTCCCTCGCCACCCATCCGTAAAGCTCGATACCCGCAGGCGCGGACGGATCGCGCTTGAAGACGAGGTTGATCGTGCCGAACTCCGGCCGCTCCGGATCGCGCACGTTGACCGACAGCACGCGCGGGTCGCCGGTCGGCATGACGGTGCCATAGCGAGTCAGGTCGCGCTTCGGGTCGAGCAGCGCGCCGAGCGGCGAATTGCGGATCGGCCAGCGCTGCACCTGCGATACCTCGTAATCCACCATGTAGAGCGAACGGCCATCGGCGACGATTAGCAGCGGTATGCCCTTGCCATAGTCGAAGCGGATGTGGCCGGGCTGCTTCCAAAGGAGCTTGCCGGTCTGGATCTGGCCGTTGGGACTGGTCTGGATGAAGCCTGCGGCAAGCGTCGTGATCGCCCGGATATGGCGCTGCACGCGTTGGAGATCCTCCGGCGCGGTGAGGCGCTGCTGCTGCTGCGCTTGAGCGGGCGCAGCCAGCGGCAAGGCCGTGCCTGCCGCCAGTCCGGCTGCGCCCAGCATCGTCAGCAGCAGCGTGAGGCGGGCGGGGCGGGGGGTAGGGTGGGACTGTGTCATGCGGTCTGTCTATGGCCTCCGGCTTGAATGTCCACTGAACCCGGCGCGATGCGGCGACGCCGCCGGCGATGGTTAAGCGCATGATCGGCATATCCGTTCAGCGCGTGGAAGCGGGCAGCGGTCCAGCGTGCAGCATGGCCTTGGAATCACAGCAGATGTTGAAACGAATCAGGACCGAGGATGTTGCGCCCGGGATGTTCCTCCACAAGCTGGAGGGCGCGTGGTTCTCGCACCCCTTCTGGCGCAAGAAATTCCTGCTGGAGGACGAGGAGCAGGTTGCACGGCTGAAGGCGACGGGCGTCGAATGGGTGCACATCGACATGGCGCTCAGCCGCCCGGCCGAGCCGCAGCGCAAACCCGCCACTCACGCCAATGACGATTCGCAGCGGCGCACGCAGATCCTGCGTCGCGCTCGGGAGAATGACCTCTATGTCGATCGCGCCGTCGGCGTCAGGCCCGCGCCGCCTCCGCCGCCGGTGCGCAGCACGGCGCATGCCGCTCTGTCGGCGGAGATCAGCACCGCCGCCAATGTCGTGCGGCGGTCGCAGACGATCGTTCGCGACCTGGTGTCGCAGGTGCGGCAGGGCAAGGCGATCGGCCGCGGCGCGCTCGAACCCGTCGTCAACGACATCATGGCGTCGGTCGAGCGCCACCCGCATGCCTTCACCGGCATTTTGCGGCTGATGAAGACGAGCGACTATCTCTACCGCCACGCGCTGTCGGTCAGCGCGCTGATGATGAACCTTGCCAACCAGATCCGGCTTCACACGGCGCAGGTTCACGAGGCGGGGCTTGCGGGGCTGTTGATGGATGTCGGCATGGGCCATGTCCCGCCCGAGCTGTTCCACAAGGAAGGCACCATGAACGACGCCGAATATGCGATCGTGCGAAGCCACACCACGCTGGCGCGCGATTTCATGGGGATCGGCGGCGACATTCCCGACGAGGTACTGGACGTCTGCCTTCATCATCACGAACGGCTCGACGGCAGCGGCTATCCCGACGGGCTGAGCGGCGACCAGCTCAGCCTCTATGTCCGCATGGCGGCGATCTGCGACACGTTCGACGCAATGACCTCGCGCCGGCCGCACAGCATGGGCGAGAACCCGGCGATCGTGATGCAGAAGCTGTCGCTCGACACCGACCGGCTCGACGGTGACCTGCTGGAGGCGTTCAGGCGTACCGTGGGCGCATATCCGACGGGATCGCTGGTGCGGCTGGCTAGCAATCAGCTCGCCATTGTCGTCGATACCGATGCCCAGCATCCCGAAGCGCCAAGGGTCCGCACCTTCTACGCGGTGGCCGGCGACCGCATGATCCTGCCGCAGGATATCGACCTTGCGCAGGGCGGCGATGCGGTGGTCAGTGCGGAGCGGCCGCAGGACTGGCCGATTCCCGACTGGGAAAAGCTCAGCACCAAGCTTTACGGGCGCGCCGTCGGGCTCAGCGCCTGAGCGACCGCCACAGCGGCGAGGCGTCGAGCGCGAGCGGCTCGCGGACGTCGGCGCTGTCATGCAGCGGCCGCTGGAACAGCGCGACGTCGATCCAGCGCCCGAACTTGTAGCCGGCGCGGTGGAGCGTGCCGGTGTGCGCGAAGCCGAAGCGACGGTGAAGCGCCTCGCTCGGCGCGTTGGGCAGGGTGACGAGCGCGATCGCCTGCCGATAGCCGAGCTCGGTCAGGAGCGCGATGAGCGCGCCGTACAGCGCGCCGCCGACGCCGTGGCCGTGCGCCTGTTGATCGACATAGACGGTCGGCTCGACCGTGAAGCGATAGGCGCGGCGCGGATGATAAGGCGCGGCATAGGCATAGCCCATGACCTGCCCGGACGTGTCCTCCGCCACGATCCACGGCAGTTGCTCCGCCCGGCGCGCGGCGATCCGCTCCGCCATTGTCGTCGCATCCGGAGCCTCGGTCTCGAAGCTGATGTCGCTGCCAGTGACATAGGGGGCATAGATGCGGGCGATGGCGGCGGCATCATCGGCCCCGACGCACCGCAGGATCAGCGCATCAGCCACGCACCCGCCCGTCGCAGCATGCTCTCGTCAGCGCCGACATCGGCGGCGCGGCCCGCCGGGCGGAAGCCGCGGCATTCCAGGCAGTCGGCGCGGATCGCGCTGCCCGACAGCATCGTCGTGGCATCGCCGATGGCGGCGCGCAGCGTCATGCGGCGCTGATCGGCCTGGCGGCTCAGCCAGTCGCGTGCCGCCGGGCTGGACGCGCGTGCCCCGCCTGACAGCATCGCGACGAACCGCGCGACAGGATCGGCCGGGGGGTCGAGGTAGCGCGCCTGTGCGTCACCGCCGCCGAGCCCCGCGCGTCGCGCCGCTTCGGCAATGGCATCGTCGAGCGAGCCGAAGCGGTCGACGAGGCCGAGTTGCCGTGCCGTGCCGCCCGCCCACACGCGGCCCTCCGCGACCTGTGCCGCCTTTGCCGCCGGCAGCTTGCGCGACGCGGCGACCAGGCCGACGAAGCGCCGGTAGATGTCCTCGACGCTCGCTTGGGCAAGCTGGTTGAAGGTCGGGCTGACCCCGCCGAGCAGGTCCGGCTCGCCCGACAGCGGCGTTGTCCTGATGCCGTCGGTGGTGATCCCGACCTTGGCCAGCGTACCCTCGAAGCTCGGCAATATGCCGAACACGCCGATCGAGCCGGTGATCGTCGAGGGTTCGGCGAAGATGGCGTCGCCCGCCGTGCTGATCCAGTAGCCGCCGCTGGCCGCGACATCGCCCATCGAGATGACGACGGGCATGTCCGCTTCGCGCGCCTCGTTCACCGCCTGGCGGATCGTCTCGGCGGCGGTGACCGAGCCGCCGGGACTGTCGATGCGCACGACCAGCGCTTCGATCGTCTGGTCGGCAAGCGCGTCGGCGATCAGCCCCGCGATGCTGTCGGCACCCGCCGTGCCCGCCCCCGCCTCGCCATCGATGATTTCGCCGACCACGCTGACCACGCCGACCTTGCCCGGTGCGCGGCCGGGCGGGTTGGCGCGTAGATAGTCCTCCATCGTGACTCCCGCGAAGCCCAGCGGATTGTCGGCATCCTCCCCCGCCAGCGCGATCAGCCGGTCGGCGAAGGCGTGGGCATCGCCCTTGTGATCGACAAGCTTCAGCGCCAGCGCCGCCTCGGCGGCGTTTCCGCCGAAGCGCTGCGCTACCACCAGCGGATTGGCGGCATAGTCGGCTACGGGCGCCTTGGGGCGTGCCCGGCGGATATTGTCGATCCAGCTTTCCCAGAGCGAGGAGGCGAGCGCCATGCTGGCCTCGCGCGCTTCTGGCGACTGGTCGGTTCGGATGAAGGGTTCGACGAAGCTCTTGTAGGTGCCGACGCGGTAGATGTTGGCGGTGACGCCCAGCCGGTCGATCAGGCCCTTGTAGTAAAGCTGGCTTCCGCCCGGCCCCGCGAGCGCGACCATGCCGAACGGGTCGAGCCAGATTTCGCTCGCATGGGCGGCGATGGCATAGCCGCTGTCGTCATAGAGCAGCGAGTGGACGAGTACGGGCTTGCCCGCCCGGCGCACCGTATCGAGTGCCCGGCCGATGCGGATCGCCGACACTTGCCCCGCGCCCATGAAGCGCGACATGTCGATCGCCACCGCCTTGACGCGGTTGTCCCGGGCGGCGGTTTCGATGGCATGGACGACATCGCGCAGGCGATATTCGTGGAGGGACTGGGTCTCGCCGATCAATGCCAGCGGATCCTGCTCCGCCGGCTGCTCGACGACCACACCGTCGAGGCTGATGACGAGCGCGCCCTGGATCGGCACCGCGGCCGGCCGGACCGCCGAGACGGCGGCATAGAGCAGGCCGAAGAAGAGCAGCAGGAAGAGAAGGACGAGCGTGTCCTTGACGACCATCAATATGCGCCAGGCGCCCTTGATGAATGACATGATCTTCGCTCCGTCCTTGCGTTGCGGGGCGAGAGATGCGCTGCCCGCCGGCCGATGGTGACCGACGGGCAGCCTTAACAGCAGACTGGCGCGCTTAGAAGCGGTAGCCGATCGTCAGTTGCAGGATCGGATAGACCTTGTAGTCGTCGACATCGTCCTGGATGCTGCGACGTTCGGCCTCGAGGTCGTCGACGATGTCCTCGCACGCCTCATCCTCGAACTCGTCGCGATCCGTGTTGCCCGGCGCGCAGATGCCGGTAATGTTAACCTTGTTGATGCCGACCCTGCCTTGGAACAGCGCGCCGGCCTCGACGCCGAAGACAAAGCCGCTACGATTGCTACCGGCATAGCCGATGGTCAGTGCAGGCGCGAAATCCTTGATGTCGGTGCTGGTGCTGAGCGTACCGATTTCGTCAGGGAAATATTCGCGATCGCCGATCTGAACGGAGTCTGTGGGCGTCGCCTTGGCCTTGGCGCGGTTGTTGTTGATACGGAAGCCGCCCGAAATGCGGAAACCGCCGCCGAAGGGATAGACGTCGAGCATCGCACCGTAGGATTCGAGATCGACCGACCCGTCATAGGTGATGTCGTCCGAGTCGAACTCATGGCTGACGCCCAGGAAGGAAGCGCTGGCGCGGACGCCAAGCCTCTCGTTGAGGCGATAGCCTACTTCGGGTCCGATGCCGAGCGTGCCGCCCGTGATACCTGCATAGATATGGCCGCCCTCGTCCTGCGCCATCGCAGGAGTTGCTGCCAGAATCGTCGCGCCGGCGAAAACCGCCAGCGAAATCATCCTTTTCATCTCGAATGCCCCCTCTGGTGTGTACAAATCTGTTTTCACACGACCCTGCAGGGGGCTTTGAATGTAATTATGACCGTATCGTGGCTTATTGGGGAAAATTGGTCGGAAATGGCTCGATCTGCTAAGCTAGCACCGTCGCATCGATGTTCCAGCACGCGAAAAATTCCGGCACGCGCCTTGACCGGGGATGAACGCCCCCCATATGACGCGGGTTGGCACTCCTCTTGCGTGAGTGCTAACAGCGTTTGCGCGCCGATCCCCGGGGCTGCCGGTTCCGCTCAGCGGGCGGCCGTCCGGGGCGGCGCTTCATTCTGGGGAAAGGACACAATATGGGTTTCCGTCCGTTGCACGATCGCGTGCTCGTTCGCCGTATCGAAGCCGATGAAAAGACGGCTGGCGGCATCATCATTCCCGACACCGCCAAGGAAAAGCCGCAGGAAGGCG
>CAZHGR010000095.1:0-11367 GCA_964532255.1 uncultured Sphingobium sp.
GGTGCCGCTCCGCCATCGCCATGCCGACCGCCATCGCCAGGCCCTGGCCCAGCGGACCGGTCGTCACCTCGACGCCGGGAAGCTCGAAATTCTCCGGGTGCCCCGCGCACGGGCTGCCGAGCTGGCGGAAATTGCGAATGTCCTCGATCGTCGGGCGCGCATAGCCGCTCAGATGCAGCAGCGCATAAATCAGCATCGATCCGTGACCCGCTGACAGGACGAACCGGTCGCGATCGGGCCAATGCGGATCGGCGGCATCATATTTCAATATGTCGCGGTAAAGGACCGTCGCCACGTCGGCCATGCCCATCGGCATGCCAGGATGGCCGCTGTTGGCGGCTTCCACCGCGTCCATCGCGAGAACGCGGATCGCATTGGCCAGTCTGCTGTCGGAAATCGTCATGATGGTGGTTCGGTCCGCCCGTCCAGAGGAGTTTCACCCGGCACGGGACATGGTGGAATTGACAAGGCCGCGCCGGCCGTTCCACGCCCCGATTCGCGCGCGCCCTGCTTTGTCGCCAGATGCCGGACAGGTCAACCGCAGCGGTCCCGGCCCTGCGCCCGACTGATCAGCCTGCTTTTGCAATGCCAAATCACCGTGATAAGGACGGTGCATGACAAGCGACCGCATGATGCAGGCACTGGGACGCGTCGAACGCGCGATCAGCCGCCTTGAGAGCGACCTCGGCAAGATGCAGCAGCGGTTGCGCGACAGCGAGGCGGCGGCGAAGGCGCTCGCCGAAGCGCGCGCGCGCGACGAACAGGAGCCTGCCGAAGCGGTCGCCGAGCCGCAGGACCCGCACGCCATGGACCCTTTTTCCCGCGACAAGGCGCTCGCGGCGCTTCGTTCGCTCGATTCGTTGATCGACGATCTGCAGAAGGCACGGCGCGATGGCTGAAGTGACGATCATGGTCGGTGGCCGCCAATATGCGCTGCATTGCCGCGATGGCGAGGAGGGCCGGCTTCACCAGCTCGCCCGCATAATCAACGACCGCGTCGAGAAGGTGCGGCAGTCGAGCCGTGGCCTGACCGAAGTGCGTCAGCTTCTGTTCGCGTCGATCCTGCTGGCGGACGAACTGTCCGAGGCGGAAACACGCGTCGCAAGCGCCCAGGTGCCCGCCCCTCCAGAGGAGGACGCCGCTGCGATGCGCGCGCTGGAAAGCCTGGCGGAACGGTTGGAAGCGGTCGGCGAAGGACTTGCGGCGGACCTGCGGCGCGCCTAGATTGGGTGCGACGGGTACTGCCCGGTGCGCGCTCAAGCGAACATCCCTGAGGCGATATCACATCCAAGGGGGCTGTCTCTGGCCGGGCTCAGGCCCGTGTTACATGGTCCCCACCTGACGTTGAGGCGTCAGAGGATATTCCGGCAAACGGCCATGGCGGTCCCGTCACCTCGCTTCCCCCTCCCCGCGCCCGCGCAACGGCAATCCAAGGACGGTGATGAGCAACGGCACGGTTACCGTCAGCGCGATCGAGAAGCAGCGCCTGCGCCGCGAACTGCGCGACCGTCGCGCGCGCTTCGTGGGCGCGCTGCCACCCTCCGTGCGTGCGATGGCGTTCCGCGTACTCCCGCGCCCGGTCATGGCGCGCCTGCCCGACTGCGCGACAGTCGCGCTCTACCATGCCGTCGGCTATGAAGCGCCGACCGAGCGGCTGGCGCACCAGCTTTCGGATCTGGGCTTTATGCTGGCCATGCCGCGCATCGGCAGTTCGCCCGGGCAGATGGATTTTGCTTTCTGGTCGCCCGACACCATCCTCCAGCCCGGCCCGTTCCGGACGCTGCAGCCCGGTCCCGGCGCGCCCGCCCTTGTGCCCGACGTGATCGTGACGCCGATGGTGGGTTTCGATCCGCTTCTCTCTCGGCTCGGCCAGGGGGGCGGCTATTATGACCGCGCCTTCGCCGCCTATCCCGACGCCTTACGCATCGGCCTTGCCTGGTCGGTCCAACAGGTCGATGCATTGCCCGTCGAATCGTTCGACCGGCCACTCGATCTGGTCGTCACCGAAGGAGCGATCCATGAAAGGCCATGAACCGAGCTGGCGCAAGCCGGCGGGCATGCTGATGATGCTGACCGTGATCGCGATCTGGGCAGTCCTTGTCGCGAGTCTTTCCGCCTGGATCGGCACCCTGCCGGCGGTGGCGCAGATGCTCGTCTATGTGGTGGCGGGCATCGGATGGATCTTCCCGATGCGGCCGCTTCTGGTCTGGATGGAAACGGGCCGCTGGCGGGCCTGAACCGCATTTTCCTGTAGTGGAAAATGGCGCGAGTGACGGGGCTCGAACCCGCGACCTCCGGCGTGACAGGCCGGCGCTCTAACCAACTGAGCTACACCCGCGTTCGGTGTGAGGCCGGGCAGGTATAAGAGCGGACCGGCCCTGTCAACTGCCCTTCGCGGCTTCCGTTGCGCTCTCCGTCCGATGGTCGCGCGCGGTCCCGGTCAGGGTCCCCGCCTCGAACAGGAAGCCCGCAATGTCGGGCTTTCCGGCGGCAGCGAAAATCGTGCGGATGATGATGAGCAGCGGCACCGCCAGCAGCGCGCCCGGCGTCCCCCAGATCCAGCTCCAGAAACTCAGCGAGATGAGAATCAGCAGCGGGTTCATCCGCAGCCGCCCGCCCAGCACGACAGGCGTCAGGATATTCGCCTCTATGAGGTGGAAGCTGATCTGGACCGCCACCGGCATGAAGGCGAGCCAGAGGTCGTTGTAGGTCATCAGCCCGCCGATCGCGATCAGCATGGCGGCAACGATCGGCCCCAGATAGGGAATGAAGTTCAGGATCGCCGTGATCCCGCCCCACATCAGCGGCGACGGCATCCCCACGATCCACAGCGCAAGCGCGACCGCCGCACCCAGCAGCAGGTTGATGGTCGCGATCGTCAGAACATAGCGCGACGTGGCGTCGATCACGTCCTCGATGACATGGGCGACAGCTATCGCTCCGTCGGCGCTGTCGCGCCCGCGAATCGTCTGCCGCCTCAGCCTCGACCAGCCGGCAAGGAAGAAGAAGATCACCAGGATCGCGAACAGCATGTGCAGGATCGCGGCCGGAGCCGACGTCGCGGCCAGTTGCAGCAGCGAACTGGGCGCTTCGGTCGCGGCCGTCCGCGCGGCGGCGACCGGCCCGGCCAGCACCTCCACCGTCCGGTCGATCAGCCGCTGGAGCTGCGCATAGGCGGCGATGATGGGATCGATGGTGGCGCGAATCTGGATGATCCGTTCCGGCAACAGCGCGATCCAGGCGGCGGCGGGCACGATCACCAGCACAAGCGCGGTGTTCGCCACCACCAGAAACGACATCAGCGCGATGAACGCCGCCAGCACGGACGGGACGCGGTGCCGCTCCATCCACTCGAGGAACGGGACCAGCGTGATCGCGATCACGATGGCGGCGGTGAGCGGCAGGAAGAAGTCCGCGCCCGCCTTGAGCGCGAACGGCAGGCCGAACATAAGGCCGATGGCCGCGACGAGGGTGAGCCCCGACAACAGCCGGTTGCGCTCGCTGCTCAGGTCCTGCGCCGTCGGGGCGGGCGCGTGAGCCGCGTCATGCTCCACTTCCATCCGGTTCGGCATCTCACCCATGGCGCAAGTCATGCACCCCGCGCACGCGCCGGTCAAACGCAGCGGAGGGCAATCTGCGGCGAACGCATTAGGACGCGTCGGCAGTACGCAGCCATGCTCTTAAAATCGTCACAATCGTCATCCATGGGCGGCAATGTGGCGGTCATTTGACGGCCATGGCGGCGGAACGGGGCTGCTCGACTGCCCCGCGATGCCGATCTGTCCGAAGGATCGAATGATACAGCACCATCGCCAGCTTCTGCTGTCGGTCCATGATGTCAGTCCGCGGTTCGAGGCGGAAATTGACTGCCACGCCGACCGATTCATGGCCGTGGCGGGATATCGATTCGCCATGCTCGTTGTCCCCGATCATTGGGGCGGCGCGCCACTGGCCGGCAGCCCCTTCGCGACCCGCTTGAGGGCGTGGGCCGAGGCGGGCGTGAACATGTTCGTTCACGGCTGGTACCACCGCGATACCGCGCGTCACCATGGCCTGACAGCCAGGCTGCGCGCACGCCACATGACCGCCGGCGAAGGCGAATTCCTGGGGCTGGACGAGGCCGAAGCCGCACGCCGGATGGCCGACGGCCGCGCGTTGATCGAGGATATCACCGGTCGGCCTGTGGCGGGCTTCATTGCGCCTGCCTGGCTTTACGGACAAGGCGCGCGCGCGGCGCTGGCGCGCAGCGGATTTGCGCTTGCCGAAGACCATCTGCGGGTCTGGCAGCCAGCCAGCGGGCATGTGCTGACGCGCGGCCCCGTGATAACCTGGGCCAGCCGCAGCCGCGCACGCATCCTGTCGTCGCGCGCATCGGCCACGATCCTTTGCCACACACTGGCCCGTTCGCCGAAAGTGCGAGTCGCCGTTCATCCTGGCGATGTGCATATTGCCTCACTTGTCGCCAGCATCGACCGCACCTTGGCGCATTTCGGCCGCACCCACCGGCCCGCCCGCTACTCCGATCTTCTGGAGCCGACTGCATGACCACCAACAGCCAGCTACCGGCACCCGGGGCGATGGACCCGCCGCCGCTGGCAGTCGCGACTCGCGACTGGGCGCGCTATGTCACGCCCGGCATCTCGATCCTGATCCTTGCCGCCGTCATCTACCAGCTCCGCTTTATGGACATCGACCGGCTGTGGGCAATGTTGCCAACGAGCATCGCCTTCTGGATCGCGTTTGTGATCCGCTTCTTCATTGGCGCGTCGACCGACTGGCTGATCTTTCGCCGTTTGTGGAACCTGCCGGTCAGCGGCTTCGTGCCGTTGCTGCGCAAGGTGGTCAGTAACAATCTGCTGCTCGGCTATTCGGGCGAGCTGTATTTCTACGCCTGGGCGCGGCGTCATTCATCGATCAGCGCGTCGCCTTTCGGTGCGATCAAGGATGTAGCGATCCTCTCGGCGATGGCGAGCAACGTGGTGACGCTGGCGCTGGTCATCATCTGCTGGCCCTCGTTCGAACTGCTTGAGCGCAACGATCTCGCCAAGGGGCTGGAGTGGTCGATCCTGATCGTCATGGGCATATCGCTCGGCGTAACGCTGCTGCGCGGCCGCCTCTTCAGCTTGCCTCCGGCCGATCTGCGGGCCGTGATCGCATATCATTTCGGCCGCATTCTGCTCGACCTCGCTCTCACGGGCTACATTCTCAACTGCCTGATCCCGGACGTGGCGTTCGGCTGGCTGCTGTTCATCGCGACGCTCAGAATGCTCATCGGTCGACTCCCCCTCCTGCCCAACAAGGAGCTCGCCTTCGCTGCGCTGGCCGCCTTCTTCGTCGGCAATGACAACGTACTTGTTGCAGCGATGACGGTCATGGCGACCCTGTCGCTGGCGGCGACACTTCTGCTGGGGCTGGTCGTCGGCGGGATCGAACTGATCAAGGAAGGACGGAGCGCCGAATGATTGCAATGCTGCTGATCGCCGCCGGTGTCGCGTCGTCGCCCGATCTGGGCAAGGCGGAAGGTCGATGCCGGCCCAATGAGCAAGGTCCAGCCTATCTGCTGTCGGTAACGGGGCTCAAGGACCGTACAGGCAATCTGAAGCTGGAACTCTATCCCGCGAACGAGGCGGACTTCCTTCAGGATGACAATATCCTGATCAACGCGGGCAAGGCCTTCGCGCGAGTGGAAACGCCGGTTCCCGCGTCCGATCCGGTCAACCTGTGCATCCGCGCGCCCCGCCCCGGCAGCTATTCGCTCGTGCTGATGCACGACCGCGACGCAAACCGGAAGTTCGGCCTGTCGGTCGACGGCATCGCCTTTCCGGGCGATCCGCGCATGTGCTGGGGACGGCCCAAGGCAGCCAAGGCGCGCGCCACCGTCGGTTCCTCGCCCGTCCGCCTCGGCGTCACGATGCAGTACCGCCGCAGTCTCGTCTGCTTTGGCCCTCTCAAGAAATAGGCTGGCCGGGGCACATGCGCATCGTCGACGTTTGTGCCTTCTACACCCCCGCAGGCGGCGGGGTGAAGACCTATGTTGAGCAAAAGCTGCGCGCGGCCGAGCATTTCGGGCACGAGATCATCGTACTCGCGCCCGGCGAGCAGGACGGCATTCTGATCGAAACCGCCGCTGGCCGGGTGGAGACACTGGCCGGCCCGCGCTTTCCGCTCGACCGCCGCTACGGCTATTTCGATGACGAAGACGCGCTTCACGCCCGGTTGACGGCGCTGTCGCCCGATCTGGTCGAGGCCAGTTCTCCGTGGGCGAGCGCGGCGATGGTCGGCCGCTGGCCCGGAGCGGCTCCGCGCGCACTCATCATGCACGCCGATCCCCTCTCGGCCTATGCCTATCGCTGGTTCGCGCCGGTCGCCAGCCGCGCGATGATCGATCGCGGCTTCGACTGGTACTGGCGGCATCTCCGCCGCCTCGACCAGCAGTTTGCGATGATCGTCAGCGCCAGCCGCGACCTGTCCGATCGACTGTCGGCCGGCGGCCTTTCTCACGTCGTCACCATCCCCATGGGCGTGACCGGCGGCGTCTTCTCCCCCACGTTTCGCGACGAGGAGTTACGCGCGCGACTTCTGGAACGGTGCGCACTTGGTCCCGACGCGCTGCTCCTTCTGGGCGTGGGTCGGCATGCACCCGAAAAGCGCTGGCCAATGGTGATCGAGGCGGTGACCGCCGCCAGCTATGACCGTCCGATCGGTCTCGTCATCCTCGGCGACGGCCGCCAACAGGCCCGCGTCGTCCGCGCGGTGGCGGCCAATCCGCACATCCATCTGATGACGCCGACCCGCGACCGCGAGATGCTGGCGCGCATCTACGCCAGCGCCGACGCGCTCGTTCACGGTTGCGAGGCAGAGACGTTCGGCATGGTCCCCGCCGAGGCACTCGCCAGCGGCACGCCGATCATCGTGCCCGACGCGGGAGGCGCGTCGGACCAGTGGCGGGCCGATCTCGGTGAACGCTATGCGGCGCGCGACGGTGCGTCGCTGGTGGCCACGATCCGTCGATTCGCGGACAACGGCCGCGACCATTATGCGGCGGCGGCGAGCGCAGTCGCGTCGGCTACGCGGACGGAGACCGATCATTTCACCGCCCTGTTCTCCGCCTATCAGAAGCTGGTGACCGCGCACAGAAACGCCGCCTGACCAGTCCGTCGGGGCCTTCACCTGCGCGCCGCGCTCCGGTAACGATAGGCCATTCCAGCAGATTCTCCGGAGCCGACGCATGCGCCCTGTCCTATTGTCCCTGCTCCTCGCGCCGATCGCCGTCCTGGCGGCCTGCGAACAGGCGCCCCCGGTCTATGTCGGCCAGCCTTATGTCCGGATGAACCCCAATCCCGACGCGCCGTCGGCAGCCTATTTCACGATCCAGACCGGTGACGCACCTGTGGCGCTGCGCGATGTGCTCAGCGAGGCTGCGGTTCGCGTCGAGATGCACGAAATGGTCAGCGAAGGCGGCATGATGAAGATGCGGGCGGTCGAGAGCGTCGACATCCCCGCGAAGAGCACCGTCCGCTTCGAACCGGGCGGCAAGCATGTCATGTTGTGGAGCATCAATCCGCAGGTCGTCGCGACCGGCAAGGTGCCGATGACGCTGATCTTTTCCAACGGCGACCGCATCATCATCGAGGCGGTGGTACAGAAACCCGGCGCGTCCTGATCGCGTGGCACCGGCGGTCCGCCCGCTGATCACGTTCGGGAAAGAAAGGATGGTGGAGCCGAGGGGGATCGAACCCCTGACCTCTACACTGCCAGTGTAGCGCTCTCCCAGCTGAGCTACGGCCCCATCCGTTCCGGGAAGGCGGCGACGAGGCCGCCCGGAAAAGCCTTGCCGCCGCTACTGCCCCGGCAAGGCGCAAGCCTTTAGGTCAGCGGGGGCGGCGGTGGCAAGTCCAATTTTGCGGCGCGATGATCGACCACCGCGCCGCCGTCATCTGACGATCAGCTATCGTCCTCATCATCATCGTCGGCTGCATCAACGCCGAGATCATCGTCACCGCCGAGGTCGACGTCATTGTCGGGCGAATCGCCATCCTCGTCGATGTCGATGTCGAGATCGTCGTCTGGCGTCTTCTCCACGTCTTCGGTCGGCACGGGCTTTTGCGGCGCTGCCTCGAACGGCAGCGGCTGCTTCGACTTCAGGACCGGTTCGGGCGCCCACTCATTGCCGCATTCGATGCACGACACGGGCTCGTCCTTGCCCAGGTCATAGAATCGCGTGCTGCATTTGGGGCAGGTCCGCTTGGTCCCCCATTCAGGCTTCACCATGTGCCGCCTCTGTCCTTTCGTCTGGCTGGCGCGGAACGAGGCCGAAAAGCCCCCAGGTCCGCGAAATGTGGCGCGCCTTGCCATAGCGCATGGGCGCTGTCAAAAGCCCCCTCGATTTTTTTGGGAGCAAAGGGCTTGAGCCACAAAGCCGCCATGTCGCCATCGGGTTCCGGCCAGGCAGGAGAAGCGCCGGTGCGTTTCGGCCCGCGGGGCCCGCTTTCCGGGACGATCGCCGTGCCCGGCGACAAGAGCATTTCGCACCGCGCGCTGATGTTCGGCGCGCTCGCGGTGGGCGAAACCCGCATTGAGGGACTGCTGGAGGGAGAGGATGTGCTCGCCACTGCGGCGGCGCTCCGCGCAATGGGGGCCGACATCGTCCGCGAGGGCGACGGGCGCTGGCGCGTTCACGGTGTCGGGGTCGGCGGACTGCTTCAGCCGCAAGGCGCGCTTGACATGGGCAACAGCGGCACCTCGACCCGGCTGCTGATGGGGCTGCTCGCCAGCCATCGCATCACCGCCACCTTTACCGGTGACGCCTCGCTGTCGCGGCGGCCGATGGGGCGCGTGATCGAGCCGCTGTCGACGATGGGAGCGGAGTTCACGACCGCACCGGGCGGCCGCCTCCCCCTCACAATGCGCGGCCTCTGCCCCGCTGTTCCGATCAGCTATCGCCTGCCGGTGGCATCGGCGCAGGTGAAGTCCGCCATTCTCCTCGCCGGGCTCAACGCACCGGGCATCACCGAAGTGATCGAACCGGTGCCGACCCGCGACCATAGCGAGCGCATGCTGGCGGGATTCGGCGCAACGCTGAGCGTCGAGGTGGAAGCGGACGGAACACGGCGCATCCGCATCACCGGCGAGGCGGAGTTGCGACCGCAGACGATCAGCGTGCCGGGCGACCCCTCGTCCGCCGCATTCCCGATGGTCGCGGCGCTGATCGTGCCGGGTTCGGACGTGACGATCCGCCATGTCGGCATCAATGCCACGCGCGCCGGGCTAGTCGCCCTGCTCCAGGCTATGGGGGGCGACATCACGCTGCTGAACACGCGCACGGTCGGTGGCGAACCCGTGGCCGATCTGCGGGTGCGCGCCTCCGCACTGTTGCCGGTCGAGAATGCCCCCGCCGATGCGCCGTCGATGATCGACGAGTTTCCGGTCGCGTTCGTCGCCGCGGCCTTTGCCAGCGGCCGTTCGGTGTTCCGCGGTCTCGATGAGCTGCGGGTCAAGGAGAGCGATCGCATCGCGACCATGGCGGAGGGGCTTCGCGCGATCGGCGCGCGCGTCGAGGAAACCGAAGACGGCCTGATCGTCGAAGGGACCGGCGGCGAGCCTCTGCCCGGCGGCGGCCCCATCGCCACAAAACTCGACCACCGCATCGCGATGAGCTTCGCGGTTGCCGGCCTGAACAGCCGGGACGGTGTCCTGATCGACGACATGCGCCCGGTGGCGACGAGCTTCCCGACCTTCATGCCGATGCTCGATTCGCTCGGAGGCGGGGCGTGATCTTCGATCGCGCCAATGGCGCAGGCAAGGTCGGCAGCGCGCTGATGGTCGGGGCCTTCATCTCGCCGGCGGGACTGATCGGGGCAGTGCGCCGGAAGGGCCGCGCATGATCATCGCCGTCGACGGCCCCGCCGCATCGGGCAAGGGCACCATCGCGCGGGCCCTGGGCGCGCATTACGGCCTGCCCGTGCTCGATACCGGCAAGCTCTATCGCGCCGTGGGGCTGGCGGTCAGCCGCGCCGGCGGCAATCCCGACGACGAAGCCGAGGCCGTGCACGCCTGTGCGTTTGACGACGCGCTGCTCGGCGACCCTGCGCTGATGAGCGAGCAGACAGGCGCGCTCGCCAGCCGCGTCTCGATCCACCCGGCGGTGCGGGCGGCGCTGCTCCAGCGGCAGCGCGATTTCGCCGGGCAGCCCGGCGGTGCCGTCCTCGACGGACGCGACATCGGCACCGTCATCGCGCCCCACGCGCACGCGAAGCTCTACATTGTCGCCACCGTGGAAGCGCGAGCCGAACGTCGCCGACGCGAACTCGCGGCACGCGGCGAGGCACCAGCGATCGACGACCTCATCCGCGACATTGCCGCGCGCGACGCACGCGATTCGGGCCGGGCTTCGGCCCCCCTCGCACGCGCGCCCGATGCCGCCTTGCTTGACACCAGCGAAATCGGTATAGAGTCGGCCGTCCGCCAGGCGATTGCGCTGGTCGACGCCCAGTTGGAGAGCGCTCGCTGAGCGGGCAACACAGGCGCCGGGGTTCCCGTGCGCCCTTTTCGCTTTTCATCGCAGAGCGGCGACCCGAGGCTTCGTCCGGCCGGATATGCGGCGCGCATCCGGTGCGTCGCATGGTTTGGCCACGGCCTCGGCGACCTCTCCCACGGATGTCGTCAGGGCCGAGTTAAGACCGCCGGACTCAACCGGCTGGCCAGCAACGACGTGAAGGAATACTCCATCCATGGCCTCAACGGCATTCCCCTCGCGCGACGATTTTGCCGCGCTCCTCGATGAAACGCTCGGCGGTGCCGACGGCGGCTTTGAAGGCCGCGTTGTAAAGGGCACCGTCACCGCGATCGAAAACGATCTCGCCGTCATCGACGTCGGTCTGAAGAGCGAGGGCCGTGTGCCCCTGCGCGAATTCGCCGCCCCCGGCCAGAAGGCCGACATCAAGGTCGGTGACGAAGTCGAGGTCTTTGTCGATCGTGTCGAAAACAGCCATGGCGAGGCCATGCTCAGCCGCGACCGCGCACGCCGCGAAGCCGCCTGGGACAAGCTGGAATCCGAATTCTCCGAAAACGCCCGCGTCGAAGGCGTCATCTTCGGCCGCGTCAAGGGCGGCTTCACGGTCGACCTCGACGGCGCCGTGGCGTTCCTCCCCGGCAGCCAGGTCGACATCCGCCCGGTCCGCGACGTAACCCCGCTGATGGACATTCCGCAGCCGTTCCAGATCCTGAAGATGGATCGCCGTCGCGGCAACATCGTGGTCTCGCGCCGCGCCATCCTCGAGGAAACGCGCGCCGAGCAGCGCAGCGGCCTGATCCAGAATCTGGTCGAGGGCCAGGTGATCGAGGGCGTGGTGAAGAACATCACCGATT
>CAZHGR010000096.1:0-11356 GCA_964532255.1 uncultured Sphingobium sp.
GGTGCGCAACCTGACGCCGGGCGAGATCGTCGGGCAGGTCATGCTGGCGCGCGATGCACTGGGTGAATGGCCCAAGGGAAATATGAACTTCGGCACGACGGCATCGGCGGACGACGATGGCGAAGACGAGGACCTCGATGCGCCGCAGTACACGACAGACGGCCGCATGCTGACCAACATCGTGATGATGGGCATGGGCGAGCCGCTCTATAATTTCGACAATGTTCGTGACGCCTTGAAGGTTGTCATGGACGGCGACGGCCTCGCGCTGTCGAAGCGGCGGATCACGCTGTCGACCAGCGGCGTGGTGCCGATGATGGCGCGCGCCGGGCAGGAAATCGGCGTCAATCTGGCCGTCTCGCTCCACGCTGTGACCAAAGAGGTGCGCGACGAGATCGTGCCGATCAACCGCAAATACGGGCTGGAGGAACTGCTTGCCGCCTGCGCCAGTTATCCCGGCGCGAACAATGCGCGGCGGATCACGTTCGAATATGTCATGCTGAAGGACAAGAACGACAGCGACGAGGACGCGCGCGAGCTGGTGCGGCTGATCCGCAAATATCGGCTGCCCGCCAAGGTCAACCTCATCCCCTTCAATCCCTGGCCCGGCGCGCTCTATGAGTGCTCGACGCCCGAACGGGTGAAGCGCTTTTCCGACCTGATCTTCGAAGCGGGCATTTCCGCGCCCGTCCGTACTCCGCGCGGCCG
Organism: uncultured Sphingobium sp.; assembly: GCA_964532255.1. Taxonomy (GTDB): domain Bacteria; phylum Pseudomonadota; class Alphaproteobacteria; order Sphingomonadales; family Sphingomonadaceae; genus Sphingobium. The sequence goes on from CAZHGR010000096.1 coordinate 709, forward strand.
CGACATCGCCGCTGCCTGCGGCCAGCTCAAGACGCAGGCGACCCGGATGAGCCGCGCCGAGCTCGACCGTATGGCCGAGGAAAAGCAGGCGGCGCTGGGGTGAGCCTGTCGGGCGCGCTCCGCCGCCGGCTGGTGGGCGAGGTTCGCGCGCTGTTCAACGATTCTGCGCGGGGCGAAACACCGGTCGCCAGCTCCGACACCGCGCTGCTGCCGCGCGGATCGGTCGCGTGGCGCGTGCATGGCGATGTCACCAGCATGATGATCGGCGGCGTGACGGCGCTGCTCCTGCAGATGCTCCACCCCGCCGCCGCGCATGGCGTCGCGGAACACAGCAATTTCCGCGCCGACATGCTCGGCCGCCTGCGCCGCACCGCGCGATTCATCGCGCAGACCACCTATGCCGAGCGAAGCGAGGCCGAGGCCGCGATCGCGCATGTCCGGGCGATCCATTCGCGAGTCGGGGGCACCCTCCCCGACGGCAGCGCCTATCGCGCCGACGATCCGCGCCTGCTCGCTTGGGTCCATGTCGCGGGTGCCCTGCCCTTCCTCGATTCCTGGATCCGCTTCGGCGAGCCGCTGATGCGCCGGTCGGATCAGGACCGCTATTTCGCCGAAACCGCCGCGGTGGCGCGGGCGCTGGGTGCCGATCCCGTGCCGACAAGCCGGGCCGAGGCCGAGGCGTTGCTGAACAGCTTTCGCCCACAACTGCGCCTGTCCGCCGCCGCGCGCGACATCGCCCGCGTGCTGATGACCACCCGGCCCTACAAGCCCACGGCCTGGCCGGCGCAGGCGCTCGCCACCCAGGCAGCAATCGATCTGCTGCCCGACTGGGCGCGGCGGATGCATGGGCTGAGGGCATCGGGGCTGGCAAGGCCGCTGGTGACCGGCACCGCATTCGGAGTCGCCGGCACGCTGCGCTGGGCGTTTTCGGGCAACGGACGATAGAAGCTCGACTTTTGGCGGCGGGGCGCCAGACCATTTTCAAGATGACCGTTGACGGTCATCGACCCGGAAAATGGTCAGAATCATTTGCAGGAGCATTTTCGAACCGAATGACCGTTTACGGTCATTCTGAAAATGCTCTAGGCGGCGCTGATGCCCGATTTCTGGACGATCATCCTGCCGCTTCTCGCCGGTCTGCTGGGCGGAACGATGAACGCACTCGCCGGCGGCGGCACGTTCGCGACGCTGCCCGCGCTGATCGCGATCGGCCTGCCTGCCAACGTCGCCAACGTGACCTCCAACGTCTCGCTGCTGCCGGGCGCGATGTCGAGCGCCTGGGTGTTCCGCGACGAGCTCGCGCCTGTCGGCGGCATCAGGCCAAGGCGGCTCGCGGCGATCACATTCGCGGGCGGGCTGGCCGGAGGGCTGCTGCTGGTCCTGACGCCGGGGCGTGCATTCGACCTCATGATTCCCTGGTTGCTGCTGTTCGCGTTCGTGGTGATGCTGTTCAGTTCGCGTGCGAGCGAGTGGCTGCGGGCGCGCGTCACCATCGGAAGAGTGACGCTGCAGGCCACGCAGGCCATGCTGGGCGTGTATGGCGGTTATTTCGGCGGTGGCGTGGGTCTCATTACTACGGCAGTTTACGGCCTGTTGACTGGAATCCAACCGCGGGCGCTGTTCGCGATCCGCACGCTGATGCTGGTGACCGCCAATTTTGCCGCGACGACTATTTTCATCGCGAGCGGCATTGTCGACTGGACTGCCTGCGTGCCCATGCTGGCGGGTGCGATTGTCGGCGGCTGGCTGGGCGCTCACTTCGGAAAGGCGCTGCCCCCCCTCGCCGTCAGGATCTGGACATTGACCGTCACCGCTGTGACGACGGCGGTATTCTTTGCCCGCGCCTATGGCTAACGGCGATCCAAGCCGTCCCAGTGGTCCAGCTCATAGGCGATCGACGCCTCAACCAGGCGGTCCCACAGCTCGGCGATGGCATCGGCGGGCAGCCCCCTGCTCTCTGCCTCGGCGCGCACATGCGCGATGACCTCAGACTTGCGTGCCTCGTCGCGTACCATATCGCGGTCCGGCTTGATCCGCGCCGCCGCCCGCATATAGCCAAAGCGCGTTTCGAGCAGCGCGATCAAAGCGCGGTCGGCCGCATCGACGCCGGCGCGCACCTCGGCCATGGTAAGACAGTCGTCAGGGGAAAGAGCGTCAGCCATGCTTCCCCCTAGGCGCGCCTGACCCCGGCTGTCGAGGGCTTGACTCGGGGCTGTCACGCGCTAAAGGCAGCCGCTTCGCAATTGGCCCCGCACCCCGGTGAAGCGGCGGCCCTGCCGGATTGATGTCCGACCAGAGCGGTTCCGGGATATCCGCCGATCCCCATGGGACGGCAACGCAATTGAAGGAACAGGACATGACGAAGCGCACCAGCGCCAAGTACAAGCTCGACCGCCGCATGGGCGAGAATATCTGGGGCCGCCCCAAGAGCCCGGTCAACAAGCGTGAATATGGCCCCGGCCAGCACGGCCAGCGCCGCAAGGGCAAGACGTCCGACTATGGCCTTCAGCTCCGCGCAAAGCAGAAGCTGAAGGGCTATTATGGCGACGTGACCGAAAAGCAGTTCAAGAAGAACTATATCGAAGCGTCGCGCATGAAGGGCGACACCAGCCAGAATCTGATCGGCCTGCTCGAGCGTCGGCTCGACGCGGTGGTCTATCGCGCCAAGTTCGCGCCCACCATCTGGTCGGCCCGCCAGCTCGTCAGCCACGGCCACATCTACGTGAACGGCGTGAAGTGCAACATCGCCAGCCGTCTGGTGAAGCCGGGCGACGAAGTGACGCTGGGCAAGAAGGCGCAGGAAATGGCGCTGGTGATGGAAGCGCAGGGCCTGCCCGAGCGCGACATTCCCGACTATCTGGCCACCGACGGCGCGGCCAAGGTCACCTATGTCCGCGTGCCTACGCTCGACGAGGTGCCCTATCCCGTCAAGATGGAACCGAATCTGGTCGTCGAGTTCTACTCGCGCTGATCGGCCTTTCGGTACGAACAATGCAGAGGCGGTCCGGCGACGGGCCGCCTTTTCTGTTGGCTTCGTCTACACAGCGATAGCGGGGAAGTGCGGCGCGCGGCACCATCGCCGCGCCGCCACGTTCCTGACCGCAGTGACGCGCCAGCGCGCGACTGGACAGGAGCGTAGCCATGACCGAATCCGCCTTGCTCGACGCCGTGCACGTCATCGTCCGGGTGATCGAGATGATCGGCGTGACGGTGATGGTCATCGGCACCCTGCGCGCGCTCGCCCGCTATGCCGCCAGCCTGTGGGCGGAGAGCGGCGGCGCGCGAATCGAGGCGATGCGCGGTGAGCTGGGCCGCTCGATCCTGCTCGGCCTGGAGTTCCTCGTCGCCGCCGACATCATCAACACGGTCGCGGTGGAGCCCACGCTCGACAGCCTTGCGGTCCTTGCAGGCGTCGTGCTGATCCGGACCTTCCTGAGCTTCGCGCTTGAGGTCGAGATCGGGGGAACCTGGCCCTGGCGTCGCGCGGATCATGAGCGGGAGCGGTCATCGTCGGCCTGAGAACAGCGCGGGCCCGTAAAAACGCATCTCCACATCGCCGAAAAATCCGCTAGAGCGCGCGCATGACACGCCTCATGCCCGCCGAATGGGCGCCTCACGACTGGATGTGGATCGGCTTTCCGGGGGACCCCGGCGAGTGGCCGAACGAGCTTGCCAAGGCGCAGGCGCAGGTCGCCGCCTTAGCTGACGCGATCCATGCCGAGGGTCGCGGAGAGGCTGTCCGCCTGATCGCGCGGAGCGAAGCCGATGCCGACAAGGCGCGCGCGCTCGCCGGGCGGGGCGTCGAAGTAGCCGTCGAACCCTTCGGCGATATCTGGCTTCGCGATACCGGCCCCATGAGCAGCATCGAAAACGGCACCCGCCGGCTCTCCCTCTTCGATTTCAACGGCTGGGGCGGCAAGTTCCGCATGGCGGGTGACGAGGACATCGGCGCGCGCCTCGCCGCGCGTGAAGGCCTTGAACCCGCACGGCGCGCCTTCATCCTGGAAGGCGGCGCGCTCGACACCGACGGCACCGGCCTGTTCGTCACCACCGCGCAATGCGTCCTCAACGCCAACCGCAACCGGGGCGTCACGCGCGAGGATGTCGAGCGCACGCTGGCCGAAACGCTGGGCATGCGATCGATGCTGTGGCTCGGCGACGGGCTGACGGGCGACCATACCGACGGCCATGTCGACAATCTGGCGCGCTTCGTCGCGCCGGGCACGCTCGCGATCCCGCAGGCCACCGACCAGAACGATCCCAACGGCCTTGTCTACGCCGACGCGGCGGCACGGGCGATCGCGCACGGCGTCAAGGTGGTGCGGCTGCCGTCTGCGGGCCGCTTCCTGATCGACGGCGAGATCGCGCCCGCGAGCTACATGAACTTCGTCATCGGCAACGCGGCCGTGGTCGTTCCGCAGTACAACCTGCCCACCGACGACGAGGCGATCGACATTCTGCGGGGCTTCTTCCCCGACCGGGAGGTTGTCGGACTGCCCAGCATCGCCATATTGCGGGGCGGCGGCAGCTTTCACTGCTGCTCGATGCAGATGCCCTCGATCCCGCAAGAGCCCTGAAACCTGTCCATGACCAAAGTCACCGTCGCCGCGCTCCAGCTTTCCTTCACCGACGACGAAGCGGACAACATCGCACGGGTCGAGGAACATGCCCGGATGGCGGCGGCGCGCGGTGCCAAGATCATCTTGCCGCCCGAGCTGTTCGAAGGTCCCTATTTCTGCGTCTCGCAGGACGAGGGCCTGTTCGAGCGCGCCCGTCCGGTGACCGAGCATCCGGTCGTGACGTCCATGCAGGCGCTCGCCAAGGCGGAGCAGATCTATATCCCCGCCAGCTTCTTCGAGCGCGACGGCCAGCATTATTACAACTCGCTCGCCATGATCGACGATCAGGGCGAGATCATGGGCGTCTATCGCAAGAGCCATATTCCCGACGGCCCCGGCTATCAGGAGAAATATTATTTCCGCCCCGGTAATTCGGGCTTCAAGGTCTGGCCGACCCGCTATGGCACGATTGGCGTCGGCATCTGCTGGGACCAATGGTATCCCGAATGCGCGCGCGTGATGGCGCTGATGGGCGCGGAGATGCTGTTCTACCCCACCGCCATCGGCAACGAGCCCTATGATCCCGATCTCGACACGAGCCGCATGTGGCGAAGGGCGATGCAGGGGCATGCGGTGTCGAACTGCATGCCGGTGATCGCCGCCAATCGGATCGGCGAGGAGCCGGGGCCGAACGGGACGCAGACCTTCTACGGACACAGCTTCATTTCCGACCAGTGGGGCGACCTGCTGGCGGAAGTCGAGGACTGGCAGGCCGGTGCTCTGGTGGCGACGCTGGACCTTGAGGCAGCGCGTCGGCACCGCGCGGGCATGGGCTTCTTCCGGGACCGGCGTCCCCAGCTTTATGGACGGCTGGTCGAGGACATCTGATCGCGGCGGCATCCGCGTCTCGCAGATGCGTAACGAGTCGTCCCAGATCGTGGCAAAGTGTAATGCGGGATTTCCGGGCCTGTGCCGCTTGCCTATAGCGGCGTCATGACACAGCGCAGCAGATTCTCTGTCCTTCTGGCTGGTACGGCTCTGGCAGCCGCGACGGCGGGTGGCAGCGCCCTCGCGCAGACGCGCCCGCCCGCTGCGCCGACGCAGGTTCCCGGCGGAATCGTCACCGACGACGCCGACACCATCGTCGTGACCGGCGGGCGTCCGCGCGGGTCGGTCCTCGGCACCACGACACCCGAGGATGTTCTGGACCCCGGCGATGTCCGCGCGCTGGGCGTGGGCAGCGTTCAGGAACTGCTTCAGGAAATCGCGCCGCAGACCAGCGGCACGCGCGGCGGAAGCCCGCTGGTACTGCTCGAAGGTCGCCGCGTCTCCAGCTTTCGCGAAATCGCGCGCATCCCGTCGGAGGCCATCGCGCGCGTCGATGTCCTGCCGGAAGAGGCCGCGCTTCGCTACGGCTTTCCGCCCAACCAGAAGGTCGTGAACATCGTCCTGCGCGAGCGCTTCAACGCACTGACGATGGAGGTCAACGATCGTTTCGCGACCGCCGGCGGCGGCAACGAGGCCGAGCTGGAGATGGACCTTCTGGCCATCAACCGGGGCCAGCGGCTGAGCATCGGCGTAGACATCGAACGCCAGGCAAAGCTGCTCGAATCCGACCGCGGCATTCCGTCCGGCGAGGCGGACCTGCGGTCGCTGATCCCCAGCCGCAGCGATCTTGAGCTCAATGCCACATGGGCACGCCCGCTGGCCGACTGGATCGACGTCAGCGTCAATGGCGAAATCACCGTCAGCGACACGGAAGCGCTGACCGGATCGCCGGTGCCGAGCGTCGCCGTCGCCGCCGGCAGTCCCTATGCCGCGCTGATCGGTGCCGACCGCTTCACTCCCACCCTTCCCGGGGCGGAGGCGCTGATCCGGTCGGGGTCGGATCGCAACGGCCGGATCGGCACCACGGTCAACGCCAGCGGCAAGGTGTGGAGCGGCACCCTTACCGCGACCTACAATCGCAGCGACAGCCGCACGCTGTCCGACCGGGGCCTCGACCTCGCGGGGTACGAAGCCGCGCTGGCGGCGGGCGATCCGGCGGCGGACCCCTCGCTCCCGCTGGCCGCCGCGTTCCAGACCGGCAGGCCGGGCGATTCGGCGACGAGCAGCAGCGACATCGGCGCGGCGGACCTGACCGTCAACGGCAGCCCGTTCAGCCTGCCCGCAGGCGATGTTTCGCTGACCGGGCGCGTCGGCGGGTCGATCACCCGTTTCCGGTCCGATTCGCTGCGGCAGGGTATCGCGCAGGATGCCGAACTGGCGCGCGACATCGCGCTGGGCGCGATCAATGTCGATGTGCCGATATTCGACAGCCCCTCCCCCTTTCTTGGCGAATTCTCCCTGAGCGGATCGCTGGAGGCGCAGTCGCTTTCGGACTTCGGGACGCTGACCAGCCATGTGCTGTCCGCGCGGTGGGAGCCGCGGGACGCGCTGTCGCTCAACATCTCCTATGAAGGGCGTGACGGTGCGCCCACGCTGCAGCAGCTCGGCAATCCGGTCTTCACGACGCCCAATGTCCGGCTGTTCGACTATACGAGCGGGACGACGGTGCTGGTCGATCAGGTCAGCGGCGGAAACGCGAACCTGGCACCGCAGGATCAGCAGGACTGGCGTGTCGGCCTTCTGCTCAAGCCGTTCGGCGAGACCGACCTGCGCTTCACCGTCGACTATAACCACAGCCGCATCGACAATGCGATCATCGCGCTGCCCGGCGCGACCGAGGCGGTTCAGGCGGCCTTCCCCGGGCGGTTCCAGCGCGACCTGACAGGACAGCTCATCGGTTTCGACGCGCGCCCGGTCAACATCGCCAGCCGCGAGAGCAGCGAATTACGCTGGGGCGTGACCTTCACCAAGCGGCTGAAAACCTCGCAGGCACGGATCGACGCGTTCCGCTCCGCTATCGAGCGCGCGGGTGGCGTGCCCGAGGCGCTGCGCCGACGGACGTTCGGCGGGGGAGCCGGCGGTCCGCCCGGCGGCGGTCCCGGTGCCAATGCCGCCGCCAACGTCGCCCATGGCGCGCCTCCGGGTGGCGGTGGTCCCGGCGGTTTCGGCGGGTTTGGCGGAGGTGGCCGGGGAGGCCCCGGCGGTCCCGGCGGCGGAGCCGGCGGACGCCTGTTCCTCTCCGTGTTCCATAGCTGGCATCTCACCGACCGGGCGACGCTGCGCGACGGCCAGCCGTCGATCGACCTTCTCGACGGCGGCACCCTGGGTTCGGCGAGCGGCCAGCCGCGCCACGAGGTGGAGCTTCGCGCAGGCGTGTTCCAGAACGGCTTCGGGCTCAGGCTATCGGGCGACTGGCAATCGGCGACACGCGTGTTCAGCGATGAGGGGGGGACGGCGAACGCACTGCGCTTCTCCGACCTCGCGACTGTCTCTGTCCGCGCCTTTGCCGATCTGGGCCGCCAGCCGACCCTGCTGTTCAAGCATCCCTGGCTGCGTGGCGTGCGGGTATCGGTCGATGTCGACAACATCTTCGACACCCGCCAGCGCGTCACCGACGCCGGCGGTGCCACGCCGCTGGCATTCAGTCCCGGCTATCTTGACCCGATTGGACGCACCGTGCGGATCGAATTGCGCAAGCAGTTCTTCTGACGCGGGTTAAGCTTGCCGCCTTGGCAGGCGGGTGCCACTGATCGGCCATGAGCACCGACAGCGGACTGTTCGCGGGCGTCGAACTTGGCGGGACCAAGACCATCGTTTCGCTCGGTAGCGGCGGTCGGATCCTCGCCAGCGAGTCGATGTCCACGACCGGTCCGGCCGAAACGCTGGCGGCGGCGAGTGCCATCCTCGCGCGCTGGGCTGCGGCGCATACGGTACGCGCGGTCGGCATAGCGGCCTTCGGCCCGGTCGCGCTCGATCGCGGCTCGCCGCGCTTTGGCCGGACCCTCGCCACCCCCAAGGCCGGCTGGGACAATGTTGACCTCGCCGGAGCGCTGACCGAAGGCCTGGCGCTCCCCTGGGCCTTGGACACCGACGTCAACGCGGCGGCACTGGCGGAACACCGCTGGGGCGCAGCGGTCGGCCTCGACGCCTTCTGGTACGTCACCATCGGCACCGGTGTGGGCGGCGGGCTGCTCGTCGATGGCAGGCCTCTGCACGGTGCCATGCACCCGGAGATCGGGCATATGCGGCTCCGACGTGCGGAAAGCGACGCATTTGCGGGGCATTGCCCGTTCCATGGCGACTGCATCGAAGGTCTGGTCGCGGGGCCAGCACTTGCCGCGCGCTTCGGCCAGCCAGTCGAGGCGGTGGGCGACGACGATCCGCGTTGGGGGCTTGTCGTTGCCGACCTGTCGGAACTGGCCGCGACCCTGCTTTTGACGACTTCCGCCCGCGCGATCCTGTTCGGCGGCACGGTGAGCCTCCGCCGGGCATTCCTGCTGCCGATGATCCGCCGGATGACGGTGGAGCGGCTGGCAGGCTATCTGCCCTTTGCGACCGCGGAGACGATGGCGTCGATCGTCCGCCCGGCCGGGCTGGGGACCGACGCCGGGCCGCTCGGCGCGATCGCGCTGGCCGAAACCGCCGTCCCCAGAAGATGACCGTCAGGCCAGCGCCAGCACACTGGTGAGGATATGCCGAACCACGTCGGCCTGCCCGCGCGCGCCGGTCTTGGCATAGATCTTCTTCGAATAGTTGCGTGCTGTCTCCAGCGTCAGGCCATGCTCGGCCGCAGCCTCCTTGATCGTCATCCCCTGCGCCATTGACCAGGCGAGCCGCGCCTCGCTGGGGCTCAGGCGGAACAGCTCGGCAAGCTGCTCGTGGCGGTCGGACGACGAGCTGCGGTCGCCCTTGAGATAAACGGCGGCGACGGGCGGAGCGGTGCCGACCGGACTGACCGCGCGGTGCGGCGCGACCAGAATGTCCGTCCAGGGATCATGGCTGAGATTGATCGCGCGCGGCGGCGAGTCGGGGCTCTCGGCAAAGGCGCCGACGAGCCGGGTCAGCTCGCGGTCGGCACCCGGCGAACTCAGCATCAGCCGGCCATGGCCCGCGCGCCGGAGCAGGCCCGAGCGTTCGAGCACCCGTTCCGCCTGCGCATCAGCATCCACGATCCGGCACTGTCCGTCGAGAAGCACCCAGCCGAAGTTCATGCGGCGGAAGGCATCGGAACCGACCTGTGCCCGGCTCCGCTCCACCTCGAGCGCGGAATAGACCCGGAGCGCCGCCGTGAGATGTGGCGACAGCATCGACATCACCATGCCGGCGGACGCGCCGATCTCCTTGCGGCCGAGCAGCAGGAGCCAGGCATCGAGCCCCCCGCGCTCCCGCACCCGCATCGCGCGCAGGTCGGCGAGGCCCAGCGGCGCGAGCAGGTGCCCGACCCACCCGTCCGATCCCCCCAGATCCCCGACCGCATAGACGCGTCCCTCCCGCATCGCCGACCGTTCGCGCGCCTCATCTCCGGTCAGGCCCGCCGCAAGCAACCGGACGCCCTCCGGCTGGGGGGCGCTGTCGACAAACATGCCCACGTCGCCGCCTCCCGACGACTGGACCAGCACGGCGGCATGATCGACGCTGGCGGATCGCCGCAGCCGGTCGAGGAAGGTCCGCCACATCGGCTGCTCAAACACACCCTCATGAAGCGGGAGCAGCAGGTCGCTTTCGCCGAGTGTCGGGGTACGCATGACAGATTGTCTATACCTCCCATATGGGAGGCGCAACCCTCCGGCACTTTCGGCATGGGGGGCATCACCGACACACGGACAGGTACATGATGGACAGCGCGCGACTTACCCACCTGCAACGGCTCGAAGCGGAGAGCATCCATATCCTCCGCGAAGTCGTTGCCGAGGCCGAGCGGCCGGTTATGCTCTACAGCGTCGGCAAGGATTCGGCGGTGATGCTTCACCTCGCCAAGAAGGCCTTCTATCCCTCGCCTCCGCCCTTCCCCCTGCTCCACGTCGACACGACCTGGAAGTTCAAGGCGATGTACGACCTGCGCGACAAGGCCGCGAAGGACGCGGGCATGGACCTGCTCGTCTATCACAATCCGGAGGCGCAGGAGCGCGGCATCAACCCGTTCGATCACGGCCCGCTCCACACCGACATGTGGAAGACCGAGGGGCTGAAGCAGGCGCTCG
>CAZHGR010000097.1:0-11188 GCA_964532255.1 uncultured Sphingobium sp.
CCATGACGGTGTCCGCGCCCCAGCGGATCGACCAGACCATCTTGTCGACTTCGTTCGCGACATCGGACGCGACCGCGCTATTGCCGATATTGGCGTTGATCTTGACGAGGAAATTTCGGCCGATCGCCATCGGCTCGGATTCGGGGTGGTTGATGTTCGACGGGATGATGGCGCGGCCGCGCGCGACCTCGTCGCGGACAAATTCGGGCGTCACATAATCGGGGATTTCAGCGCCGAAGCTTTCGCCGTCGCGGACATATTCGCTCAGGCGCTCACGGCCGAGATTCTCGCGCTCGGCGACATATTCCATCTCGGGCGTGATGATGCCGCGACGGGCATAATGCATCTGGCTGACATTCATGCCGGACTTGGCGCGCAGCGGGCGCTTGACGACATGGGGGAAGGGATCGACCCCGGCGGAGCGGTCCGGCCCCTTGAGGCCGTTGTCCTCCGGCTTGACGTCGCGCGCGTCATAGCTCTCGACATCGCCGCGCGCGACGATCCAGTCGCGGCGAAGCTGCGGCAGGCCGGCCATGATGTCGATCCGCGCGTCGGGGTCGGTATAGGGGCCGGAGGTGTCATAGACGCGCACCGGCGGCTCGCCCGAGGAGGGCTCAAGCGTGATTTCGCGCATCGCGACGCGGCGAGGGCCGACATGGATCTTGCGGCTGCCGCGAATGGGGCCGGTGGTGACGCCGATCTCGGTACGCGCGGGAATATCTGCCATGTCGCTCACTCACTCCAGCTTATCGGGGGAGCGAATGCGGGCGGTGCCGCTTCCCTCCCTCCGCCGGTATCAACCGGATCAGGTTCAGCGGGTCGTGTGGAGCCTGTCCCACACCTCTCAGCCAGTAAGCTGGCTCCCCGGGGATGGTGCGGAGCATAGGGGCATGCGGACGGCGCGTCCAGCCCTTCGCGGCGGGCGGAGCGCGCTCTCTCGGTCGGGAAAAGCGGTGCTAAAAGGTATAACCGACGCCGAGAACACCCACGAACTGGTTCGCGTCGCCCCGGATCGATGTGGTCGGCGCGTCCTTGAAGTCGCCGAGCAACCGCGCATAATTGGCGGCGGCAAAGATCGCAAAGCCGCCGTTGGTCAGGTCGCCGTCGAGGTCGATCGCGCCCGCGAGGCCCGCGCCGACATTTTTCCAGCCGCCGTCGGCGTCGAACTGCGGCAGCCCGCTGGCCGCGCTGCCGTTCGGCCCGACCGAGAAATAATAGCGGGCATAGCGGTCGCTCACATGCTCGGCGCTCACGTTGACCACGACGAAAGCGCCCCGGCTGAGCGGCGTCTGGAAGGTGACGCCGGGGGCGACAACGACACCGCTATGCGCACTCGCCACGTCGCCGCGCACATCGACGCTGAAAGTCAGGCTGTCATAGGGATTGGTGATCTGGTTCAGACTGACGCCGAAATTGCCGCCGACCTCGACCGCCATGTCGCGCTTGCCCAGCCGACGGACGATATCGTCCTTCAACTGGCGATTGCGGTCGAAGCGCAGCCGGACCACCGGCCCTGCCTGGAACGAAACGCGCGCGTCGGCAGGATCGTCGATCAGGTCGAGTGCGATTCCGCCGGGGCGGGGCGAGATGCCGACGCCGGCTACCTTGCCCTGCACCGCCGGGACAGGAAAGACGACATAATCGTCCGAACCCTCATAGCTCGGCCCGATTGCGGCACCTGCACCCAGCGTGATGTAATCGCCGTCGAACACCGATTCGGCGATGGGCGGCGGGTTCTCCTGCGCCAGCGCCGGAAGGGCGACGGTAGTGGAGAGCAGGGCGGAGAGGGCGAGGCGCGCGGGATGAGAGATCATTGCGCGATAACAACAGGCCCGCCTTTTGGTTGCAAGCAACCTGCGCCCCGGCATCATAGGAAATAGCGCATCCTGACGGTCTGCGACACTTCGCCCCCGGAAACGGTGAAGCGCGCCGCCTTGAACTTGGGCGGGCCGAAGGTGATTGCGGGATTCTCGGAGAAGCCGACCCCTTCGCGCGGGATGCCCAGCCACATGTCGGCGCGCGCGTTCGCATTCTCGTCATGGAGCGCGATGATCGCATAATCGCCTGCGGCCGGGACGGTAAATCGCAGATGCGCACCGCTCTGAGCCGGGGTGCTGGCCTTGAGCGCGTCGGGGTCTTTCTCGCAGCGGGGGAAAAAGGCGGGGTTCTGGGTCAGGCAAGCGCGCAGCATGCCCTTGTCCGACCGGAGACCCGTGAAGTTGACGAAGACGGTCGCCGGCGGTGCAGCATGATGTCCGCCCGCTTCAATCGTCGCCGCGCTATTGCCCGACAGCAGCAGTGGCAGCGCCACCAGTGCGCCCAGGCGTGGCATCCTCCCACCGGCCGAGACCCAGATCGGTGCCGCACATCCGGTCCCAGAAGCGGAAGTAAAGGCCATAATTTCCCCTGTAGCTCTGGTGGTGCCGATGGTGATGCGTGGCGGTTATGACCCAGCGCCCGAACGGCCCCTGAACAAGCCGGCGCGGGAAGATCTCCCACCCCATGTGGTTGGTGACACCCATGACGGTCATGATCGTCAGAACGGCACCCAGCGCCGCATAGTGGATCGGTATGACAAAGACGAGCGCTGGAATGACGATTGCGCCGGTCAGCGCCTCCCACGGATGAAAGCTCATTGCCGCCCAGGCGGTAGGGGGGCGGCTGTCGTGATGAACGGCGTGCGCGACACGGAACCACCACGGCCGGTGCATCAGCCTGTGTGTCCAGTAGAACCATGTGTCGTGCGCGGCGAGATAGAGGAGCACCGACAGCGGCAGGTACCAGAGCGGGAACTCGCCTGCCGCACTGTAGATGCGCGTCCAGCCATGCTCGCGCCAGCCCCAGGCGACAATGCCCGCCGGCACGCCGTAGATCGCGGCGCTCAGCAGCGACCAGCGAAGCTCGGCCATGATCTGGCGCCGCTGGCCCCGGTAGAGGCCCGGCCGGGTGCGGTGGGTGAGCCAGGCGAAGATCCCGCTGGCGATCAGATAGCGCACGCCGACAATCGCGGTCATGGCGAGCGCGGAGACTGCGGCGAGGGTGAGGGTGCCCGCCGTCATGACTCGACGACCAGCCCGATCTCGCGAAGCCGCTCGGCCAGATAGGCGGCCGCGGTGATCGGCGGATCGCGACGGGGATTGTCGGCGGTAACGCACTGCGGCAGCGCATCGATGACGACATCGCCGCGCAGGTGCAGGAAGAAGGGCATCGAATAGCGCGACCGGCGGGCGGCTTCGCCTTCGGGATTGACGACGCGATGGCTGGTCGAGGGCAGGACATGATTGGTCAGCCGCTGGAGCATGTCGCCGACATTCACGACCAGCGCGCCCGGCGGCGGCGCGATGTCGATCCATTCGCCGTCGCGCGCCAGGATCTGGAGCCCGCGCTCTTCAGCACCGAGGAGGAGGGTGATGAGGTTGATGTCCTCATGCGGGGCGGCGCGCAGCCCGGTGACGCCAGCGGCAAGCGGCGGATAATGGAGCAGCCGCAGGATCGAATCGCCGCCTTCGACGCGGCCGTCGAACCAGTCGCGATCAAGGCCGAGGTCGATCGCGATGGCGCTCAGCAAGGCGTTGCCCGTTCTCTCCAGCGCCGCATGAAGCGCCAGCATGGTTTCGCTGAACCCGGCGAGGCCCGCGGGCCAGATATTGTCCGGCAACCCGCCGCCTTCGCGCCCGACATGCCAGAATTCCTTGAGGTCGGGCCTGTCGCTGCCCTTGGCGATCTCCACGCCGAAGCCGGTATAGCCGCGCTGGCCACCGGCCTCGGGCCGGGCACAGGCCGCTCTGGCGTCGAGCGGCATCGCAAACAGGTCGCGCGTTGCCGCCCAGCCGCGCGCGACCAGCGCATCGTCAACGCCATGCTCGGTCACCATGGCAAAGCCGAATGTGCGGAACGACTGGCCGAGCGCCCGCGCGAAATCGTCCGACACGCCGTCGGCGAGCGACAGAAGGGGGACGGTGCTGCTCACCCGCACCTTATGCGCGCTCCCCGGCGCTGCTGGCAATGGGCACGCGGTAGCGGCTTGCATCGCCAGTGCACGCGTGGAAGACGCGGCCGGTCACAACAGCGGCAGGAGGCGACATTGAACTATTGGCTGATGAAGTCGGAACCCGACGCCTTTTCGTGGGACCAGCTCGTCAAGCAGGGTCGCGCCGAATGGGATGGCGTTCGCAACCACGCCGCACAGCTCAACATGAAGGCGATGAAGGTGGGCGATCGCGCGCTGTTCTATCACAGCAACATCGGACTGGAAGCCGTTGGTATCATGGAGATCGTGCGCGAGGCGGCGCCCGACAGCACCGACGACAGCGGCAAATGGATCGCGGTCGAGGTCGCTCCGATCGAACCGCTGCCGCGTCCGGTTACGCTCAAGGCGATCAAGGCCGAGCCCGCACTGGCCGGCATGGCGATGATCCGCCAGTCGCGCCTGTCGGTGTCGCCGGTGACGGCGGAGGAATATGCGCGAATCCTAGAGATGGCGAAGGGTTAAGGATTGTGGTTAGCAATACGTAATTGCGCGTACTGCAACCGTCGCACCCAACTGAGCAATTGCCCCATGGTGCAGCGCACCATACATGCACCCTCGGAGTTGAGGGAGACGCTGCCGGATCGGCCTGAAAACAATCACACATTGTCAGGAGGACCCGATGACTATTGCTCCGAAGTTCGGCTTTGCCGCGATTTGCTCGCTGCTCGTGCTCGTCCCGATGTTCGGTACGCTGTCGATCGTCAGCACGATCTGAGCCGTGGTGGAACGCCGAAAGAGAGGGGCCTGATCCGACGATCAGGCCCCTTCTTCGTTGGTGCGGATCAGCGGCACCGCCGCTTGCTGTCGATTTCCTTGCCGATCAGCGCGCCTGCCGCGGCACCGAGGATCGTCCCGGTCGTCCGGTCGCCTCGTGTATCGATCGTTCGGCCCAGCAGCGCGCCGCCGACACCGCCGACGATCAGGCCCGTGGTTCCGTCCGACTTGCGGCAGTAAACGCGCCCGTCGCGGCCGCGCCATTCGCGATACTCATAGTCGCGGTCGCGACGCGCCTCCGCCGATTCGAGCGGCAACGCGAGCGTTGCAGGAACCGCGACCGTCACGGCCGCCAGGCCGAGCATGAAGTTGCGCATCGCTGTGTCTCCTTATCTTCTGATCGACTGATAACCCGTCGATATTGCGGGCGGTTTCATTAACCCAGAACAACGACCGACGCGCGTGTCGGCAGACCGTTGGCTGAGGGCGTCCAGTGGCTGCGCCGCTTTCCTCTCCGCGCCGAACGCGGTAGGGGGCGGGCATGGAACCCCTCTATCTCGGCCAGTCCAGTTCGCTTCCGGCATCGCCGGAGGAAGCGGTGCTCGACTATGTACCCAACCCGCGCCCCGGCGCGCTCTATCTGGTGCGGTTCACGCAGCCTGAGTTCACCTCGCTCTGCCCCGTCACCGGACAGCCCGATTTCGCGCATCTGGTGATCGACTATGCGCCGGGCGAAACGATCGTCGAATCAAAGGCCTTGAAGCTGTTCCTCGGCGCGTTCCGCAACCATGCGGCGTTTCATGAGGACTGCACGGTCGGTATTGCGCAGCGGCTGGTCGCGGAAATGGCGCCGGTATGGCTTCGCATCGGCGGATACTGGTATCCGCGCGGCGGCATGCCGATCGACGTCTTCTGGCAGACTGGCGAGCCGCCGGCGGGGCTGTGGGTACCCGATCAGGGCGTGCCGGGATATCGCGGACGGGGATAGATTTTAACGCGCCCTTGGTGCCATCCATGGCCCTTCGTCATCCCCGCGAAAGCGGGGATCCATTTCCGACCGCGCATCAGGCGGCTGTAGGAGATGGACTCCCGCTTTCGCGGGAGTGACGTGAAGGGGTTGAGCTTACTGCACCGTGACCGTCACAGCGCGGCGGTTCTGCGCCCAGGCGCTCTCGTCCGATCCCAGAGCGACGGGGCGTTCCTTGCCATAGCTGATCGTCGACATGCGGCTGGCGTCGATGCCGAGCGAGGCGAGATAGTTCTTCGCCGCGTTGGCGCGCCGCTCGCCGAGAGCGAGGTTATACTCGCGCGTGCCGCGTTCGTCGGCATGGCCTTCGATCGTGATCCGCTTGTCGGGGTAGCGCTGGAGCCACTGCGCCTGGCTGCGCAGGATTTCGGCGTCCTGCGGCCGGATGTCGCTCATGTCGGTGTCGAAGCGGACGGTGTCGGACAGGATCGACGCGACGAAGTCGGCCTGGCTGCCGGGCGTGGGGCCGGCGGGCGCGACGGGCTCGGCCGGCGGCGCGGTGTTCATGGGCGGCGGCGGAAGCTCCTCGGGTGCCTTCTTGGAGCAGGCGGCGAGCGCCAGAGTGGAGGCGACGAGAACCAGCGGGACCGAAATGCGTGTCATGACCTTCTCCTTCTCTCGGCTATTGTGCCGGACATTAACGGGGCGCGCCACTATTCAGTTCCGGACGCGTAACTTTTAAGAAACCACTCTAGGGCAGCAACGGACCCCAGGATGGGTCCGATCCGTCGACGGGGGTCGGGATGCGTCGCTCGTTGATCCCGGTCAGGTCGACCTGCCAGATCGTCGAGGCACCCGAACGGCCCGGCGAGGTGCGGAAGAATTGCAGAACCCGGCCGTTGGGCGCCCAGGTCGGCGCTTCGTCCTGCCAGCCGTTGGTCAGCAGCCGCTCGCCCTGGCCGTCGGGAGTCATCACCCCGATCCGGAAATTGCCGGCGATCCGGGTGAAGGCGATGAGGTCGCCGCGCGGGCTCCATTCGGGCGTGGCATAGGCGCCGCCGCCCGAGCTGATCCGCCGCTGGCCCGACCCATCGACGTTCATCACATAAATCTGCTGCTTGCCCGACCGGTCGCTTTCGAACACGATCCGGGTTCCGTCGGGGGAGAAGCTGCCGCCGACGTTGATTCCCGGCGTATTGGTCAGCCGGACGGGCGTGCCGCCGGTCGCGGGGACCTTGTAGATGTCGGTATTGCCCGCCTGCGCCATCGAGAACAGGAGGGTGCGACCATCGGGCGACCAGCGTGGCGCGAAGCTGGCGTTGCTGCTTTCGGTGACGAGCGTCTGCTTGCCCGACCCGATGTCGTAGACGAAGATGCGAACCCGGCGTCCAAGATAGCTGACATAGGCGATCTTGCTGTAATCGGGCGAGAAACGCGGCGTCAGGGCGATCGACTGGCCGTTGGTGATGAAGCGGTGGTTGGCACCGTCCGAATCCATGATGGCGAGCCGCTTGGTGCGGTTGTCCTTCGGCCCGGTTTCCGCGATGTAGGCGATCCGGCTGTCGAAGAAGGGGCTTTCGCCGGTCAGCCGCGCATAAATGGCGTCCGCGCATTTGTGTGCCGCGCGCCGCCAGTCGGCAGGCGCGATGACATAGCCGAGCCGCGTCTGCTCCGTCCGCAGCGACACGTCATAGAGATAGCAGCCCACGGTGAGGTCGCTGTCCGGGCCGGCGGCGTTGACGAAGCCCTGAACCAGACCCTCGACATTGAACTGGGTCCAGCGGTCGAAATCGGGCGCGGTCACCTGCGGCACGGTGATGATCCCGACGCCTGCGGGACCGACCGGCTGGAACAGGCCCGAATTGCGAAGATCGGTGGCGATGACGTCCGCGATCTTCTGGCCCAGTTCGGTGGTCGTGCCGGCGGGCGTCGCGACCTCGCGCTGGGTCGGCATCGGCGGGATGGCGATGCGGATGGCTTCGGTGCGTTCGTCGGTAACGCTGCCGACAAGCCCATCGGCGGGCTGCGGCGCGGCGGTGGGCTCCTGCGCTGCGACGGGAGCCAACGGGAGGAGAATGGCCGTGCCGAGCAGGACAAGGCGCTTCGCCCAATTTTCGTCACTGCGGCTTTGGCGGGGACGACAAAGGTGGAGCGAAATGAAGGGCATGTCTCAAAGCCTCCTGTCGAACCGGAATGCGGCGACGTTCTTCCAATAGTCAAAATATTCCGGCGGCAGCTTGTAGGGCGCGGCCGCCCGGACCGCGCGGATTGCGGCTTCGATGTGCAGATCCTGCTGCGGTGCGTTGCTGACGGTCTTGCCGGACTGCGACACAAGCTCGGGACCTGATGCGATGGTTCCGTCGCGGTTGAGGCGCCAGCGTAGCGTCGTGATGAGCTGATCCGCGTCGGCACCCGTCGGCGCGCGCCAGTGCGGCTTCAACTGGCGGCTGATTTCCTGGTTGAGCGCTCGCGCCTGTGCGTCGCTGATCGCGCCTGTGCCGCTCTCGGCCGGCGCGCTCTTCTCGGTGCTGATCCCGGCGAGGAAGTTTGGACCCAGGCGGGAGCCGCGCGGGGCGGTGGCCTTGCCCTCGCCGCTACTGGTGGACTTCGCGGGGGCCGGTTTGGCGGCGGTCTTGGCGGTCGTCTTTGCCGGAGCGGGCTTGGCCACCGGCTTGGCCTCTGCTTTGGGCGTGGGCTTGGGCTTTTCGGCGGGCTTGGCCTCCGCCTTGGGTGTCGGCTTGGGTTTGGGCTGCGGCTTGGGTTGGGGCTTCGGCTCCGGCCTGGGTGCCGGTGCGGGATCGGGCCTCGCTTCCGGGCGTGGCGCGGGAGCGGGTGCAGGGGCGGGCGTGGGCAGCGGCTCGGGCTCCGGAGCGGGTGCCGCATCCTCGGGCGCTCCCACCTCGGGTGCCTCTGCGGCCGCGGGCATCGGCGGGAGGGGGGAGGATGTCCTCAGCGCGACTTCATCGGCCAGCGTTACCTCGATGCTATCCGGCGGAGCGATCCGGGCGTCGTCCGAACGGAACAGCCCGAACGACAGCGCGGCGACGAGCAGCACATGCCCGGCGGCGGCAACCGAAAGGCCGATGGCGTCGCTTCTCTCCACGGGATCGGCCTATCGCTCCGAATCTGAACCGTCGCTGACAGCGCCCGATGCGGCGGTGCTGACCAGCGCGACGCGGGTGAGGCCGGCGCGGTTGAGTTCGCCCATCACCTGCATCACCCGCTCATAGTCCAGACCTCCGTCGGCGCGCAGGAACAACTGCCCATCCTCGGGCAGCGTCGTGCGCAGCCCCTCCAGCCGGTCGGGCAGGTCCGAATCGGCCACGGGGTCGTCACCGAGATAGATGATCCCCGATGCATCGATCGAGATCACCGTCGGCTTCTCGTCAGGCTCCAGCGCCTTGGCCCGGTTCTCCGGCAGGCGCACGGGAACGCCGGTGATGAGGAGCGGCGCGGTGACCATGAATATGATCAGCAGCACCAGCATGACGTCGACCAGCGGCGTCACGTTGATGTCCGCCATGGGCGCGCGGCGGCGGGAACCGCGTTGCGAGGGCGGGAGTCCGGCGCCCATCAGCCGTCCATTTCGCGGCTGAAGGTCACATAGAGCCGGTCAGCGAAGCGCATCAGCCGTGCCTCGAGCCGGTTGATGCGGTGGCTGAAGCGATTGTAGGCGATCACCGCCGGGATCGCCGCGAACAGGCCGATGGCGGTGGCGAACAGCGCCTCCGCGATGCCGGGCGCGACGACCGCGAGGCTGCTGTTCTGCTCGCCCGCGATGGCGGTAAAGCTGCGCATAATCCCCCAGACGGTGCCGAACAGCCCGACGAAGGGCGACACGCTGCCGATGGTCGCGAGGATGTTGAGCCGGTCGGCTAGCCGGTCGACATTGGCGGCCACCGCAGAACCCATCGCGGTCGACAGACGGTCGCGAAAGCCGCTGGCGTCCGCCTTCCGCCGCGCGGAGGACTGCTGCCACTCATGGATTCCGGCGGACAGCACCTGCGCGCTCGGCACCTGTTCCTTGCCGCGATCACGGTAGAAGCGCTCGATGTCGGGTGCCTTCCAGAAGGCCTCTTCATAGGTCGTGGTGCGCGACGACGTGCGGCCCAGGCTGACCCAGAAGCCGATGATGACCGCCCAGCTCAGGACGCTGGCGAGAAGAAGGCCGATGATGACCAGCTTCACGACGATATCGGCCTGGGCGAACAGCGCGAGCGGCGACATGTCGATCGCCGGGGGCGCGGCGGCGGCAAGGAGGGAAAGTGTCATGGGACGCGCGTTTCTCCGGCGGCAAGTCGGGTGAAGATGGACAGCCACGCCTCCGGCTGGCGGCGGGGGCGGCCCGATGAGGAGATGAAAGCGGCGGTAACGCTGCCCTCGGCTAGATGATCCTCGCCGCGCCAGATGCTCTGCGCCATGGTGCAGGCGGCGGCGCGGAGCGCGCTCACCGTGCTGCGGACGACGAGATCGTCGCCAAGTCGGGCGGGGCGCAGGTAGCGGAGCGAAATGTCGCTGATGGCATAGACGCCGGTGCCGTCCTCGAGCGCGCCGCGCTGGTCGATGCCGGCCACGCGCAGCATGTCTGACCGCGCGCGCTCCATGTAGCGCAGATAATTGGCGTGATAGACGACGCCGCCCGCGTCGGTGTCCTCGAAATAGACGCGCACCGGAAAGCGATGTTCGCCGCCGATGAACTGGCCAGACGCTGGTTGCGGGTCGCGCGGAGTGGGCACGTCACCGCTCTAGCGGCGGGGCGGGAGAATGGGAATCCCCTAAAGCCGCAGAAGCGGCGAATGAACGCAGATGGACACCGGCCGGTCGGGGCACTCAGTCGAACAGGCCGTCCTGCGATCCCTGTGGCGGGTTGAGCCCCAGATGCTTCCAGCCCGGACCGTTGAGACAGCGCCCGCGCGCCGTTCGCGCGATCAGGCCGAGCTGGATCAGATAGGGCTCGATCACCTCTTCGATCGTGTCGCGCGGCTCGGACAGGCCCGCCGCGAGAGTCTCCACGCCGACCGGTCCGCCGCGATAGATATCGGCGATCATCGTCAGATAGCGGCGGTCCATGGCATCGAGGCCGAGCGAGTCGACCTCCAGCCGGGTGAGCGCGGCGTCGGCGTCCCTGGCATCGACGACCTCATGCCCCGCGGCATGGGCGAAGTCGCGCACGCGGCGCAGCAGGCGCCCGGCGATTCGGGGCGTGCCGCGCGACCGGCGGGCAACCTCGCGCGCGCCCTCGGCCGTGATGGCGAGCGACAGCAGCCGCGCGGCACGGGTGACGACCCGCTCCAGCTCGTCGACCGTGTAGAATTGCAGCCGCACCGGTATGCCGAAGCGGTCGCGCAGCGGCGTCGTCAGCAGCCCCTGCCGCGTCGTCGCGCCGACCAGCGTGAATTTGGGCAGGTCGATCCGCACCGAACGCGCCGACGGTCCCTCGCCGATCATCAGGTCGAGCGCGCGGTCCTCCATCGCGG
>CAZHGR010000098.1:0-11176 GCA_964532255.1 uncultured Sphingobium sp.
GTTGCGGCTGACCCCCACATCCCTGGCGATCGCGCGCATGAACTGGTCGGCATATTCGCCGCCCAGCACATTGGCGAGCGCGTCGCGCGTGTTGCTCACCAGCTCGGGCTTTCCGCTGGCATCGCCGGGCGTGATGCCGTCGAGGTGGACGATCATATAGCCCTGACCGCCCTCGATGGGCACGGTGCGGACCGCGCCCTGCTTCATAGAGAACAGCGCGACCAGCGAAGCCGGAACCGGCCCGCCGTCACGGCCGAGCTCGCCGCGAACGGTCGCGATCCTGCTGATCTGCGGCAGAGACACGCCGGCCTGCTTGACCGCTTCTTCGAGCGGCAAGCCCTTTTTCGCGCGCGCCTCGATCTGTGCAGCGGCTGCCTTGGCGCGCTTGGCGGCTTCGGACAGACGGTAGGCGCGCTCGACGTCAGCGCGGATCGCTTCGAGCACGGGCGGGCCTGCGGGCTGCACGCGCGCGACCGCAACCAGCGCGAAGCTCTCGTCAGGGACGATCTGGACGATCTGCGGATCGTCGTCCTGCTCCATCGCGAACGCCGCCTTGACGACCGGTGCCAGCTCGGGTGCCACCGGCTGATCGGGACGCGCCAGGTCGCGCGGTTCGGACGTCAGCAGCGGCGTGGTCTGCGGCTTCAGACCGTTTGCAGCGGCGATCTCGTCAAACGTCGCGCCGTCGGCGGCCGCTTCGTCGAGGGTGTTGGCAAGGCTGGCGATGGCTTCGCGGCTTTGCCGGTCCTTAAGGGCGGCGGAGATTTCGCCGCGCACCTGATCGAGCGTGCGTCCGGCCACCGAGCGGATGTCGCTCACCTGATAGACCGTCCAGCCGAGGTCGGTACGGACCGGCCCGACCACATCGTTGAGCTTCGCCGCGAACACCTGCCCAGCGGTGGGTGCCCCGATCTCCTTCGCGAGCGCATCCTGCGAGGTCGGGTCGAGCGTGGTGGCGGCAAGGCCCGCCTGCTGCGCCAGCACGTCGAGCGAGCCGCCCGCCTTCGCCTTCGTCGCCAGATCGCGCGCGGCGCTCTGGCCGGGCAGCACCAGCCGCTTGAGGACGCGGGTCGTGGTCGCGCCATATTGCGCGGCGTTCTGGCGATAATATTGCGCGATGGCGGCTTCGGTGGGGGTAGCGCGCGAGGCGAGGTCGGCACGGTTCACGATGACATAGCGCACCGCGCGCTGCTCGGGCCGGGCGAACGTGTCGGCATTTCCTCGGAAATAAGCCGAAAGCTGCGCGGGCGTGACAGGCGCGTTGCTCACGAACGCCTCGGTGGGCACGGCGGCGAAGGTGCCGCGCCGTTCCTCGAGCAGGATCGCGGCATAGCGCGTCGACATGGCGTCGGGCGCGCGCGCCCCGGCGGCGGCCGGCAGCAGGATCTGGCGGCGCAGGATCTGGTCGCCGATGTCGGCGCGAAGCGCGGCCTCGCGGATACGCTCCGCCTGAAGAAGCTGCTCGAAATTGCGCTGGTTGAACTTGCCGGTCGCGTCATGGAACGCCGGGTTGCGCGCGATGTCGGCGTCGATCAGCTTCTTGCTGACCGCGATCCCCTGATCATCGGCAAAGGCGCGCAGGGTGATCGCGTCGACGAGCTGCTGAACCACGCTCTCGAAGGCACCTTCGGCAAAGAAGGTCTGCATCGTCAGGCCGGGATTGTTGCGACGGTTGGCTTCGAACACGCGCTGGACGCGGTCCTGCACTTCAGCCGCGGGGAGCTCCTCCCCGTCAGCCTGCGCCACGGTCGACCCGCCGGCGAACATGTTGCCGGTCAGGTTCGACAGATCGGCGGCCGCGAACGCGAGACCCACCGTCGCCAGGAACAGGAGGCCGATGACGACCCCGACCCGCGAGCGAAGCATCGCCCTGAACATCGCCAGCATTGCCTATCGTCTCCCGAGCGCGGTCATTGGGCCGCCGCTTTAGGGCGGCATGTCCCCGGCATCAAGTGCGCGCCCGCGTGGTGCGGCGGATGGTTTCCGGCACTGGACAGCCGCGCCCGGCCTCGCCATGGACCCTGTCGCAACCCGAATGCAGATTGCAAAGGACGAAGCGATGACCGACCGCCGCCCGCTGATCGCCGGAAACTGGAAAATGAACGGCCTTCGCGCCAGCCTGACCGAGGTGGAGGCGATTGCCGGTCTGGCACGCGACGCCGACGAGGTTGATGTCGCGCTCTATGTCCCCGCGACGCTCATCGCGCCTGCCAGCGCGGCCGCCGGTTCGCTCGTCATCGGCGGGCAGGACTGCCACCAGAAGGATTCGGGTGCGCATACGGGCTGCGTCGCCGCGCCGATGCTGGCGGAGGCGGGCGCAACGAGCGTGATCGTCGGCCATAGCGAGCGGCGGACTGACCAGCATGAGAGCGACGCCGACATCGCCGCCAAGGCCGCGACCGCGCGCAAGGCGGGGCTGACCGTGATCCTGTGCGTCGGTGAAAGCCTCGAGGTCCGCGATTCGGGGAAGGCGGAGGAGGTGGTGTCGCGCCAGCTTCTCGCCTCGCTCCCCGAAGGGGCCTCGGCCGAGTGGCTGTCGATCGCCTATGAGCCGATCTGGGCGATAGGCACGGGCCGCATCCCGACCATGGAGGCGATCGATGCCATGCACCGCGCACTACGCGAGGCGCTGCGCGGCGCGATCGGCGAAGGGGCGGATGCGGTCCGCATCCTCTACGGCGGATCGGTCAATGGCGACAATGCGGCCGAGATTCTGGCGATCGCCGATGTCGACGGCGCGCTCGTCGGCGGGGCGAGCCTGACCGCCGCCAAATTCGGTCCGATCATCGCCGCCGCGCGCGCCGGTTGAAGCTTCGGGCCGGAGCGGTTAAGGGGTCGCCAACACCGACCGGGATCGCATAACCCATGCTCTTTACTTTCATTCTCGTCGTGCAGGCCGTCATCGCGGCCGCGCTCGTCACCGTCATCCTGATGCAGCGCTCCGAAGGGGGCGGGCTGGGCATGGGCGGCAGCCCGTCGGGCCTCATGTCGGCGCGCGGTGCTGCCGACTTCCTGACGCGCGCGACGACCGTGCTCGCGACCCTGTTCGTCGTGCTGAGCATCACGCTCGCCTTCATCGCGGCGACGCGGCACAAGACCTCGACGGTCGACACATCGCTGGTGGGCTCGACCGCGCCGGTCGAGGCACCGGCCGACGTCGCACCGCTCCAGACCGGCAATGCCGCCGCGCCTGCGGCACCGGCAGCGCCCGCCACCGTCGGCAACGACACGGTCCCGCTCGCCAACTGATCGTCCGTTTTTTGTAAACTTGCCGAAATCTGTCGCTTTGCGGCAGGTCCGGCTTGCGCTGTGTTCGCTGAAAGGATTAAGCCTCTACTCCCATGGCGCGGTTCATATTCATCACCGGCGGCGTGGTCTCCTCGCTTGGCAAAGGCCTCATGGCGGCTAGTCTGGGCGCATTGCTCCAGGCGCGCGGATTCTCGGTCCGAATCCGCAAGTTCGACCCCTATCTGAACGTCGATCCGGGCACGATGTCGCCCTATCAGCACGGCGAGGTCTATGTGACCGACGACGGCGCGGAGACCGACCTCGACCTCGGCCATTACGAGCGATTCACCGGCGTCTCGTCGCGCAAGTCCGACAATGTGACCCAGGGGCGAATCTATCAGAGCATCATCCAGCGCGAGCGACGCGGCGATTATCTGGGCGCGACGGTGCAGGTGATCCCGCACGTCACCGACGAGATCAAGGCATTCGCGCTGGCCGAGACCGACGATGTCGACTTTGTGCTGTGCGAGATCGGCGGCACCGTGGGCGACATCGAAAGCCTGCCGTTCATGGAAGCGATTCGCCAGCTCCACAATGAGCTGGGCGCCGGGCGTTCGATCTTCGTCCATGTGACGCTGGTTCCCTATATCGCCGCGGCGGGCGAACTGAAAACCAAGCCGACGCAGCACAGCGTGCGCGAGCTGACCTCGTTGGGTATCCAGCCGCATATCCTGTTGTGCCGGTGCGAGCAGCCCTTGCCGGAAAGCGAGCGCGCCAAGATCGCCTTGTTCTGCAACGTCCGCAAGGAAGCGGTGATCCCCGCGCTCGATGCGCGCAACATCTATTCGGTGCCCGCGCAATATCATGCCGAGGGGCTGGACGACGAAGTGCTTCGCGCCTTCGGGATCGATGGTGCGCCGGAGCCGGAGCTGGACCGCTGGCTCGCCATCATGGATCGCTGCGAGCGTCCCGAGGGCGAGGTGACGATCGGGGTCGTCGGCAAATATGTCGGCCTGCCCGACGCCTATAAATCGCTGACCGAGGCGCTGATGCATGGCGGCCTCGCCAACAAGGTCAAGGTGCATATCCGCTGGCTCGACGCCGAGCTGTTCGAGCAGAAGGACGACGGCGAGATCGCCGCCACGCTTGAGCCGATGCACGGCATCCTCGTCCCCGGCGGCTTCGGCGTGCGCGGATCGGAGGGCAAGATCGCCTCGGTCCGCTTCGCGCGCGAGCGCGACGTGCCCTTCTTCGGCATCTGCCTGGGCATGCAGATGGCATGCATCGAAGCGGCCCGGAACACCGCCGGCATCAAGGACGCCTGGACCACCGAGTTCGGCCCGACCGACGCGCCTGTGGTGGGCCTCATCACCGAGTGGATGAGTCCCGAGGGACTGCAGAAGCGGCGCGCTGACGGCGATCTCGGCGGCACGATGCGGCTTGGCGCTTATCCGGCCCGGCTGGCGGGCAACAGCGTTGTCGCCAGCATCTACGGCACCGATTCGATCCAGGAGCGACATCGCCACCGCTATGAGGTCAACGCGGGCTATCGCGAGCCCCTGGAGGCTGGCGGGCTGATCTTCTCCGGCATGTCGCCCGATGGCACGCTGCCCGAGATCGTCGAACGGCCGGAGCATAGCTGGTTCGTCGGCGTGCAGTTCCACCCCGAGCTGAAATCGCGGCCGCTGGAGCCGCACCCCTTGTTCGAAAGCTTCATCGCCGCCGCCGTCAAGCAGAGCCGGCTGGTTTGACAGGCTTGCTCTGCCACACAAACGGTTACCCCAGCCTCCGCTGCGGTGTCGGTGGGAGGGAGCAGGGCACATAAGGGGCTTCGCCCGCCAAGCCCTTGCGCCCGCCGACATTTCGGCGCAACACTCCGCCCGCCACCGGGGGGAGTGACGCCATGAATGAATCGCTGCTCCAGAAGCTGCCCGAGCACAGCCTGCTCAAGGCGCTCGATCAGGCCGAGCTCGAAGCGCTGCTCGCGCACGCGCGCGAGACGACGGCGCGCAAGGGAGACGCGCTCATCCGGCAGGGCGACGATGCCGATTCGCTGCTCATCCTTCTCGACGGCCAGACCCGCGTCACCGTCTATTCCGCGAACGGTCGCGAGATTGTCCTCGAATATGCCGGACCCGGCACCGTGCTGGGCGAGATCGCGCTTCTCGACGGAGGCACACGCACCGCCAGCGTCATTGCCATGGGACCGGTTCGCTACCTGACGCTGCCGCGCAGCGTGTTCGAGCGGGTGCTGGCGGAGAATCACCGCATCGCGCTTCGCCTGATGCGCGAGCTCGCGGCACGGCTTCGCCGGGCCAACCAGACGATTGAGAACGACCGTGCCTATGCGGCGGGGCCACGACTCGCCCGGTTCCTGCTGCGGCTCGCGGGCGAGGAGGATCAAGCCAAGGCGGCGGTGATTCGCCTGAGCCAGACCGAGCTTGCGCTGTTCGCCGGCATCAGCCGCGAGAACATCAACCGCCAGCTCGCGCAATGGGGGCAGGAGGGGATCGTGACCGTCGAGCATGGCTCTTTGACGATCCTCGACCGGGCGACACTGGAAGACATTTCCGACGCGCTGGAATAGATTGCACGGCCGACCGACGGAACTGTAGCGCCCGGACCTGCAGCGGCGCAAAAAGGGCGCCGGATCGCTCCGGCGCCCCCAGCGGTCCAAATCCCGTCCGCTATCAGGCGGCGTTCTTGCTCGCCTCGTCAGTCGTCGTCATGTCGATGACCGCGCCCTTGCCGTTGATGGCGATCTTGCGCGGCTTCATCGCGTCGGGCACTTCGCGGACGAGTTCGACGACCAGCAGCCCATCGGCAAGCTGCGCATCGTCCACTCGCACGAAATCGGCGAGTTCGAAGCGCCGTTCGAAGTTGCGGTTGGCGATGCCGAGATGCAGGAACTTGGAGCGGTCCTGCTCGCTCTCATCCTTCTTGCCGGTGATCAGCAGCAGATTCTGCTGTGCGGTGATGTCGATCTCGTCGGGCTTGAACCCGGCGACGGCGAGAGTCACCCGGTAGCGGTCCTCGCTCAGGCGCTCGATGTTGAACGGGGGGTAGTTGTCGCCCTGCTGCAACCGTGCGCTGTTCTCGATCAGGTCGAACAGCCGGTCGAAACCGACGGTGCTGCGGCGATAGGGGGTCAAGTCAAAACCACGCATGTCAAATCCTCCTTACGAAGCAATATGATGCAATGCGGACCCAGAGAGGCGTCCGCGGCATTCGTCCGACCCCGCGACGGGCGGCCGGACCGCCCCGAAATGGGTTGACTGGCGGGTTTTTCAAGATGCGGGAGGGCCCAAAAGCTAAGGCGCCCGGATCCACGTTGGAATCCGGACGCCCGCAAGACGACAAAGCGTCTCCCCCTTTTTCGTCGCGCTCTCTTTCCCTAGCCCCCTTATTAGCATGGGAAAGGGCTGCGACGTCCCTGAACCACGGCCTTGCTATGATTGCCTGTGTTTCTATGGTCTTGCTAAGCCGACCCTGCGCGGCTGTCATCCGCTTTGGAACGAATGCGCGGCTTTTGGTCCGATACTGTGTCAATCGCGCAACATTGCCGCCACGGCCCGCCGCGGGGTCGTCGGACTTGCCAGCCCGGCGCGGGGGCCATAGACGTTCGCGGCTCATGCCCCTGACCCACAGCCCCGCCCGATGATCCTGAGCCGCTACGAGCGGATGGTGGCGCGGCGCTATCTGCTGCCCGGCCGCAACGAAGGCTTCATCTTCCTCGTCGCCGCGATCAGCCTGGTCGCGGTCATGCTGGGCGTCGCCGCCCTGATCGTGGTGATGAGCGTGATGAACGGCTTTCGCGCCGAGCTGTTCGACAAGATCGTCGGGCTCAACGGGCATGCGGTGGTCCAGGGCTATGACGGGCGCCTCGCCAACTGGCGCTCGGTCCTCGACGAGACCAAGCGCACCCCGGGCGTCACCTCGGCCACGCCGCTGATCGAGCAGCCTTTGCTCGCGATTACCGGGGGCAGGGTGGAAGCGGCGCTGGTGCGCGGGATGCAGGTTCAGGACATTCGCGCCAATCCGTCGCTCCGTGACAATATCGTCGCGGGCGATCTCGCCTCTGTCGCACCGGGAAGCGGGCGTGTCGCGATCGGGTCGCGCCTCGCCGCCAATCTCGGCCTGTCGCTGGGCAGCACGGTCAGCATCCTCAACCCGGCGGGGCGGTCCACGCCCTTCGGCACGGTGCCCCGGCAGCTTCCCTATGAAGTCGGCGCGATCTTCGAGATCGGCGTGTATGACTATGACAAGGCGTTCGTGATCCTGCCGATGGAGGATGCGCAGCAGCTTCTTCTGCTCGGCGATCAGGTCGGCATGATCGAGGTCAAGACCGAGGACCCCGACCGGGTGGGGGATATCCTCGCCCCGCTGGCGCGTGCCGTCGCCAATGACGCGATCGTCGTCGACTGGCGGCAGATGAACGCCAGCCTGTTCGAGGCGCTTCAGGTCGACAGGGTCGTGTCGTTCGTGATCCTGTCGCTGATTATTCTGGTGGCGGTGTTCAACATCCTCTCGTCGCTGATCATGCTGGTCCGCGCCAAGACCCGCGACATCGCGATCCTGCGCACCATGGGTGCCTCGCGCGCCAGCCTGCTGCGAATCTTCATCACCGTTGGCCTGGCGATCGGCAGTTGCGGGACCTTTGCCGGGCTGGCGCTGGGCTTCATCCTGCTGACCTTCCGCCAGTCGGTGCTCGACGGAATCCAGCTTCTTACCGGCCAGAATATATGGGACCCGTCGGTGCGCTTCCTGACCGAGCTTCCCTCTCGCCCCGACCCGATCGAGATCACCGCCATCTGCCTGATGGGAATTTTGTTCAGCTTCCTCGCGACGCTCTATCCCGCCTTCAAGGCCGCCAATACCGATCCGGTCGAGGTGCTGCGCTATGAGTGAGCCAGTGCTGCTGACGCGCGGACTGACCCGCAGCTTCGCGCAAGGCGATGTGCGGATCGACGTGCTGCGCGGGGTCGACCTGACAGTGGCGGCGGGGGAGATCGTGGCGCTGCTCGGTCCCTCGGGCACGGGCAAGTCGACGCTTCTCCAGGCGGTGGGGCTTCTCGAAGGGGGCTTCGGCGGGTCGATCCGTGTGTGCGGCGAGGAAGCCACCGCGCTCGGCAATGACGGGCGTACCCGGTTGCGCCGCGACCGGCTCGGCTTCGTCTATCAGTTCCACCATCTCCTGCCCGACTTCAGCGCGCGCGAGAATGTCGAGTTGCCGCAACTCATCCACGGCGCGACCGAGGCGGACGCGCGCGCGCGCGCGGAAAGCCTGCTCAGTGCTCTGGGCTTGGCGCAGCGGCTCGAGCACAAGCCGTCGCGCCTGTCGGGCGGCGAGCAGCAGCGGGTCGCGGTCGCGCGGGCGCTGGCCAACCGCCCCGCTCTGGTGCTGGCCGACGAGCCGACCGGCAATCTCGACGAGCGCACCGCCGACATCGTTTTCGACCAGTTCGTGGGGCTGGTGCGCGGCGAGGGCTCGGCCGCGCTGATCGCCACGCATAACGAGCGCATCGCCGCGCGGATGGACCGCGTGGTGCGCTTGCACGAGGGACGGCTGGCTCAGGTGCAGGAGGTCGTGTAGGGCGAGCGAGCGCTATCGCTCAGATGCAGTGGGTTCATCGAGAAGCACGCGGCATAATGGGGGCAAGGATGATGATGTTTCGGACTGTCGGGGCGGCTGTCATGCTGCTTTCGTCGATGGTGGCGCTGCCCGCGCAGGCCACCGTAGTGCTCGATCAACACAGATTTCCCGAGCCTATCGGGGGGGACTTAGTTCTCGAAGGCTTTGGCGTCGGCTATGTCGATCCTTCACTTGCTCCATTCTTGGTTGAACCTAAGATCGCAGGGAAGACGTTGGTCGCGGTGCAAACCTTCGTCGCCGGCGTGTCAGGGAGGCTGGATCATGTTGACCTCACAATTTCTTTCACATTTCCGTTTCCGGACGAGCCAAGAGGGATCATGGCTTCGTTGATAAAGGGGGACTACCATCAAGGTGCTCGTGACCTTGTGGGTCACGTGAAGTTTGATTTTTTCGATAACCCGATCTCGGTTTCGGATGGACTTAACTTTGCAATTTCTACGTCTCAATTTAACTTCAACGTGGAAACGGGCGACTCATTTAGCCTTATCCTTGGACCGAGCGAGGGCTCTGAAGGACTGGTGTTTTTCGGTTCAGGACGAGCCTTGGTGGATTTCTCAGACCCGCTGTTTCCGAAATTTGTATCCATCCCTTCCCAGTACGATGGAGGCAGACTTCTTCCTTACATCAAGGAAACGGGCGAGCGCTTCGACGATGGTGTCGAGCGCGACCTGTATTTCGCAACCTATGTCGATTCGGTCGCCGCTGTTCCGGAGCCTGCAAGCTGGGCGCTGATGACCCTCGGTATCGGTGCCGTTGGTGCTGCCATGCGACGTCGCCGCACTGCGTCGGAAACGCTTCGGCTCCCGCGTAGCCACGCCTGATACCGGCGGCCCGACAGGCCGTTTGCGTCGTCTTCTGTGGATAAGGGCGCACATCGTTTGCGGTGACGCCGTCGTACGACTAGCGTTCGCCCATGCCGTCGACCGTTCACGCCCCTTTCGTCCCTCTGCGCGTCTTTTCCTGCTACACGATGCTGGAGGGCGCGATCGAGCCGAAGGCGATTGCCGCGCATGCACGCACGCTCGGCTTTCCGGCGGTCGCGATGGCCGACCGCAACGGGCTCTATGGAGCCATGGCCTTCTCCGATGCCTGTGCGGGCAAGGGCATTCAGCCGATCGTCGGCGCGATGCTGGGCGTGCTCCGGCCCGACGACTGCGGCGGGGCCGCTGTGGTCGACTGGCTGGCGCTGCTGGCGCAGGATGCCAAAGGCTATGACAATCTGTGCGCGCTCGTTTCCTCCGCGCATCTCGACCGGCCCGAGACCGAGGCACCGCATGTGCCGCTGGATGCGCTGGCGGGCAGGACCGACGGGCTCATCTGCCTGACGGCGGCGGACGAGGGCGCGCTGGTGCGCCTGCTGGCGGAGGGACAGGCGCGCTTTGCCGCGCTTTATCTCGACCGGCTCCAGACGCTGTTCGGGGACCGGCTCTATGTCGAAATCGCCCGGCGCGGGCATGAGGCGGAGGAACTCGCGGAGGGCTCGCTTCTCGACCTTGCCTTCGACCGCGACCTGCCGATCGTCGCGACCAATCCCGCCTGCTTTGCCGAACCGGGCTTCCATGCGGCGCATGACGTCATGCTGTGCATCGCCGGCAGCAGCTATGTCGACAGCCCCGACCGCGCGCGAAGCTGCCCCGAAGCCTGGCTGAAACCCGCCGACGAAATGCAGCGGCTGTTCGAGGATCTGCCCGAAGCGCTGGCGAACACGCTGGTGGTCGCTCAGCGTTGCGCCTTTGCCGCGCCCAAGCGAAAGCCGATCCTGCCCAGCCTTGCCGGCGATATCGAGGGCGAGAAGGCGATGCTCCGCGAGCAGGCGGAGGCGGGATTGGTGGAGCGGTTGGCCAAGTTTGCACCACCTCCGTTCGCTCCGAGCGAAGTCGAGGAGCGGGAGCAAGAACGTGTCTCGACTTCGCTCGACACGAACGGATTGCGCGCCCTCTACCCCGACTATTTCGACCGGCTCGATTTCGAGATCGGCATCATCAACCAGATGGGCTTTCCCGGCTATTTCCTCATCGTTGCCGACTTCATCCAATGGGCGAAGGCGAACGGGATCCCGGTGGGGCCGGGGCGCGGGTCAGGCGCGGGGTCGCTGGTCGCCTGGGCGCTGACGATCACCGACCTCGATCCCCTGAAACTGGGCCTGCTGTTCGAACGCTTCCTCAACCCCGAGCGCGTGTCGATGCCCGACTTCGACATCGACTTCTGCGAAACCCGGCGTGGCGAGGTGATCCGCTACGTTCAGGAGAAATATGGCCGCGACCATGTCGCGCAGATCATCACCTTCGGAAAGCT
>CAZHGR010000099.1:0-10464 GCA_964532255.1 uncultured Sphingobium sp.
TCGGTCTGCCAAATTGTTGCAACTGCGTTAGGATTTGCGATAGCGCCGCAGTGCCGCGTTTTGGGACGGTGCCGTGCCGGCTTTACCGCGCTTTCACACAGCGCCGCTAAGGGGGTGCCGATGCGCAACGATCGGGACGGCAGCGTGAGTAAGCAGAAGGTCATCGTCGTGTTCGGGACGCGTCCCGAAGCGATCAAGATGTTCCCGGTCGTCCATGCCCTGCGCGCGCGGGAGGACATCGACACGCGCGTCTGCGTCACCGCGCAGCATCGCGAGCTTCTGGATCAGGTGCTGACGATCGCGCGGATCGTGCCCGACATCGACCTCGACATCATGCAGCCCGACCAGACGCTCGACGGGCTGACCGCACGGCTGATCGTCGAGCTGAGCCGCGCCTTCGATGCGGAAAAGCCCGACCGCGTCGTCGTCCATGGCGACACGCTGACCACGATGGTCGCCAGCCTTGCCGCATATTATCGCAAGATCCCGGTCGCGCATGTCGAGGCGGGGCTTCGCTCGGGCGACATCCATCATCCCTGGCCGGAGGAGGTCAACCGGCGCGTCGTCGCGTGCATCGCCGACCTGAACTTCGCGCCGACCGAGCAGGCGGCCGCCGCGCTGCGGGCCGAGAACCGCGACCCTGCCGGAATCCATGTCACCGGCAATACCGTGATCGACGCACTGCTGGCGACACGGCAGCGAATCGCCGATGACCCCGCGCTCGCGGCTGGCTTCGCACCGCTTTCGGCGCGGTTCGCGGGCAAGCGCATCATCGCCGTCACCAGCCATCGGCGGGAGAATTTCGGCGGCGGCATGGAGGCCATCGCGGGCGCGATCCGGGCCATCGCGGCGCGTCCGGACGTCGCGGTGATTTTTCCGGTCCATCCCAACCCCAATGTCCGGCGGGTGATGGACGCGGAGCTGGCGGGTCTGGCCAATGTCGCGCTCATCGACCCGCTCGATTATCCCAACTTCGTCGCTTTGCTTGACGCCTGCGAGATCGTGCTGACCGACAGCGGAGGCGTACAGGAGGAGGCACCCTCGCTCGGCAAACCCGTTCTGGTGATGCGCGAGACGACCGAGCGGCCTGAGGGGGTGGCGGCCGGCACGGCGCGGCTGGTCGGCACTGATCGCGACCGGATCATATCCGAAATCTTCACACTGCTCGACGATAAGCATGCCTATTCCGCCATGTCCCGCGCGCACAATCCGTTCGGCGACGGCAAGGCGGCAGACCGCATCGCAGGGATCATCGCCAATGCCCGTTCACACTGACGTCACCGTCGCCGTCATCGGCCTCGGCTATATCGGCCTGCCGACCGCCGCCCTGATCGCCCGTTCGGGAATGCGGGTGCTGGGCGTCGATGTGTCGGCGCATGTGGTCGAGACGGTCAACTCCGGCCGCATCCATATCGAGGAGGTCGACCTCGACGGCCTTGTCCAGGGCGTGGTGTCGCGCGGGCTGCTGCGCGCCTCGCTCAGCGTCGAGCCGGCCGACGTCTTCGTCATCGCGGTGCCCACGCCGGTCAGTCAGAACAATGCGCCCGACATCAGCTACGTCCTCGCTGCTGCGCGGACGATCGCCCCGGTGCTGGGCGCGGGCAATGTCGTGATCCTCGAGTCGACCTCGCCGGTGGGCACGACCGAGGCGATGCGCGACGAGCTGGCGCGGCTTCGTCCCGATCTGGTCATGCCGGGTGTCGCCGGAAACGGCGCAGACATTTCCATCGCCTACTGCCCCGAGCGCGTGCTGCCCGGCCGGATTCTGGTCGAGCTGGTCGACAATGACCGCTGCATCGGCGGTATCACGCCCCGTTGCGCGCGCAAGGCTTTGAGCTTTTACCGCCAGTTCGTGCGCGGCGCCTGCGTCACCACGACCGCGCGCGCGGCCGAGATGGTGAAGCTGGTCGAGAACAGCTACCGCGACGTCAACATCGCCTTCGCCAACGAGCTGAGCGTGATCGCCGACGGCATGGGCATCGACGTGTGGGATGTGATCCGGCTCGCCAACCGGCATCCACGAGTCAACATCCTCCAGCCCGGCCCCGGCGTCGGCGGCCATTGCATCGCGGTCGATCCCTGGTTCCTGGTCCATGGCGACCCGATCAACAGCCGCCTGATCCGCACCGCGCGCGAAGTGAACGACGCCAAGACCGACTATGTCGTCGAACAGGCCTCGCGCATGATCGACGAACGCCCCGGCGGGCTGATCGCCTGCCTCGGCCTCGCCTTCAAACCCAATATCGACGACTTCCGCGAAAGCCCTGCGGTCAAGGTCGCCGCTCGGCTCGTCGCCCGCTACGGCGCGCGCGTAAAGCTGGTCGAACCCTATGCCGCCGCTCTGCCACCCGAGTTCGCCGGCACGCCGGCCGAGCTGATCGACATCGACGATGCGCTGGAGCGGTGCGAGACGCTCGTCGTCCTCGTCGATCACGACATTTTCAAGTCGGTGCCCGTCGACGAGCGCGCGGGCAAGGCGGTCTATGACACGCGCGGCATGTGGCCGGATCAGCCCCCGACACCGCCCGCGGTGGCGGAGCTGCGCCGGGCCGGCTGAACGGATCGCGGTCCGGTCGGTCGGCGGGATCGACGTCGGCGGACAGTCCACCATTGACGCCTGCCACCGGGGGGCATAGGCGCGCGCCGATGGCTGGAACACGGCTCCCATCGCGCGAGGCGGCGCGGCT
This sequence comes from uncultured Sphingobium sp., assembly GCA_964532255.1. Classification (GTDB taxonomy): domain Bacteria; phylum Pseudomonadota; class Alphaproteobacteria; order Sphingomonadales; family Sphingomonadaceae; genus Sphingobium. Next base: position 2,688 of record CAZHGR010000099.1, read on the forward strand.
CCGCCTCTACATCCTGTCGATCCTGATCGACGTCGCGGTGCTGGCGTTCGCGTTTGCCGTCGCCAACCTGCTCGTTCTGGGCGATGTCGCCGGCGAGCCGGGCAAGCCGCACGGCCTCGTCATGTTCGCGATGATCGCGCCGGTCTATGTCCTGCTGGCGGTCAATGGCGGGGTGTACGGCATCCGCATGATCGGCAATGGCGCGGTCAGCGGCTGGCGCGCGCTGTGGGCGCTGGGACAGGCGCTGTTGCTCGTCCTCATCATCATCTTCCTCGGCAAGATCGCCGAGCAGCTCTCGCGCCTCACCTTCCTGACGGGGCTGGTGCTGAGCGGCGGCGGGCTTGTGCTGGCGCGGCGCCTGACCGATCGGATCGCGCCGGTGCTGGTCGGCGAAGTTCCGCACCTCACGGTCCTGATCGCCGACGGAGAGGATTATCCGCCGTCGCCGCACGCCTATGTCGTCGATGCACAGGCGGAGGGACTTGACCCCACGCGCCATGATGCCGGGATGGCGGAGCGGCTGGCGCTGGCGTTGCAGGGCGCGGAGCGGATCGTCGTCGCCTGCCCTGTGGAGCGCATGGAAGCGTGGAGTGTGGCATTGGCCTCGATCGCCGCGCGCGCCGAGCTGCTGGTTCCCGAGATGCGTCGCTTTGCGCCCGCCAAGGTCGGCGTCTTCGAGGATCATCCGACCGTCGTCGTCACGTCCGGCCCGCTGCTGTTCCGCGACCGTATCGTCAAGCGGCTGTTCGACATTATTGTCAGCCTCGGCGCGATCATCCTGCTGTCGCCGATGCTGATCGCGGCGGCGGTGGCGGTGCGGCTTTCCGGTCCCGGTCCCATAGTCTTCCGCCAGGCACGGCTGGGCCGCAATGCCGAACCCTTCCAGATCTTGAAGTTTCGCACCATGCATCACGCTTTGGCCGATCCGGGGGCCAAACAGCTCACCCAGAAACAGGACCCGCGCGTTACCCGCGTCGGCGACTTCCTGCGCCGTACCAGCATCGACGAACTGCCGCAGCTCTTCAACGTGCTGATCGGCGACATGAGCATCGTCGGCCCGCGTCCCCATGCCCCCGCTGCGAGGGCCGCCGAGAGCCTCTACTGGGAAGTCGACCGGCGCTACTGGGCGCGGCACGCCATCAAGCCGGGAATGACCGGTCTGGCGCAGGTGCGCGGGCACCGAGGGCCGACAGAGCGGCATGAGGATCTGGTCAACCGGCTGCAATCCGATCTGGAATATGTGACGAACTGGTCCATATGGCGCGATCTGCGCATCCTCTTCGCGACGTTGCGGGTGCTGGCGCATGACAATGCCTTCTGAGGCGGTCGCGGCATCGGCGATCATCCTGGCGGTCAGCGTCATCCTGCTGCTGTGGCCGTTCGTCTTCTATCCGATGATCCTGTCGCTGCTGCCGGCGCGGCCGCTGCGGGGATGTCAGGAGGGGGCGACGCCGGGCGCGGGGCCAACCGCATCGCTGCTGTTCTGCGCCTATAACGAGGAATCGTCGCTGCCCGCGAAGATCGCCAATATCCGCATGCTGAAGGCGCGGCATCCGGCACTGGACGTGCTGGCGTTCAACGACGGTTCGACCGACGGATCGGCGGCCCTGCTGCACGCCGCCGCCGACGTGATCACGACCATCGACGGGCCGGGGCGGAGCGGCAAGGCCCGCGGCATGAAGACGCTGGCGGCGAAGGCGACGGGCGACGTGCTGATCTTCACCGATGCCAATGTGCTGCTCGACGCCGAGGCGGTGGAACGGCTGCTCGGCTATTATGCCGACGCGGATGTCGGCGGCGTGCTGGGCTCGCTCCGCTATGACGTCGGAGCGGCGAGCGCGTCGGCGGCGGTCGGCGGTCTTTACTGGCGGATCGAGGAAGCGCTGAAGGACCGCGAGTCCGCCACCGGTAACGTCATGGGCGCCGATGGCTCAATCTTCTCGATCCGCGCGCCGCTCTATCCGGCCTTTCCCGACAATGTTCTCGACGATCTCACCGTCTCGATGGCGGTGGTGTTCGCCGGCCGCCGGCTGATCAAGGCGCAGGACGTGATCGCGCGCGAGATGATGGTCACCGAACGCTCGGACGAATGGCGGCGCAAGGTGCGGATCGCCGCGCGAAGCTGGACGACGCATCGCCATCTGCGCCCGCAACTGCGGCGCATGGCGTGGATCGACCGCTTCAAATATGCCTCGCGCAAGCTGGTCCGCTGGTTCGGGGCGGTGTGGATGGCGACCGCCGCTGCCTCGGCGCTGGTGCTCGCCGCCGCATGGTCGCCCTGGCTCGCGATCGAACTGGCGCTGCTCGGCCTGCTGCTGCTGGTGGCGGGCTGGCGGGCGCGGTCGGGGAAGCTCGCCGCGCTTGTCGACGTGGTGCTGGCCTATGCGGCGACGCTGCTGGGTGTCGCGTCGGCGATGGCGGGCAGGGACTTCACGCTCTGGACGCCCGCCAAGTCGCGCTGACGGGCATGGCGAACGCGCGCAAATCGGGTAAAGCGCCGAAATGATAACGGTTCAGCGCGTCGCGAAGGCGGCGGGGAAGCACATCTCGCGAACCCTGCTCGGGCTCCGCGCCCTCGCGGGGGCGACGCCCGGCCGCCATTGCCCCGCGTGCCGGAGCGATGTGGTCGGCTTCTTCCGCTACGGCACAACACGTGAGTGGGGCTGCCCGCGCTGCGGCGCATCGCCGCGCGAACGGCTGATGCACTATCTGCTCGACAGTGGCGCAATCGACCTCCCGAGCGGGTGCGCGGTCCTCCATTGCGCGCCGAATGAAGCAAGCCTCGTGGCTCGGATGCGGTCGGCGGCGGGCGACTATGTGCCGGGCGACCTGTTCCCCGAGGTATATCGCGATGTGCCGGACATCCGCCGCGTCGACCTGATGGCACTGGACGAGGAGTCGCGGTTCGACCGCATCTACGCCAGCCATGTCATGGAGCATGTGCCTGACGACGCGCGTGTCCTCGCCAACCTGCACCGCGCGCTTCGGCCCGGCGGCGAGGCGTGGCTGATCGTGCCGCTGTGGGACCGGCCGACCGAGGACGGTGCCCCCGACCTGTCGGGCCGCGAGCGCGAGCGCCGCTTCGGCCAGTGGGACCATGTCCGCCAATATGGACGCGATTTCGCCGACCGGATCGCCGCAGCGGGTTTCAGTGTCGATCCGATCGACGCCGCGCGCCTGCCCGCCGCCGATGTCGCGAGGATGGCGCTGGGCGACGTGCTGTTCCGGGCGCGGCGCTGAGCACATGCTCGCGCGGCTCGAGCGGATCGGCTGGCTGCGGGGCGGGGTCAAGCTCGCCAATGTCGCGGCGGCGATGGCCTGGGGCTTCGTCGTCACCTTCGTCTTCGTGCGGCTGTTGCCGATCGGCGAGTTTCGCGCCTTCCTGCTGCTGATCGCTTTCGCCAACTTCACCATTTCCGCCGATTTCGGCTTTTCCGGCATCCTCTATGCGCGGCTGAGGCAGTGGCGGCTGGGGGAGGCGGCGGACTTCGACCCGCGCGAGATTGGGGCGCTGCTTGCGTTCATGGGGCTGATCGTGCTGCTGGGCGGCATGGCCATCGCCGCCGCGCTGACCCTGCGGCTGTTGCCGACCGAGCGGCCGGTGCTGTTCCTGGCCTTCTACGGCCTGTCGGCGCTCAACATCTTCACCTTCCTCGCGCGGCGGGCGCTGGCGGCGCTCGACCATAATCTCCTCTGGGAAGCGGTCGACCTTTCGCGCCGGATCGCGTCGATCGCGCTGCTGGTCGCGGCGCTGTGGGGATTGCCGATCCTGCTTTCGGTGGCGTTGCAGGCGCTGCTGATGCTGCTGGCGCTCGCGTTCGCGCTGGTCGTCGTTCATCGTTCGGCAGCCATGCGGATACGCGACTGGCTGCCCGGTGGCGGGACGGGCATGGGGGCGCTGTGGAGCCGCAACCGGGGCGACATGCGCGCGACGATTCTGCTGACCGTGTCCGACGTTGCGGCGTACAATGCGCCCTATTTCACCATCGCCGCCGCGACTCAGGACCCCCGGCCGCTGCTGCTGTTCGACTTTGCCTTCAAGATATCGCGCGCGCTGACCGCGGTGATCCGCGCGCTGGTGGAAACGCTGCTTCCCGGCCTGACGCGCGCGTTCCACGGCGGCGACCGTGCGCGCGTGCGCCACGGCATCGCAAGGCTGCGCCTGCTGGGCCTTGGCAGCGCGGCCCTGCTTGCGCTGTTGCTCGTCGTCGCGGGACAGCCGCTGTTCGCGCTGCTCTATGACGGCGCGGCCGTGCCGACCACGCTTGAACTGGTGCTGGTCGGTCTGCTGCTGATCGGGCTGACGATGCTGTGCATCTCGACCTATGTGCAGCAGGGGTTCGGGCTGTTCGCGCCGCTGGTTCCGCCGTCGCTCGCCTTTCTTGCGGGGTCGGTACTGAGCGTGCTTCCGGCGCGGCTGGGCCCGCCCGCGACGTTCGCGCCGCTGTTTCTCGCGGCGCTCGCGCTGGTCCACTGCGCCGTCGCGCTGCGACACGAGGCGATGTTGCGGAGGCTCGCGCGGCCATGAAGCTGGTTATGGCCGACCCGTCGCTGTTCACCGGTCGCTATGACGATGCGCTGTGCGGGGCGCTGGCGGCGCGCGGGCATGATGTGCTGCTGGCGGGGCGGCCGATGCGCGCCACCGACGCGATCACACCTGCGGGCTACACCTATGCGCCGCGCTTCTTCCGCTTTGCCGAGCGCGCGCCGTCGCCGCTGCGCCGCGTCGCCAAGGCGGTGGGCTATGCCTGCGACTCGCTTGTCGGCTCCACCGCGATCTTCGATGGCGCGGCGGTGGTCCACTGGCAGTGGCTGCCCTTCGCTGCCGCCGACGCGCACTGGCTGAAGCGACTGGCACCGCGCCATGCGCTGGTCCACACCGTGCATAATGCGCGGCCCTTCCACGGCAATGGCGGGCGCGAAGCGATGCAGGCGCGCGGCTATTTCGACCTGCTCGGCCGTTTCGACGCGCTGATCGTACACGGCGAGCAGACGCGCGCCGCGCTAGTCGAAGCGGGTGTGACTCGCCCCGTGCATATCGCCCCGCACCCGCCGATGCGGCTGGCACCCGCGCGCGACGAGGACTTGCGCGCCGTCCCAGCTTCCCCGCGACCGCGAATCCTCTTCTTCGGGACGATCAAGCCCTACAAGGGCTTCGACCTGCTGATCGACGCCGCGCTGGCGCTGTGGGGTGAGGGGCTGGACTTCGACCTCGCGGTCGCGGGTCAACCGTTCATGCCGGTCGACGCGATCCTCGACCGGGTGCGGCAGGCGGAGTGGGGAGATCGGCTGATCCTCGAGCTGGGCTTCCTGCCCGAGCCGCGGCTCGACGCGCATCTTGGCCGCGCGGACATCGTGGTCTTTCCCTATCGCCATATCGATTCGAGCGGTGCGTTCCTGTCGGCGCTCGGCTATGGCGCGGCGATGGTGACGAGCGATTGCGGGATGTTCGGGGAACTGGCGGACGAGAGCGTGGCGCGGTTCGCCAGCGGCGACGGCGCGGCACTGACCGAACGGCTGCGCTTCTTGCTGACGGCACCGGGGGAGCGCGCGCGGCTGGGGCAGGCGGGCGATGCATTGAAGGACAGCCTGGGTTCCTGGGACCGCACGGCAGAACTGACCGAAGCGGCCTATGCCGACGCGCTCGCCCAGGCCCGGCTGCGGGGGGCGGTGCTGTGAACCGCTATCTGCGCGAACTTGGCGACCGGGCGCTCGCGGTAAGACTGGCGCTCGCGGGCCGCGTCCACCAATATCCCGAGATTCTGGCGCTTCGCCGCTTCATCGGGCATTTCGGGGTGGATTGCGTGATCGATGTCGGCGCGAACGCCGGCCAATATGGCAGTATGCTTCGCCGCGACGTCGGCTTCCGTGGCACGATCCTGTCGTTCGAGCCGAACCCGTCCGTGTTCGCGAAGCTCAAGGCGCGGGCGAGCGGCGACGCGCGCTGGCACTGCCACAATCTCGCGCTCTCCGACCGCGACGGGACCGCCACCTTCAACATCATGGCGGCCGACCAGTTCAGCTCGCTCAACGCGCCCGACGCCGGACAGGAAGCGGTCTTCCAGAGCCGCAACCGCGTCGAGCGCACCGTGGAGGTCGAGACCCGCCGTCTCGACAGCCTGTGGCCAGAGCTGAAGGAGCGGCATGCGATCGCGATGCCGCTCCTCAAGATGGACACGCAGGGGCATGACCGGTCGGTTTGCGACGGTGCCGGAACGCTGCTCGCGCAGATGGCGGGCATCCAGACCGAGCTTGCGGTGCGGCCGATCTATGCGGGGGCGACTCGCTACGACGCGATGATCGGCTGGCTTGCCGATGCCGGCTTCGAGCCGAGCGCCTTCTTCGCCAATAACAAGGGCCATTTTCCGAGGCTGGTGGAGATGGACGGGCTGTTCGTCCGCGCCGATCTGGTGCGGGACTGATCGCCGCCATGGCCGCGCGGGTCGCGCTGATCGGCGGCGTGGTCCTCTATCTCGCCTGGGCATGGGCGGGATATGCCGTGCATGTCGCGGGCGGCGGGTTCGAGACGCTGCCGGTCTATTTCTTCCGTATCCAGGATTTGCCGGTGCTGATCGGCCATGCCGTCGCGCTGGCGGCGATGCTGGCGCTCAGCGGCGGAGGGCCGCGCTATGGCGCGCGCGCGCCGCTGCCGCCTCGGGCGCTGCCGGTCGCTGTGGCGATCGTCGGAGTCGCACTGGCGGCATGGCTTGGCCGGTCGCTCGTGTTCCACGGCTACAGCCCCTCGCGCGACGAGGTCATGGTGGAACTCGCGGGGGCCTATCTGGCGGAGGGGCGGATCGGCTGGCCGGTTCCGCCCGAATGGCGGCCCTATGCGCGCGCCATGGTCCCTGAATTTTACAGCCCCTATGGCGCGGCCGACACGTGGACATCGATCTATCTGCCGGTCCATGCCGCGATCCGGGCTTTGTTCGTCAGGATGGGCGCAGCGGACCTCGCCGCGCCCGCCATGCTGGCGGCGGGGCTGGTGGCGCTCCATTCGGTCGCGCGGCGTCTGTTCCCCGGCCGGGGCGACGCGGTGATGGTCGCGATGGTCATGGCGCTGACCTCGACCCAGCTTCTGGCGACGGCGATGACGCCCTACGCGATGACCAGCCATTTCGCGCTCAACATGATCTGGCTGGCGCTGGTGCTGCGGGGAAGCGTCGTTGCGAACCTGATCGCGGCGCTGGTGCTGGTTGCGGCGGCGGGGCTGCACCAATGGCATTTCCCGGCGCTGTTTGCCGGTCCCTTCATCCTCTGGCTGGCGTGGCGACGGCAGTGGATGTCGGCACTGGTTCAAGCGGGTGCACTGGGAGCGGCGGTGCTGCTGTGGGCGCGGCTCTGGCCTCAGTATCTTGCCTTTTTGCTCGGCTCGCCGCCGGGCGGTGCCGCGACGGGTGCGCCGGGTATCGCCGCCAAGGTCGCAAGCCTGTTCGGTCGGCTCGACAAATGGCAGCCTTTGCTCAACATCGGGCGGCTGATGACGTGGAACAACCCGCTGCTGGTGCCATTGGCGGCGCTGGGTCTCACGCGGATGAACTGGCGTCCGCGTGCGTGGCTGCGCGATCCGCCGGTCATCCTGCCGTTGCTGGGTACCGTTCTCATCGGTTTCGCGCTGGCGCTCTATCAGGGCTATGGCTGGGGCTTTCGTTACATGCATGGCCAGATCGGCGCATTGTGCCTGCTGGCGGGGTTCGGCTGGACCCGCATCTCGCGCGAGGGGCGGCGGTCGATGAAGCTGCTCTGGGCGTCCTGTGCGGCGGCGATTGTCGCGGGT
>CAZHGR010000100.1:0-10371 GCA_964532255.1 uncultured Sphingobium sp.
CGAAGCCGCCGATGATCGCGGGCATCACCATGAAGAACACCATGATGAGGCCGTGGGCGGTGATCAGCACGTTCCACAGATGATAGGCCTGGTCGAGCGTTGCTTCGGCACCATCCGAATATTGCGCCCAAGCCTGCAGATACTGGATCCCCGGCTCTGCCAACTCGGCGCGCATCAGGCCCGAGATCGCACCGCCGATGACGCCCGCCGTGATCGCGAAGATCAGGTAGAGCGTACCGATATCCTTGTGGTTGGTCGAAAGGAACCAGCGCGCGAAGAAGCCGGGCTTGTGGTCGGCGTCATGATGGGCGTGCGCGGCCCCGTGAAAATCGTCACCTGTGATTGTCGTGCTCATGACCCGCTCACCCTGCTGTATTTGCTACGCCGGCATTCTCGACCGGCTCGCCGGGGGCTGCCGGCAGCGCACCGGCATTCTCCAGTTGATCCGCATTGTTCGCCTCTTCCGCCGGGGTGCCGGGCTGCGCATTTGCGTCGCCCTCGCCGGCCGGAGTCATCGAACCGCCCTTGGATGCCACCCACGCCGCGAACTGCTCGGGCGGCAACGCCTCGACCGCGATCGGCATGAAGCCGTGGCGGGCACCGCACAGTTCCGAACACTGGCCGTAATAGACGCCGGGCCGCTCGATCGTGAACGTCTTCTCGTTCAGCCGGCCGGGCACGGCGTCGATCTTCACCCAGAGCGCGGGAACCGCGAAGCTGTGGATGACGTCGGCGCCGGTCGCGATCAGCTTGATCGGACGGCCCACCGGGACCACCAGGCGATTGTCCACCGCAAGCAGCGCGGGCTCGCCATTGGCGAGCGCCTTGTCGCGCGGCAGCATGTTAGACACGATCTCGGGAATGCCGTTGTCCGGATATTCATAGCCCCAGTACCACTGATATCCGGTGACCTTGACGGTCAGCGCATCCTTGGGCGCGGGCTTGAACTGCTTTGCCAGCAAGTCGATCGACGGAATCGCAAGGCCCACCAGGATCAGCACGGGACCGAGCGTCCAGATGACCTCGATCAGCGTGTTGTGCGACACTTTCGACGGCACCGGGTTGGCGGCGCGGCGGAACCGCACGATCACATAGAGCAGCAGCGCGAGGACCAGCAGCGAGATCACCGTGATAACCGGGAGCAGCAGCGCGTCGTGGAACCAGCGTGCATATTCGCCGGTTGCGGTGAACTGTTCCTGGAACGTGGTTTCGCCCGGCTGGGGCTGGCCGATACCCGGCTCCGGCTTGAGCGCGAGCGGACCCGCGGGAGCCTCGGCCGCCTCGTTGGCGACGGTCACCGTCTCCTGCGGCGCCGCCTCTTGAGGCTGCGCGTGCCCGGTGGCTGCCCCAAATGCCAGCAAACCGGCAAGAACAAAGGATTTCACGATTTTCATTCTGCTCGACCTACCCCGCCGGGGTCCGATTGAAAACCGGTTGCCCCCACATGATTTGCGGGGGCTTATAGGCAGGCTTGCCCGGTCCCTCAAGCGCAGAATACGGCTTGCCTGAGAGTTGATCGGCACCCCATGGGGGACTATGTGCCCGCGGCGACTGCATGGGATGGTGATGGCAATGACAGAAGAAGAAGTGCTGGCCGAATTCAGGGCAGCCGGCGCGCTGCTGCAGGGCCATTTTGTGCTGTCGTCTGGCAAGCACAGCGCCAATTATCTGCAGTGCGCGCGCGTGCTGATGAACCCGGAACGCGCGGCGCGCATCGCCGTCGCTCTGGCGCAAAAGCTGCCGCGCGAGCTGCGCGGGGCGGTCGATCTGGTGGTATCGCCCGCGATGGGCGGCATCATCATCGGGCATGAGGTCGGACGCGCGCTGAACGTCGATGCGCTGTTCCTGGAACGGCCGCAGGGCACGTTCGAGCTTCGCCGCGGCTTCGAGATCCAGCCGGGCCAGAAGGTGCTGATGGTCGAGGATGTGGTGACCACCGGCCTGTCGTCGCGCCAGGCGATCGAGGCGGTCCGCGCCGCGGGCGGCGAACCGGTGGCGGAGGTCGCGGTGGTCGACCGCTCGGCGGGAGAGGCCGACCTTGGCCTGCCCTTCTACCCGCTCGTCAGCCTGAACTTCCCCGTTTACGACGCCGACGCGCTGCCGCCCGAACTGGCGGCGGTGCCCCCGTCGAAGCCCGGCAGTCGCAAGAGTTGAGCCTCTCCGCGCTCCCCCGGCTGCGCCTCGGCGTCAACATCGACCATGTCGCCACGATCCGCAACGCGCGGGGCGGCGACCATCCCGATCCGATGGAAGCGGCGATGCTGGCGCAGCAGGCCGGCGCCGACGGCATCACCGTCCATCTGCGCGAGGATCGCCGCCACATCCGCGACGACGACCTCGCGCGGCTGATGCGCGTCCTGACAGTCCCGCTGAACCTGGAAATGGCGGCGACCCAGGAAATGGCGGACATCGCGCTCAGGCATCGTCCGCACGCGGCGTGCATCGTCCCCGAAAAGCGCGAGGAACGCACGACCGAGGGTGGGCTGGACGCGGCCGGTCAGGCCGAGTCGCTGCGACCGATCGTCGACCGGCTGCTCGCCGCGCAGATTTGCGTGAGCCTCTTCATCGAGCCCGACCCCGCCCAGATCGTCGCGGCGCGCGATCTCGGCGCGCCGGTGGTTGAGTTCCACACCGGCCGCTATGCGCATCTGCCCGCCGGGTCGCGCGCCGAGGAGCTGCGCCGGATCGGCGAGGCGGCGGCTTTGGCAGCACGCAACGGCATCGAACCGCATGCCGGACACGGGCTGACTTACGACAATGTCGGCCCGGTCGCCGCCGTGCCCCAGCTTCGCGAGCTCAACATCGGCCATTTCCTGATCGGCGAGGCAATTTTCGTCGGGCTGGCGGAGAGCATCGGCCGCATGCGCTCGGCGATGGATGGTGCACGATGAAAGTCGCTTTCCGTCATGCCAGCGGAAGCTGGCATCTCCCGACGATGCGCGCTGCCTCACGAGACCCTAGCCTTCGCTGGGGTGACGGTTGCCTGGACCAGTGCGAGGAAGGACAGGCCGGATGATCATCGGCATGGGGTCGGACCTGTGCAGCATCGAACGGCTGCAGCAGGTGCTCGACCGTCATGGCGAGCGATTCGAGCAGCGCTGCTTCACCGAACTTGAGCGCGCCAAGGCCGCTCGCCGGCCCTTCACCAAGGCCGCGACCCTTGCCAAGCGATTCGCGGCCAAGGAGGCGTTCAGCAAGGCGGTGGGCACCGGATTTCGCGCAGGTGTCTTCATGCGGGACATCGGCGTCGCCAACCTGCCGAGCGGCGCGCCGACGCTGGTCCTCACCGGCGGCGCGCACGAACGGCTGATCGCCTTGACCCCGGCGGGGGCCAGCGTCCATGTTCACCTGACCCTGACCGACGACCACCCGTGGGCGCAGGCCTTCGTGGTTCTGGAAGCGAGATTTGCGTGACCGACAAGATTGACGCGGCCGTCGCCCCGGCTGGTCCCGCGCCCGACGACGCCCTCCCGACCGCGCCCGACGGCAGCGGCGAGTTGCCACGCGCCTCGCATCACCGGCTGTGGGAAGAGGCGAAGAGCATCGTCGTGCTGGTGCTGGCGGTGATCGCCTTTCACAGCCTGGTCGCCAAGCCCTTCTATATTCCGTCCGAGTCGATGATGCCGGTCCTGCTCAAGGGCGACCGGCTGGTGGTCAGCAAATTTGCCTATGGCTGGTCCTATGTCTCGCCCAGCTTCCACCTTCTGCCGCCGATGCCCGGCCGGCTGTTCGGCCGCGTACCCGAGCGCGGCGACATCGTTATCGTCCAGCCGCGCGGCCGGCGCGAGGACTATATCAAGCGGGTCGTGGGGCTTCCCGGCGAAACGCTCGAAGTGAGCGGCGGGCGGCTGATCATCAATGGAACGCCCGTTCCGCAGGTGGTGCTGCCGCCGCTCGCGCTGCCGCTCGATGCGAACGCGCCCTGCGACCCCATCCAGTTTGCGGGCGCGCTGGCCCCCTCCGCCGACGGCGGCGACGTCTGCCTGCTGCCGGTGCGGCAGGAAACGCTGCCCAACGGCCGCACCTACAGGATCATCGACATGGGCACGCGCACGGTCGATTATTACGGGCCGATCCGCATCCCGGCCGGCCATGTCTTCCTGATGGGTGACAATCGCGACAACAGCGCCGACGGCCGGGTCGCCCTGGAGGAGGACGGGCTCGGCGGACCGGTCCCCGTCGAAAGCATCGGCGGGCGCGCTGAATTCATCACCTTCTCGCTCAATGGAACGACCACGCTCAATCCGATGACCTGGCCCGGTGCCTTTCGCCCGGGTCGTGCGTTCAGCAGCCTGCGCCCGGAGGTTGAACAGCAGCAGGAGTAGCGGATGGCGGATAATGGGGAACCGGATTCACAGCTGAGGAAACCGGGGCCGAGCGACTATCGCGACCCCGCCGTCTGGCTGGAAATGCGCCGGATCACCGTCTGGCTGGTCATGGGCGTGACGCTTGCCCTCATCATCCTGCTCATCAACCCGATCCTGTGGGTTCTCGCCGCAATCGTCATCGCCGCGATGCTCGATGGCGGCACGCGGCTGCTCGGCAGGGTGCTCCCCATCGCAAGGGGATGGCGGCTGCTGCTCATCATCCTGCTCGTGACCGCCTTTCTGCTGTGGACCTTCTACCTCACCGGCAGCGAGCTGATCTCGCAGGCGAGCCAGCTTCCCGCGCTCGTCCAGGTCCAGGTCGACCGGGCCAGCGCCTGGCTGGAGGGGCATGGCGTCAACCTCGGAATCGCCGACCTCCGCTCCGCCGCCGAGCAGCTGATGGGGTCCATCGGGCGCGTAACGGCGGCGGTCGGGTCGGCGATAGGGGTTTTCTCCAGCCTCGTGCTGATGCTGGTGCTGGCGATCTTCTTCGCTGCCGAGCCGGGCGTCTATGCGCGCGGATCGGCCTGGCTGCTGCCGATCGCCAAGCGCGAGGCGGCACTGTCGCTGCTCGACAAGATGGGGTCGGCGCTTCGGCGGCTGATGGCGGGACGGCTGCTCGGCATGGCGGTCGAGGGCGTCGGCACCTGGCTGCTGCTGCTGGCGGGCGGCGTGCCGATGGCCGCGCTGCTGGGCGTGCTGACCGGCATCCTCGCCTTCCTCCCCAATATCGGCGCGATCATCTCGGGCGCGCTGATCATCCTCGTCGGCTTTTCGGATGGAACCGACATCGGCATCTATGCGATCGTCGTCTATCTGGCGGTGCAGATGATCGACGGCTATCTGATCGTGCCGATGGTCGCACGGCGCGCGGTCGACCTGCCGCCAGCGCTGGTGCTGGCGGCGCAGATCCTGTTCGGCACATTGTTCGGAATATTGGGCCTGTTCCTCGCCGACTCGGTGCTGGCGATGGCCAAGGTGTTCCTCGAGGAGCGCGCGAAACGCCGCGAAGGGGACGCGCATGGCCGGGACACCGAAGCGGCGGCCGCCTGACTGCCGGACTCGGTCGGCTCGCCTGATCCGTTCCTCCGCGCAGGCGGGGGTCCAGACTCGGCGCAAAGCGCCGAACGCCGATCAAAAGCCCGACCCCCGCCTTCGCGGGGGCACCGGGTCAATGCGTGGGGATCAAACCGCCGTAGCGCCGATCACTGCCCCGGCAGCGGCGCTCCACCCTGGCCCTGGAGCATCTGCTGAAGCTGCATCTGCTGCTGCATCTGCATCACTTCCTGACGCGTCTTGAACTCGATCAGGGTGATGTCGAACTGCAGGTCCGAATTGGGCGGGATGCTGCTGCCCGGGGGCGGGTTGGCACCATAGGCCTGGTCGGCCGGGATCAGGACGCGCATCTCGCCGCCCGCCTTCATCATCGTCAGCGCCTCTGCGAAGCCGGGGACGACATTGCCGACTTCCATCGGGGTCCGCTCATTCTGGTCGAAGACGGTGCCGTCGGGCAGCATGCCCTTGTAGCTGACCAGCGCGAAATCCTCGCGAGTCGGCGAAGGGCCGGTGCCTTCGCGCACGATCTGGTAGCGAAGGCCGCTCTCGGTCTCCTTGAACTTCGCGCTGCCAGCCAGGGCCAGACCCATCGCGATCAGAAACGCGATGAAAATGCCCAGCCACAATTTGGAAACCGACCCCTTGGTGATCGGACGCAACGGAACCGCGGTAACCGACATGGGCTAGCCCTCCCCTGACCAGCGAGAAAAAAGGGGCGACCGCTTAGCGGTTGCCGTCGCGCTCGGCGCGCTTGCGCTCCAGCTTGCGCGCGCGGCGAATCGCCGCCGCCTTCTCGCGGGCACGCTTTTCAGAGGGCTTTTCGTAATGACGGCGGAGCTTCATCTCGCGATAGACGCCCTCACGCTGCAGCTTCTTCTTGAGCGCCCGCAGCGCCTGGTCGACATTGTTATCGCGCACGATGATTTGCATAAGCCGGTCAATCTCCTCAAAGCGGATTGGCGCCCGCCCGGCGGCCCGACCCCTTGCGGATCACGCCAGCGGCTAGCCCAAAACATAATGCGCCGCGACGTAATCGCGGCGTTCTGGTGGCCCGTTACTGATTTCGGCCACTCTTTTCAAGTCCGGCGTGACGATCGCCCGCGATGATTGACAGCGCGGTCCCTCCCGCGTCAACCAGACGCATGACCAAATTCACCGTCAACGAGCGTCCGGTCGAATATCGCATGGACCCGCAGACGCCGCTCCTGTGGGCGCTGCGCGACGGGTCGAACCTGACCGGCACCAAATATGGCTGCGGAACCGGCGATTGCGGTGCCTGTACCGTGATGATCGACGGCGAGGCAGTGCGGTCGTGCCAGATCAGCATCGCCGAGACGGAGGGACGCTTCGTCACCACCATCGAGGCACTGTCGCACAACCGCAGCCACCCCGTTCAGCAGGCATGGGCCGCGCGAAGCGTGCCGCAATGCGGATATTGCCAGTCGGGAATGATCATGGCCGCGGCGGCCCTGCTGTCCCGGACCAGCGACCCCACCGACTCGGACATCGACGCGGCGATCACCAACATCTGCCGCTGCGGCACCTATCCCCGCGTACGCGAGGCGGTGCGGCTGGCGGGCCGGATCATGCGCGGCCAGGAGCGCGTGGCCGCCGCACCGCCGCCGGGAATCACGCCGGAGGACGCAGCCCGCGCGGTTCCGGCGCTTCGCGGCGAAGATGGCGCGAACGCCGACGACAGGGCAGATGCTTTCTGAAAGCTGACCGCGCCATTCAGCACGTCGTCATGGCGCGACGGATAGAGGCTGTGGCAGGATGAGAAAGGCCACGGTCATGATAAAGCACAAGAGATTCGCAGGGGTCGTCTCCGCACTACTGGCGATGAGCACATTGGCGGCGACGGTGCCCGCGCAGGCGCAGGAGGAGCGCGGCCGCTGGTCGCGCGGCGAGCAACGCGGCAGCGGTGAATGGCGGGGCGGTGCCTCGCGCGGCCAGATGCCGTCACGCGGACCGGACCGCCCGATCACGCCGGTCGATCCGAATGGAGTTGGGCAGCGCGGTGTGCAATCCGCCCCGCAGGCGCGCGTCGGGTCGCGCGGAGAGCATGGGCGGCGCGGCGGCTGGGACCGCAATCGTGACGGCGAGCGGCCGACGTGGAACCGTGATCGCGACCGCGACCGCGGCACGTGGGAACGCAGCGGCGATCGTGACCGTCAGGTCTGGAACCGCAACGGGAACGACAATCGCCGCTGGGACCGCGACGATCGACGCGACTGGAACGATCGTCGCGACTGGAACCGCGATCGTTTCGACAGCCGCCACCGGTGGGCCGAGCAGCGCCGCTGGGACCACGATTGGCGCCGCGACAACCGCTATGACTGGCAGCGCTATCGCACCTATAACCGCGGCATCTATCGCATGCCCCGCTATTATGCGCCCTATGGCTGGAACCAGGGCTATCGCAGCTTTTCGATCGGGGTCGTGCTGAACAGCGGGCTCTACGGCCGCGACTACTGGATCAGCGATCCGGGCCATTACCGTCTGCCGCCCGCGCATGGCTACCTGCGCTGGGTCCGCTATTATGACGATGCGCTGCTGGTCGACGTACGCGACGGCTATGTGGTCGATGTGATCCGCAATTTCTTCTGGTAAGCTGGCCTTTCGGGACGACGGGCCTGGGTTGCGATGCAATCCGGGCCCGTTTTCCGTTGAGCCGTCCCCGCTTCGGTGGCAGGCTTGCCCCCGCCATGGCCAGCAGCTTTCCCGACGACGCCGAACTCCCCTCGCCCGCCCGCGCCGACATGAGCGCGCGAATCACCCAGCGGCTGAAGCGCAATCCGATGGTCAGCGCGATCGCCAACGAGCGGATCGAGATTTACCTCAGGCACGGATTCTTCTCGCCCGCCGAATGCGCCGAACTGCTGAGCCGGATCGATGCCGACAATGTCCCGTCAAAGCTGTTCAGCGGGGCGCATATCGACGGCTATCGGACCAGCACGAGCTGCAATCTCGACGTCACCGACCCGCTGATCATCAAGCTGACCCAGCGCATGGACGCGCTGACCGGAATCCCGACCGAAAATGGCGAGGCGCTGCAGGGGCAACGCTATGCCCCCGGGCAGGAATATAAGGTGCATTGCGACTTCTTCCCCGCGCTGGCCCGTTACTGGCCGCAGATGCGCGACGCCGGCGGCCAGCGTTGCTGGACGGCGATGCTGTATCTCAACACCGTCGAGGAAGGCGGTGAGACCCATTTCGTGCGCGCCGGGTTCATGGTGCCGCCGCGCGCGGGCACGCTGCTCGTCTGGAACAATCTCAAGCCCGACGGCTCGCCCAATGTCGACACGCTCCACGCCGCTCTGCCGGTCAAGCGCGGCATCAAATATGTCCTGACCAAATGGTATCGCGAGCGGGAGTGGGAGCCGGTTCGGGTCGCGGAAGCGATGCGCGCGCCGTCGGGTATGTGAGCGGCACGGAGCGACAACTCGTTACAATCCTGTCACGAAGCTGAACTGCGCGTTCCCCGCCCGTTCAGCGCCGCTGCGTGATAACCGATCGTGCCAGCCGCCCCGATCGGGCCGGCCGGAATGGCAGGAAAAGGATTTGAAACCATGCGCAAGACAGTTTTGACCGCGCTAATCATGGCCGCCGCGCTTCCCGGAATGGTGCCGGCTGCGATGGCGCAGACTCACGAACTTCGCCGCGACCGTCAGGAGATTCGCGAGGAGCGGCGTGAACTGCGGCAGGCGCACGCTTATGGCGACCGCCACGACGTGCGCGAGGAACGCCGCGACGTGCGCGATGCGCACCGCGAATATCGCGAGGACTGGCGCGATTATCGCCACCACCACCGCGACCAGTATCGGCGCGGCACCTGGCGCGCGCCCTTCGCCTATCAGCGGTTCGACGCCGGCGTGCGGCTGCGGCCGGCCTATTACGGCCCGCGCTATTACATCGCCGATCCCTATCGCTATCGCCTGCCTGTCGCGCATGGTCCCCATCGCTGGGTCCGCCATTATGACGACGCGCTGCTCGTCAACGTCCGCACCGGCCGGGTGACTCAGGTGATCCGCGGCTTTTACTGGTAAGCGCGATCAAGGCCCCGTCGGCGGCGGGGCCTTGCCTCAGGCGGGGGTGCGTTCGAGGGCCTCGGCGATCAGGCGGCGGCTCGCGCCGATGCCGTACAGGCGGATGAAGCTGCCCATGCGCGGTCCCTGATCGGCCCCGAGCAGCGTCTGGTAAAGCGCCCTGAACCAGTCGCGAAGCTGCTCGAACCCGTAATGCGGGTCCTTGCCGATCTCGTAGACGATGGTTTGGATGTCCTCCGCGCCGGCATCGTCGGGCAGCGCGGCAAGCTGCTCGTCCAGCTCGGCGAGCGCGCGCGCCTCATGCGCCTCGGGCGCGCGGCGCTTCAGGGTCGGAGCGACAAAATCGCGGTTATAGGCCAGCGCGTTGCCGATCAGCGGCCGCAGCCGATCCAGCGACTCGGGGCTCGCCTCGTCGAGATAGTTTCGCAGATAGGCGGTCACCTGATCCTCGGTCGCGTCGGCACCGAGTACGCCGACGAGGTTCAGCAAAAGGCCGAAGCTGACCGGCAACCCCTCCTCCGGCACCGCGCCGTCGTGGATATGATGCACGGGATTGCCCAGCCGCTTGTCGAGCGGCTGTCCGGCATATTGCGCGCGGAACTGCTCATATTCGTCGACGGCGCGCGGAATCACACCGATATGGAGCTGCTTGGCGCTCTTCGGCTCGCGATAGGCGTAGAAGGCCAGGCTTTCCTCGGTGCCATAGGTCAGCCATTCCTCGAGGCTGAGGCCGTTGCCCTTGGACTTGGAGATCTTCTCGCCGCGCTCGTCGAGGAACATCTCGTAGATCAGCCCCTCGGGCTTGCGGCCACCCAGTGCCTGCGCGATCTTGCCCGACTGGACGCCGCTGTCGGTCAGGTCCTTGCCGTACATCTCGTAATCGACGCCCAGCGCGACCCAGC
>CAZHGR010000101.1:0-10271 GCA_964532255.1 uncultured Sphingobium sp.
GCGATGAACAACGCCAAGACCCTGCTCCTCGAGTGCGACGTCCGACGCGCGGCCATGCGCGAGAATCTGTCCGAGCATCCCATGGTGCCGGGCATCGTCGAGCTGCTCCATGGCGACGCCTCGCTCGACGATGCGATCGTGCCCAGCACTTCCGTGCCGGGTCTGGACCAGTTGCTGGTGAACTCGCCCTATTACAGCTCCGAGGACCTGTTCGGCGGTGGCCAGATGGAGCAGATTCTCGAGGAACTGCGCGGGCGCTATGAGCAGATCGTGCTCGACCTTCCGCCGCTGATCGGCCTCGCCGACGGCCGCTTCCTCGCGGTTCTTGCGGATGCGACGGTGCTGATCGTGCGGTGGGACGCGACGCCGCCCGACGCCGCGTCCTCGGCGCTCGGCTGGCTCCGCTCCGACGGTGCGAATCCGATCGGCGCTATCTACACCATGGTCGACAGCTCCTCGGAGACGATCGGTGGCCTCTATTATTCCAAGAAGTACGCCGGATATTATCAGGCCGGCTAATATCGTCCCGGAGCGCCGGCCGATCCAGTCGAGGCCGGCGCTTCCATGACCCGGCGGCAGATGCGCAACGCGACCTTCGTGCTGATCGCGGTCGCCATTGTCTCGATCGCGGCCGCCGCCTGGATCATTGTCGAGGAGCGCGCCGTCTCCGCCGCGCAGCACCGACTGCTCGTCCAGAGCCGATCGCTGCCCGCAGGGATCTACGACCCGCTGCCGGTGCGACGCGATCTCTTCGACGCAGCGCCGCCGCGTGCCGATGTTCTCAACGCTCTCTATCTCGGACGCGCCGCGCAGGGCCTGACGGGTGCGGAGCGCGACGCGCAGCTCGTCCGCGCCGCCCGGCTTGCCGAGGGTGCCGCCCATGCCCGACCCGTCTGGGGCGAGGCGTGGGCAGTGCTGGCGATGATCGAAGGGCTGCGCACCGACATGCGGTCCGAGCGGACGCGCACTATCGTGTCGCGCAGCTATCGCGACCTGCCCTATCTGCGGCTCGCCGGGACAGCGCGGGTCAACCTCGCCTTCGCGAACTGGCGCGACCTTGAGGCCGATGTCCGCGATCGCGCGATCAACGAAGCGGTGTGGCTGAGCCTGCTCGATATACCGACCCGCGAAACCGTCTTCGCGAGCGCCCGGCGATCCGAGGCCTATGTCGATTTTCTGCTAGCGTGGCGGCGCACCCGCCGCGCGACGGGACAGTTCTGGACCGAGCGCTTCACCCCATAGCAGACCCGTCATGAACAGCGCGATCGTGATGACCGCCGGTACGTCGAGCGCGATATCGATCATCGATTCGGCGAGGATGAGCGCAATCGCCGCGATCATCGCAGTCCGGCCAGCCTTGACCGATCGTCCTCCGCGACCCGGGATGAATGCGCGGGCGATGAACACGGCCGCCGATCCAAGCAGCAGCAGATAGGGCCATCCGCCGACCAGCAGCAGTTGGAGCGCCAGATTGTGCGGCGAATTGGCGTTGAGCGTATTGCCGACCCGTTCGGGCGACGGCGCATACATGCCGTTGATCGTCGGAAAGCTTCCGATGCCATGACCGAGCAGCGGTGCGTCGAACGCGACCCGCGCGTAGATCGACCAGATTTCGCCCCGGATCGCCGAATCGGCATCGAGGCCGCTCAGCCGTTCGACGAACGGGTCGGCAAAGCTGAACAGAACGATGACGAGCAGCGCGACGAGCAGGCCGAGGCCCGTTCGCGCCGACACCGCGATCCTGCTGCGTCGGGTGGCGACATAGCCCAGCCCGAGCGCGAGAGCGCAGGTCGCGACCACGACGAAGCGCGAACCGGTGAGCAGGATCGTCGCCGCGCACAACAACACCAACCCGCCGTGAACCAGCGCGGAGCCGTGCCGCGGACGTCTGCCGCGATCGACGAAGACATCTTCCAGAAAACGTCCGAGCGTGATGAGCAGCACCACCCCCGCGCAGGTGGCAAGCACATTGGCGTTCTGGACCAGGCCGGTCAGCCTGCCCGACCGGATCACGCTCATGTCCCATGACGCGCCCGCCCTCTCGGCGATGAACAGCATGATCCCGACTGCAAAGCCGAACCCAGCCAGCAGAGCGAACCGGACAGTTACCGCCCGCGCCATGCCCGGTTGAAAGCTGATCAGCACAGCCGACAGGAGCACCGCGAGGGCGCCTATGCGGGCAAGCAGGCCCGCCGCGAACAGATCGGGTGCCAGCACTTGCGCCGGAAACAGCAGCCGGACAGCCACCAGCCAGGCCAGAGCGGCCATGGCGCAGCACAGCGGAACGATCATCCGCCGCCAGGGCAGCGACGTTGGCGGTGGCAGCAGCACCAGCAGTGCCACCATCATCACCATACTGACGATGCAACTCACTGCACGGCCCATCGCGCTGTCATAGCCCGCAAACCACAGGCCGCTGGCGAGAACGAAGGCGCAGAGCAGCGGAAGCGCGCGCGCCAGGCGCGGTGCATGCACTAGCGGCCCGACCGGCCGGGACGGCCGACGTGTGGTTGTTCCGGCTTGCCGATAGCGGGTGCCGTGAGCAGGGCCAGCGTTGCCCAGCGGCGGCTGCCGATAGCGCGTCACTTTGCGGCTTCGACGGCGACGCACTCACCCGCGATAGCGTCGCTGCCCCGCGACTGGCAGGGAGCGGGCATGCCATAGACCGAGCCCGAGCCCTTGAAGCCCAGATAGACCCGGCCGAACCGATCGGGATCGCCCGCCACGACGGTGACCTGATCGAGCCGCCGTAGCGGGAAGCCGGCGACGCGCTGCCATGTGGTTGCCTGATCCACCGAGCGCCAGATGCCGAAAGCGCCGTTGACCCGTCCGGAAACGAAGATGGTCGGATAATCCGATTCCGCCGCCGCGCGGCCGAACCCGATGTCATCCACCTGGTCTACGCCGCGCACCTGCTCCCAGTTGGTGCCGCCGTCGCGGCTGCGGCGCAGGACGGTGTCGCCTTTCATCCGGACGCCGCTGGTGAAGAAAAGATGGCCGGCATGACCCGGGACCGCGCGCAGCTTCGCCGCCCATGGGCTGGCGGGTGCGATCTCACCCATGAACACGCGGTTCCAGCTCCGGCCATGGTCCGACGAGCGCCACAGCCCTTGAAGCGCGACGTTGGCACCGTCGCCGCTATGGACCAGATAGAAGGTGCCCGGCAGTACACGGTCGGCGGCCAGGGTCTTGCGCTGCGGGTAGAAGGCGCTGAACGAGCCTGTGTGAGGAAGGCGTTCGCCGGGAAGCGAGACACGCGTCCAGCTCTGGCCGCGATCATGGGTGACGTAGGGCGAGCGGTTGAACGCCGGTGCCCAGACGATGGTCTCGACATCGTCGGCAGCAACCGCGATCGTACCGAACGACATGCGCCACGGGTCGTTGACATCGGTTCCCGGCGGATGGGGCAGCGAAGCGAACTTCTGCCAGCTTTCGCCGCCATCCATGCTGAAGCCGGCGAGGACCGAATCGCCATCCTCGAAGCAGCAGCCCATCAGCGTGTCCGAGGCATTGGTCACGACGAAGCGCGGGTTGGCCGGGCTCCAGTCGAGCTGCTGCGCCGCGATCAGCACACGGGGGCGCGGACCATAGGTGGTCGAAAAGCTGTCGAGATCGCGCTTGAGGTGGATGCCGAAGTCCCAGCCGGCGAAGAGCGGCGCCTGACCGGGCGGATGGATCACGTCGTTGGCGACGATTTCCTCGATCCCGCGCACCTGGCTGCGAAAATCGACACGGCCGCACCCCGGACCCAGTTCGGCGACATAAACCCCGGCACCGGTGGCCGCCCAGAGCCGGTTCGGAACAGCCGGATCGAGCGTGAGCTGCCCAACCGCGAAATAATTGCGGTTCAGGATTCGCAGCCACGGCGGTTCCCCCGGTCCGGGGAGGAAGGACCGTTCGACCTTCGCCCAGTCGCCGCCGCCGTCGGCCGAGCACCAGAAGCGTCCCCCGTCGTCCACCGCGAGCACCGTGCGGCCCTTATCGACCACCACCACATCGGACCAGGCCGCTTCGGGCACAGGCGTTTCCGACGTCAGGTTGCGCCAGCCGCCCCGCCGGTAGAGCCAGAGCGATCGCGATTCGCTGTCGGCGGCATAGATCGCGCCGTCGGGCGCAATGGCGATGCGCTTGACGGTCCTCGGCCCAGCCCCGTCGGTGCCGCCCAGACGCGTGAAAGTGCTGCCGCGCGCCATGCCCTCGAACAGGCCATGGCCGGGCGTTGCCACCAGTATGCGCTCGGCACCCTGCTTGCCATCACTGAACCAGATGCCGTGTCCCGGTGCCTGATGGCCCTGGTCGCGCCGCAGATCGCCTGACGCCGGGACAGCCGTGATTCGCTGCCAGCTTGCCCCACCGTCGAGCGACCGCAGCAGCCCCGATTCGGGCGTCCCGAAGAACAGCAGGTCCGGGTCGGAGGGACTGACGGCAAGGAAGGGACCGTAGGTCCGGAACTTGCTGTTGGCGTTGAACGTCACCGGGAAGGGCGCGGCACCGCTCTGACGCCATGTCGTCCCAGTGTCGTCACTGCGAAACACATGGCCGGCCATCGCCATGTACAGCCGGCGTGCGTCGTTAGGGGCGACGACAAGGGCATAGACGCCTTCCGCCGCGCCGCTCTGGATGCGATAGGCGGACGGCATGGAGTCGGCGGTGACGAGTTGTACCCAGCGGTCAGAGGGCGCGTCCCATCGATAGGCACCGTACACATCGGCGCGCGCCACGAATGTCCGGCCCCGGCCGTCCATCGCCAGGCCGGTGATGAAACCGCCGCCCCCGATCGCGACCGGCCGCCAGACATAATGCTCGTCGCGTACCGGGCCGCTCGTCGCGGGAATGGCCGGGGAACTCGCGTCGCCCAGCAGCCCGCGCAGCATGTCGCGCGCCGGACTGCCGACCAGCAGCAGGGCACCGGCCGAGAGGATGACGAACAGAAGGATCCAGCGAACAAACCGTCGGGCACTCGCCGACAGCCGCGCGAATGGCGACGCGATCCGGAGCGACGCCATCAGCAACTCCGCATCAGCGCCTGTGCTTCCGCCGCTGAGCTGACTCATGGCGCGCGCCCGTCAGTCGTGCGTCTTGGTCAGAAGGTGAAAAAGCGCCGTCGGATTGGTTCGCAGATAGCGGCCACCCAGCCGATGCGGTTCCTGCATCACCCGGAACAGCCATTCCAGTCCCACGCGCTGCAGCCAGAGGGGCGCTCGCGGAACACGCTTCGAATAGAAGTCGAACAGACCGCCGCACGTCCTGATCCAGCCGAGTCCCTTCAAACGGTCCTGATTGCGGAACGCAAACTGCTCCTGCAGCGGCGTACCGAGACCGAGCCAGAGCACATCTGCCCCCGATTCGACGATAGACCGGCAGAGCGCCTCCTCGTCCTCCTGATTGAAATAGCCGTGGCGCGTGCCGACGACCTGAAGTCCCGGATAGGCTTGCTGGAGATTTCTTGCGGCCTCCGCGGCCACGCCATCCTTGGCACCGAGGAAGTAGAAGCGAAGTCCTTCTCGCGCCGCCGCTGCCGACGCGTCGAGGATGAAATCCGTTGTCGCGACCCGCTCGGCCAGCGGGACGTCGCATAGCAGCCGTGTCGCGATGACGAGCGGCATGCCGTCCACATCCACCACGTCGGCGCGGTCGATAAGGGTACGGAACTGTGGGTCGTTGTGATAGCGCGCGATGATCTGACCGTTGGACGCGATCACGATCTTGGGCTTGGCGAGGGCACCGGACCGGGCGAGACGCGCATCGCGGGCCATCATCTGAGCGAGTTCGGTCCGGGTCGCACGGGAACTGCGAATGCCGCCGACGATCACGCTCTCGGGATCTTTCTCATACGTTTCGTGCTGCTGTGTCACGGAAATTCCGACAAATCCCAGATCGCTCGCGGGCGTGTCTGCCATAGGTAATTCCTCGCAACAACCACAAGAGAGTGAACGATCTTCAGAAAAAAAGTTCGGCGGCACCGGCACTGTAACCAATTTGCACCACAATCTCCCGAGATCGCCGCGCCGAGACCGCGCAGCCACTAAGCCATTTAAAAGACACCAAACGAAAAGACCAACAAGTCTTCAAACAAAATTTCATCCGGTGGTAACAACTTGGCGATCTTGCCAAATAACGCTCGATGTTACGTTACCGATTCCACTTTATTCATGCTCATTCGCCGCCGCCATCATCAAGCGTCAGTCCATGGGCCCAAGCCAGCGGTCTGACGCCACATCCTGCCGGGTGCCCTTCCCCAAGGTTGACCGACATTCCGATGCGTTGCCTGGTCGGAGCGCCTGTCACAGCAGGAAATGGCCGGGTTGATTTAGAATAAATTTGTTTGCAAATCATTGCCGGCTCGTTGCCATCCCTTCCGGCGCAAGGCAGTCCCATTGCTCTTCAACCTGTCCAAGCGCGCATCCGCTGCGGCCGACTCTCCTGACGGAGCATCGCCGTCGCCAGCGGACATCAGCCACCACGGCCTGCCCTATCGCGCCGATATAGACGGCCTGCGCGCTCTGGCTGTGTTGCCGATCATATTTAACCATGTCGGCATGCGGGGTTTTGCCGGCGGCTTCGTCGGTGTCGATATTTTTTTCGTCATCTCCGGCTATCTCATCACCGCCATCATGGCGCGCGACATGCAGGCGGGGCGCCATTCGATCGCCTTGTTCTACCGGCGACGAATCCTGCGAATCCTGCCCGCCTTGTTCGCCATGCTCCTGCTGGTGACGCCCCTGGCGGTGCTGACCTTGTTGCCCGGCGAGGTGGTCCGCTTCGCCCGCTCGCTTGCCGCGACGGCGGCGTTCGCATCGAACGTCGGCTTCTATCTGGAAAGCGGCTATTTCGACGCATCATCGCATGTGAAGCCGCTGCTCCACACCTGGTCGCTCGCGATCGAGGAGCAATTCTATATCCTCTGGCCCTTGCTGCTGGCCTGGTCCCTCCCCGGCGGCCGGACGAGGGCGCTGGTCGCGGTGGGCGCGGTGGCGCTGCTGTCGTTCGCGATCGCCGCTCTGCTGATACGGCAGGACATGAACGCGGCCTTCTATCTGCTGCCTGCGCGCGCATGGGAGCTGGCGCTGGGAGGGATGCTTGCCCTCCTGCCCGCGATCCGGCTGAATCGGAGCCTCGCCGAATCGCTGTCCCTGCTCGCGCTCGGGCTCATCGGCTATGCGACATGGCGCTTTTCGCCGACGATGCCCTTTCCCGGTCCCGCCGCCCTGGTGCCCTGTGCCGGCGCGGCGCTGCTGATCCTGACCGGGCCCGCGACGCTCGTGGGGCGGGCGCTCTCGCTTGCCCCCACCATCTTCATCGGCCGGATCAGCTATTCGCTCTATCTGTGGCACTGGCCGGTGGCGGTGTTCGCGCAGACATGGCTGCTGCTGGAGATGACGCTGCCGACCCAGATCGGCGTCGTGGCCATGACGTTCGTGCTGGCAACCACATCCTGGCGGTTTGTCGAGACGCCCTTCCGCGCCGGTGGCGGTTTGTCCGATCGACGCGTCTTCGCCGCCGCAGCCGGGGCCATCGCGGCGGCGCTTGCGCTGGCGGCCGTGCTGATCGTCGCGCGCGGCATTCCCGACCGGCTGACGCCGGGCCAGCAAGCCATCGCCGGCTGGAAAAACCGCGATGTCGAGCGCGACTATCGCCGCGGCCAGTGCTTTATCGTCGAGCCCAATGACAGGCTTGACCCGGCATGCCTGCATTTCTCGGGCGAGCGACCGGCGGTCCTCCTGATCGGCGACAGCATGTCGGCGCATCTCTGGCCGGGCCTGTCGGGCTATTCGGGGCGCATCGACATTCTGCAGGCGAGCATGGCCGGTTGCACGCCGGGCGTCTATCCCGGCGGCACCGCGCCATGTAACCGCTTCTTCCGCCCGCTGCTCACCCAATGGGTCCGGCACAACCGTCCGGCTGCTGTGATCCTGGCGGGACGCTGGCGCGACTTCGACCTTCCGCCGCTGGAGGAAACGCTGGCGGCGCTGAAGGCGCAAGGCGTGCCCACGCTGCTGGTCGGGCCGCCGCCGACCTACACTGCGGACCTGCCGCGCCTGCTGATCCGCGCCGAAGCGGCCGACGATCCCCGCCTGCCCGCCCGCTGGCTGGAGCGCGAGGCGTTCGGCATCGATTCGGCGATGCGCGTGCTCGCCGACCGCCATAGCGCTGCCTATGTATCGCTGACCGGAGCCCTGTGCGCCGAAGGGCGTTGCCGCACACTCGCGGCCCCGCAGATGCCGATGCAGTTCGACTATGGGCATCTGACGCCCGCCGGATCGCGAATCGCGGCGGAACCGATCATGGCCGAACTCGACCGCCTGCTCGCCGCCGAGGAGTGACGAGGCAACGGCTCGTCGCACTGCAGTTATCGGCCGGAGCGGTGCTCGTGCAGGACAGATGACGTTGAGACGCGCGATTTTGCGTGTGTCACAGCTATACTCATGACATCCCTTTCCACCGCGAGTTCATCCCCAACGACAAATTAACCGTCGTCGAGAGGAAGTGCGGAACACTTTCGAGGTACCACCATGCTGAAACCTGGAAAGATCATCATGTACATCACTGCAAACGGAATGATTCTCGCTTCCTCTGGAAGCACGAATAGTTGGGCGACGACAGTCGGTCCGAACAACTTTCGTTACGGAACAGCAAAGAACGACGTATTCAACAGCGGCAAGACTGAAACGCTCGTTGGTGGCGGCGGTGATGACACCTATCATCTCTGGACCGATGGATCGAAGATCGTCGAGCAGGCCGGTGGCGGCATCGATACCGTGTACTCGCGCTACTGGGGCGGCATCACCCTGGCAGACCATGTCGAGAATCTCTATCTCATGAGCAAGGGTGCCACCTGGGCCAACGGCAATGCGTCGAACAACCTCATCGTGGTCGGTGACGCGGGTGCCACGATCGACGGCCGCGGCGGCGATGACGTGCTTGTCGGCGGCAAGGGTGCCGACGTGTTCAAGATCGGCGCAGGCAACGGATCGGACGCGATCGTCGGATTCCGTCCCTCATGGGACGTGGTCAGCCTTTCCGGATATGGCGTCGACAGCTTCGAGCAGTTGAAGGGCCTTGCGACCCAAGCGGGCGCGGACGTGTCGATCCAGCTTTCGGGCACGGAAAAGCTGGTGTTGCGCGGTATCACGCTCGACAAGCTCCATGCCGCCGACTTCAACCTGCCGATGACGGTTTCGGTCCCGAGTGACTGGACCAGCATGAGCGCCAACCAGGTCATCGTGGCCAACGCATGGACGGTGTTCACCAACCCGCTGGGCCAAGGCTATATCCCGGGCTTCGATTTCAAGATCAACGCCTATTTCGACAAGACCAACGTCACCGATGGCCTTGTGTTCACCTGGGACTTTCCGCTGGTGACCAATCCGACGCCCACCATGTGGGCCTATCCGGAGATCATCTACGGCCACAGCCCGCTCAACACCTTCGACCGCAACCATACCGACACCGATTACGCCCTGCCCGTGCGGGTGGGCGACATCGTCAGCTTCACATCGAACTATGACGTCAAGCTGGAAGGCAACAAGGGCGGCACCGATATCGCCTATGATATCTGGCTGAGCCGCAGCCCCACCGCGCACAGCGGCTGGAGCGATGTCTCGAACGAAGTCATGATCTGGGCGCATGCGGGCGACTATGACGGCTATGGGGAAGTGGTCGGCACAACCACCATCGCCGGCGTGAACGCCCGGATCTTCCACACAGGCACCTACACCGCCTTCGTTCCCGACCGCGACATATTGAAGGCGGACATCGACGTCGGCGCATTGATGATCAAGCTCGTGGAGCTGGGCATCGTCTCCAACGACGAATATATCCGCTCCGTCGAGTTCGGTGCCGAGCTGGTTTCCGGCAAGGGCGCGATGACGATCAACGACTTCAACTTCTCCGTCGAGACTCGCAACGAGGACGGAAGCACGACGATCAAGACCGTGACCGGGACAGGCGTCACGTCGACCACCACGCCATCCCCGGCGGCTGAGGCGGCGAAGGCGTTCGACGCGATGCGCGCCGAAACGCAAGGCGCGCTGCTCGACGCTTCCGGCGCGCCGACCGGCCACAAGGTCGCGAGCGTCCTCGACGACGGGACGCTGCAGGTCGATCGATTCGACCTCGGCGGCACCCTTCGGGGGCGCGAGATCGTCGCCAACAAGGACGGCATGCTGGTCACGCAGCGGTTCGACGGAAAGGGCGACTATCTGGGCTCGGTCAACACCCGCTGGGAGACAGGCGGCGTGGTGACGAAGGAGGAGTTCTCGGCGACCGAC
>CAZHGR010000102.1:0-10054 GCA_964532255.1 uncultured Sphingobium sp.
CGGCGACGCGGGCGCAGCCGTCGAGGCACGCCTGATGGTCGCCGACATCCCATTTATAGGCCTTGATCCCGGTCGCGTCGGTGAAGGCGGCAGCCTTCTGGTCGTTTCCGGCATAGTTGGCAGCGACGGTCAGACCCATGTCCCTCAGCGCCAGGCTGATCGCCTCGCCGATGCCCCGCGTACCACCTGTGACCACTGCAACTCTGCCCATCGCATCCCTCCCAGTCTGATCCGTTGCCTCATACCCACCCTGCAAGCTCTCGCGCCAGAAGGTGTTGATAAAGGTCAATAGCGGGCCCGCTCGCGTTTAGACAGGGGACCAAAGCGAAATTGCGTCCGCCTGCGGCGAAAAAACTCTCCCGGCCGCGCAGCCCGATTTCCTCGAGCGTTTCCAGGCAGTCCGCTGAAAAGCCGGGGGTGACGACCGCGATGGACGCGACGCCGTCGCGGCCCAGTCGCTCCAGAACGGTTTCGGTCGATGGTTCCAGCCATTTCGCCCGGCCGAAGCGCGACTGGAAGCTGACGAGAATTTCGCGCCCCAGCGCTTCCGACAGCAGGCGCGCGGTCTTGCGGCACTGGCAATGATAGGGATCGCCGAGGTGAAGCGTCCGCTCGGGCATGCCGTGGAAGCTGGCGACGATCCGGTCCGGCGCGAAGTCGAGGCCGGCCAGATGGGCGTCGACCGACTGCGCCAGTGCGGCGATAAAGGCGGGATCGTCATGATAGGGCGGCAGGGTGCGGATCGCGGGCTGCCAGCGCATGGTGGCCAGCGCCGCGCCGACTGCGTCCATCACGCTGGCCGTCGTCGCCGCGCAATATTGCGGGTAGAGCGGCGCGACCAGGATGCGTTCGCACCCGGCCGCCTTGAGCGCCGTCAGCCGCTCCCCCACCGCCGGATTGCCGTAGCGCATCGCCCAGTCGACCGTTACCGCGTCGCCCCATGCGCCCTTCAGCGCTTCGGCAGCCGCGCGCGTGTTGACCGCGAGCGGCGAGCCGCCCTCGGTCCAGACCTCGCGATAGGCGCGCGCGGACTTGGCGGGGCGGGTGCGCAGGATGATGCCGCGCAGGATCGGCTGCCAGACGAGCGGCGGGATCTCGACCACCCGGCGGTCCGACAGGAACTCCGCCAGATAGCGCCGCACCGCGTCGGGCGTGGGTGCATCGGGCGTGCCTAGGTTGACGAGGAGCACGCCGATGCGGGAAGCGGGGACGACCGGATGATCGGCGGGGCGCGGAATCAAGCCGGCGTTTGCGGCTTCGGTGGTGCTCATGCCAAATCCTCGGTCAAGGGAAGCGTCCTGAACCGCCGCCCGGTCAATGTGTGAAGCGCGCCTGCGAGCGCGGGCGCGACGCAGGGCACGCCGATCTCGCCCACGCCGCCCGGCGCTGCGGTGCTCGCGATCAGCTCGACCATGATCTCGCCCGCTTCGGCCATGCCGGGCAGCGCCTGTTCGCCCATCTGCATCGCAATGGGCATCGCGCCAGTATAATGGCCTGCGCCGCCGGTCGCCGCAGCGAGGCCAAAGACCAGACCCCCCTCGATCTGCTGGCGGACGATATCGGGATTGATCGCCTCGCCGCAGTCGACCGCCGCGACCATCCGTCGCACGCCGATGCGGCCGCCGTCGAGGCTCCCTTCGACCAGCACCGCGATATGGCTGCCCGCCATGCTGTGGCAGGCGATCCCCTGGCCGCTTCCCGCCGCGCCGCCCTGCCAGCCGCCGAGCGCCGCGACCGTGGTGAGGCAGTGGGCAAGGCGCGGATTGCCGCTGAGCATCTGGATTCGGAACGACATGGGGTCGATCGCCGCGACCTCGGCCAGCTCGTCGCAGAACGCCTCGCTGAAGAAGACGCCGTAATGATCGGCATTGGAGCGCCAGCGGCCGGTGGGCAGCGCGATCCGCGCCGGATGATGGTCGACCGCAAAATGGGCGATCTGATAGGGGCGGTCCATTCCCGACACCGCGCTGCGGTCGGCGGTCGAAGCGGTCGCCGCGACCGCCTCGGCCGACGTGCTGCCGCGACCGGCGCGCTGCCAGCTCTGCGCCAGAGCGGTGGGCGCCGCGACCTTGGCCAGCCAGCCCTCGATCCGCCCGCCACGCCCCAGCCGCGCCGACAGCCGGGCGATGGCGGGCGCGCGCGGGCGGTCGTGGATGATGTCCTCGGAGCGCGCATATTGAAGCTGCACGGGCACCTTCGCCTCGCGCGCGATCAACGCCGCCTGCACCGCGACATCGACCTCCATCTTGCGTCCGAACGACCCGCCGGCGAGCAGCGGATAGAGTGTCACACGATCTACGCCGAGGCCCAGCGCGTCCGCCACTGCCGCGCGCGCAAGGCCGGGTGCCTGGCTCGCCACCCAGATTTCCGCCCGATAGTCACCGACCCGCGCGGTCGCCGCCAGCGGCTCGATCGCGAGGTGGAGCGCGGGCGCGGCGCGATAGTGCGCGCTTACGATTTTCGCCTTGTCGAAATTCGCCGCGAGGTCCCCGCGTGAGAAGAAGCGCTCGCCCTCGCCGCTTGCCATCGCCTCGGCCAGCGCGCCTTCGATGGCCGCGTCGTCCAGCGGCTCGCCCTTCAGATCGAACACCGGGTCGAGCCGTCCCAGCCCCTGGTTGGCGGCCCACCAGTTGGTGCCGGTCACCGCCACCCAGCGATCGGTGCGGATGACGTCGAGAACGCCGGTCACCCGCCGCGCCGCCGCTTCATTGGCCGACACAAGCCGTGCGTCTCCGACCGGCCCTTGCCGGATCGAGGCGAAGACCATTCCCGGCAGGCGGATGTCGGCGGCGAAATTGGCTGATCCGTCGATCTTCGACGGGATGTCGATCCGGGGGGCGTCGGTGCCGATCAGCCGCAGCGCGGTGCCGCCATCCTGCCGCAGCGGCAGGATCTCGGGCACATCAAACGCCGCCGCTTCCTCGGCCAGCGCGCCGATCGGCAGCCGCTTGGTGCCGTCGGTGACGATGCCTTCCACGATGTCCAAGCTTTCCCAGGCCACGTTCCAGCGCGCACCGGCTGCCTTGCACAGGAGCACGCGCGCCGCCGCTCCGGCATCGCGAAAGCTGTCGCGAAAGGCGCGCACCGATGTCGACCCGCCGGTCAGGACGAGGCTCCGCCGCTCCGCATATTGGTTCACCGCATAGTCGCCGACCGGCCCCAGCGCGCGGAGCGTCGTGCCCTCCAGCCATTCGCGCGCGAGCAGGCGGTTGGCATAAAGCGGCCCCGGCATGGCGGGCTGGACCGCGACGGTGCGCCAGTCGGCACCCAGCTCGTCCGCCAGTATCTGCGGCAGCACGGTATAGACGCCCTGGCCCATTTCGGTCTGGGGCACGAGAACGATGATTTGCCCGGCGCGGTCGATCTTGAGGAACGCGCCCATCGCTGTCTCGCCGGGCGCGAGCTGCAGCCGGGGTTCATAGGATCGCGGCCATGTTGCCCAGCCGAGCGCCAGTCCGCCCGCCGCCAGCCCGCCGACGAGCAGGCCGCGACGGCTGATCGCAGACCCCTTCCGCCGTCTCCCCATCCCGCTTTGACGTACCTGCATTCCGCCTGCTTAGACGGCAGGTGAGCGGGTGGGAAGGGTTGTCCCCAGCACGTCATGCCAGCGGACGCTGGCATCTCCCGAGGTCGGCGCCCGACCGCCAGCGACCCCAGCCTTCGCTGGGGTGACCGAGAGGGTCAGGGCGAAGCTGCCTGCTTCAGCCGACCTTTTCGATCCCCAGCCGGCCGATCTCGATCTTGGGGCAGCGGTCCATCACCACTTTCAGACCCGCTTCCTCGGCTCGCTCCGCCGCTGCCTCGTTGACGACGCCGAGCTGCATCCACACCGCCTTGGCACCCATGGCGATCGCCTGGTCGACGACATCGCCCGCTGCCTCGCTGTCGCGGAAGATATCGACGAGGTCGACCGGCTCCTCGATCTCGGCGAGCGATCCGACCACCGGCTGGCCGTGGAGGTCCTGCCCCGCAAGGCCGGGATTGACCGGGATGACGCGATAACCCTGGCGCAGCAGGAAGGCCATCACGCCGTTGCTGGCGCGCGCAGGATTGGCCGATGCGCCCACCAGCGCGATGGTGCGCGTGCTGGTCAGGAGCAGCGAGATATCGGAGTCGGCGGTCAGCGTCATGGCATGTCCTCTCGGCGTGGAACTCAGGCCCTGCTGTTATCGAGCCAGCGGCCGATCCGTTCCGCGATCGCGATAAAAGGCTCCGCTTCCGCTTCGTCGCCCGCTGCCGGAGGCGCGCCGGCGTCCGATGCCCGGCGGACGGCAATCGCGAGCGGCACGCGGCCGAGGAAGGCGAGGCCCATCGACCGCGCCGCCGCCTCCGCCCCGCCCTGGCCGAAGGGGTCGCTGACCTCTCCGCAATGCGGGCAGGCATAGCCGGCCATGTTCTCGACGAGGCCGATGATCGGCACCTCGGCCTGCTCGAACAGGCTGATCGCGCGCGTCGCGTCCATCAGCGCCAGGTCCTGCGGTGTCGATACGATCACCGCACCGGCGGGCTTGTGGCGCTGGATCATGGTGAGCTGGACGTCGCCGGTGCCCGGAGGCAGATCGACGACGATGATCTCGACATCCCCCCAATGCGCGTCGAAGAGCTGGCCGAGCGCGTTGCCCGCCATCGGTCCGCGCCACGCGACGGCCTGCCCCGGCTGGACGAGATGGCCCATCGACAGCATCGGTATGCCATAGCCATTGGGCAGCGGGATCATCTTGCTGTCATGCGCCTCCGGCCGGACGCCCTCGCTCGACAGCAGGCGCGGCAGCGACGGGCCGTAGATGTCGGCGTCCACCATGCCCACCTTGCGCCCCTGACGCCGCAGCGCGACCGCGAGATTGACGGCGAGCGTCGACTTGCCGACCCCGCCCTTGCCCGATCCGACCGCGATGATGCGCGGACCGGCGCGCTTCTCGCTCGTCCACGCGATGCGGCTGTCGCTGACTTCGGCCACGCCCAGCATCGCCGCCCGGATCGCGCGTTCGATGCCCGCACGCGCCTCGGTGGACAGCTCGCCCGCCTCCAGCACCACGGTCAGCGCGCCGTCGCGCAGCCGCGCGGAGCTGACGCGGCCGTCGCTCGCGCGCTGGAGGGCGGCCAGTGTTTCGGGGGCGGGTGCGCCTGCCTTGCCTTCGCTCATGAGGCGGCATGTAGCGGCCGCCGGGACGCGCGTGAAGCCGCTCGCTTCGATCTTTTCGGGGGCGACGACCGCAACGCCCTGTTCATGACGGGCAAGCGCATTATATTGGCGGCCATGACGATGGCGAGAGGCTGGCGGCGCGGTTCGCGCACGCTCAACAACGAAGGCAGCCCCTGGGGCAGTCCAGGCGGGTCCGACGACGAGTCCGGCAAGGGTTCGGGCGGGGGCCGCAGCGGCGGTCCGCGCAACCCGTGGGCGCGTCCGCCCGGTGCGGGGAACGGCGGCGGCTACACGGGCAGCCGGGGGCCATCGGCGATCGATGAACTGCTCCGGCGCGCGCGCGGATCCTTTGGCGGCGGCGGTGCGCCGGGCGGCATGCCCTCGCGCAGCCTGTGGGTCTATGGCGGGATCGCGATTTTGGCGATCTGGCTCGCCACGACGAGCATCCACCGCATCGGCCCGCAGGAGCGGGGCATCGTGACCTTCCTCGGCAGCTTCTCGCGCACACTGACTCCGGGCGTCAGCCTGAGCCTGCCCGCGCCGCTCGAAAGCGTCGACGTGATCGACGTCGAGGAAATCCGCACGATCGATATCGGATCGACCGGCGAGGCGGAGAAGCTGGTCCTCACCGGCGACCAGAACATCATCGACCTGGCCTATTCGGTGCGCTGGAACATCAGCACGCCCGAGCTCTACGCCTTCCAGCTCGCCTCGCCCGACGAGACGATCAGCGAGGTCGCCGAATCGGCGATGCGCGCCGTCCTTGCGACGGTCAGCCTCGACGCCGCGCTCGGTGCGGGCCGGACCGATATCGAGAACCGCGTGCGCGAGCGGATGCAGGAAATCCTCAACGGCTATGGTGCGGGCGTGACCGTGCAGGGCGTCGCGATCAAGCAGGCCGACCCGCCGGACGCGGTCAACGACGCCTTCAAGGAAGTCTCCGCCGCGCAGCAGACCGCGCAGACCTACATCAACGAAGCGCGTGCCTATGCGCAGCAGCTCACCGCCCGCGCGCAGGGCGAGGCCGCCGCGTTCGACAAGGTGTATGAGCAATATCGTCTGGCACCCGAGGTCACGCGCCAGCGCATGTATTATGAGACGATGGAGCAGGTGCTGAGCCGTGTCGACAAGACCATCGTGGAAGCGCCGGGCGTGACTCCCTATCTGCCGCTTCCCGCGATCCGCGCGCGGCCGCAACCCCAGCCGGAGGGAGCACCCCAGCCATGAACGCGCTGCCCCGCAACGGCGTCGCCATCGCCATCATCGCGACGGTCCTGCTGATCCTGCTTGCCGCCACTTTCTCGATCGTGCCCGAGACGCGGCAGGCAGTGGTTGTCCGCTTTGGCGAGCCGGTTGCGATCGTCAACGCCTACAAGCCGGGCGAGCGTTTCGGCCGTACCGGCGCGGGCCTCCACGTCCGGCTGCCGATGGTCGACCAGATCGTGTGGATCGACAAGCGCATCCAATCGGTCGAGATGGAGCGCCAGCAGGTGTTGTCGACCGACCAGCTCCGCCTGCAGGTCGATGCTTTCGCCCGCTATCGCATCACCAACCCGCTGCGCATGTACATCTCCGCCGGGAACGAGGCACGGGTCGCCGACCAGCTTCGCCCCATCCTCGGCTCGGCGCTGCGCAACGAACTCGGCAAGCGCCCGTTCGCGGCGTTGCTCTCGCCTGAGCGCACGGCGGTGATGAACAATATCCGCGTCGGCCTGAACCGCGTCGCCCGCCAATATGGCGCGGAGATCATCGACGTCAGGATCAAGCGGGCCGATCTGCCCGACGGCACGCCGCTGCAGAGCGCGTTCCAGCGGATGCGGACCGCACGCGAGCAGGAGGCGCTGACCATCCGTGCCCAGGGTGCCAAGCAGGCGCAGCTCATCCGTGCCGACGCCGACGCTTCGGCGGCGCGCATCTATGCCGACGCCTATGGCAAGGACCCGCAATTCTACGACTTCTATCGCGCGATGCAGGCCTATAACACGACCTTCGGCCCCAATGCCGAGGGGAGCACCAGCGTCGTCCTGTCGCCCGACAATGATTTCCTGCGGGAATTCAAGGGGCGGTGATGCGGCCGGTCCGCGCCATTCAATGCCGGTTCATCGGTCGTGCGCCATGCGCTGTCGGCGCATGGCTCCGGCTGTCAGTGGCGTGTCCCCGCCGCCCGGCCTGAAGATTTTGAGAGGAATGACACAGTGCGTTACGCTTATGCCCTGACCGCAGCGCTTCTCGTCGGCGGCACCGCCCTCAGCCTCACCTCCGGCTCGAATGTGGTGGCGCAGACCGCCCAGAACGAAGGCATGGCCGCAGCCGCTCCGGCTGGCGCGCCCGACAGCTTCGCCAACATGGTCGAGCGGCTCCAGCCCGCCGTGGTCAACATCTCGACGCGGCAGCGGGTCGAGGTTCGCAATCCCTTCGCCGGCACGCCCTTCGGCCAGTTCTTCGGCTTTGGCGAGGGCCAGCAGCCGCAGACCCGGCAGGCGCAGTCGCTGGGTTCGGGCTTCATCATCTCGGCTGACGGCTATGTCGTCACCAACAATCATGTCGTCTCGCCGGGCAGCCAGAACGCGACAGTCGACGAGATCACCGTGATCCTGCCCGACCGCACCGAATATGCCGCCAAGCTGGTCGGCCGCGACGTCAAGTCCGACCTCGCCGTCCTCAAGGTCGAGCCCAAGGGCGCGCTGCCCTTCGTCAAGTTCGGCGACAGCACCAAGGCGCGCGTGGGCGACTGGGTGATCGCGATCGGCAATCCCTTCGGCCTCGGCAGCACGGTGACGGCGGGCATCGTCTCGGCGCTTCACCGCAACACCACCGGTGCCGACGACCGTTTCATCCAGACCGACGCCTCGATCAACCAGGGCAATTCGGGCGGCCCGATGTTCAACATGAGCGGCGACGTCATCGGCATCAATTCGCAGATTCTTTCGCCGTCGGGCGGCAATGTCGGCATCGGCTTCGCGATCCCGTCGGAAGTCGCGGTGCCGATCATCGAGACGCTGCGTCGCGGGCAGGCGGTAAAGCGCGGCTATCTGGGCGTCGCGATCAGCCCGCTGTCGCGCGATATGGCCGAATCGCTCGGCCTGCCGCGCAACACGGGTGAGTTCGTGCAGCGCGTCGAACCGGGCCAGGGCGCCGACAAGGCAGGCATTCAGGCGGGCGACGTCATCGTCAAGGTCAACGGCGTGCAGGTCACGCCCGACGAGACTCTGTCCTATATCGTCTCCAACCTGCCGATCGGGCAGCGCGTGCCGATCGAGCTGATCCGCAACGGCAAGCGGACAACCGTCACGGCTGTTGTCGGCCAGCGTCCGCCCGAGGAAGAGCTGGCGAATTTCAGCGCCGAACCGAAGGACGATTTCTCCGACCAGGATCAGGGCAGCACGCAGGCCGCCGGCAAGCAGCAGCTCGGCCTCGCCGTTCAGCCGCTGACCCCCAACATCGCGTCGCAGGTCGGCGTGCCCACCACGACCAAGGGCGTGGTGATCACCGCCGTCGATCCGTCGACCGACGCGGGGGCCAAGGGTCTGCGCCGCGGCGATGTCGTCGTCACCGCCAACGGGCGGCCGGTGCTGAGCGAGGCCGACCTGAACAGCGCGGTTGCCGCAGCCCGTCAGGAAGGACGCGGCGCGATCCTGCTCCAGGTCATGCGGCGCGGCCAGCCCGCCGCGTTCATCGCCATCCGCTTCCGGGGGGGGTGAGGTTTCACGATGCGTCATGCCAGCCCTTCGACTGCCTGCTTGCAGCAGGCGCTCCGGATAAACTTCAGCCAATAGGCTGAAAGCTGGCATCTCCCTGAGGCGGCGCGCTGCCCCGAACGACCCCAGCCTTCGCTGGGGTGACGAGGGGGGAGGGGGAGGTGCTCCCGTTCTGCTCGCCGCTTGACTCCCCGCATACCCCTCGCGACAACGACCTCGGTCATTGCGGGAGGGCAACGGTGGGCGATGCGGGTATTTTCATCGGTGCAGGCACCGGCGGGTCGGAACCCCAGCATCTCGTCCTCCGCCGCGCCAACCGCCACGGCCTGATCGCGGGCGCCACCGGCACCGGCAAGACCGTCACGCTGCAGGGCATTGCGGAGAGCTTTTCCGCGCGCGGCGTGCCGGTGTTCATGGCTGATGTGAAGGGCGACCTCAGCGGCATCGCCATGGCGGGATCGCCGACCGCCAAGAACGCCGACCGGCTGATCGCGCGCGCCGCCGAGATCGGGGTCGAGGGCTACAGCTTCACTGACAATCCCGTGGTGTTCTGGGACCTCTACGGGCAGCAGGGGCATCCCGTCCGCACCACGGTGTCCGAGATGGGGCCGCTGCTTCTCGCGCGCCTCCTCGGCCTCAACGAGACTCAGGAGGGCGTGCTGGCGATCGCGTTCCGGGTCGCCGACGAGCAGGGCATGCTGCTCCTCGATCTCGACGACCTGCAGGCGATGCTGGGCTGGTGCGCGGACAACGCCGCCGAACTCGCACGCGACTATGGCAATGTCACCAAGGCGAGCGTCGGCGCGATCCAGCGCCAGTTGCTGACCCTCGACGATCAGGGCGGCGCGCATTTCTTCGGCGAACCCGCGCTCGACATCGCGGACTTCATCGCCGTGGACGACAAGGGGCGGGGGCAGGTCAATGTGCTCGCCGCCGACAGGCTGATGGCGAGCCCCAAGCTCTACGCCACCTTCCTCCTCTGGCTGCTGTCCGAACTGTTCGAGACGCTTCCCGAGGTGGGCGACCCCGACAAGCCGGTGCTGGTCTTCTTCTTCGACGAGGCGCATCTGCTGTTCGAGGACGCGCCCAAGGCGCTGACCGACAAGATCGAGCAGGTCGTCCGCCTGATCCGGTCGAAGGGCGTCGGCGTCTATTTCATCAGCCAGAACCCGATCGACATTCCGGAGGATGTCGCGGGCCAGCTCGGCAACCG
>CAZHGR010000103.1:0-9956 GCA_964532255.1 uncultured Sphingobium sp.
GGTACCCAGATCGATGCCGATAACTTTTGCCATTATGTCCTCTTCAAACCCCAAAATTCATTCAGCGGTTTACGGCCCCGCCCGCAAGAGATCGCCGGATCGGGACCGCTTCGAGCGCTGATATAGGAGAGCTTTCGTTTCGGACAAGACAGCCGTGGTCACCCTGACTTTCCCTCGACGGTACAGCTCCCTGCCGACAGTGCCGCCGGATTCGACGGTGGCATTGATCGGGCGCAATCCTTAAGTAGCGGCCACCGATTCGCGCCCCGGCCCGTTCCTTGCCATATAAGGAGGCCCCCAAGGGACGCGACTGCCGGATCAATCAAGGGTTTATCGCCATGCGCATCGCCATCGCTTCCGACCACGCCGCCGTCGCCCTCAAGGCCGATCTCTGCGACTGGCTGCGCGACGCGGGGCACGCGGTCGAGGACCTTGGCCCGACGGACACCGCCAGCGTCGATTATCCCGACTATGGCTATCGCCTGGCCGAAGCGGTGGCGAGCGGTCGCGCCGAGCGCGGAATTGCGCTGTGCGGCTCCGGCATCGGCATCTCCATCGCCGTCAATCGCAACCCGGCCTGCCGCTGCGCGCGCGTGTCCGAGCCGTTGTCGGCCCGGCTCGCGCGTGAGCATAACGACGCCAACGTCGTCGCCATCGGCGCGCGCCTGACCGGCGTGGACATGGCCAAGGGAATCGTCGAGACCTTCCTTGCCACGCCCTTCGCCGGCGACCGGCACCAGCGCCGCGTCGACAAGCTTTCCAACCCGCCCTTCGCGGCGGACGCCTCCACCGCAGCCTGAAAGGAACAGCACCCATGGCCAGCCAGACCCTCGTGCCCGCGGATGCCGCGCCCAAAGGCTTCTTCACCGACGATCTCGCCACCGCCGACCCCGCGGTGTTCGAGGCGATCCAGAACGAGCTGAAGCGCCAGCAGGACAAGATCGAGCTGATCGCGTCCGAGAACATCGTCAGCCGCGCGGTGCTCGAAGCCACCGGCTCGATCTTCACAAACAAATATGCCGAAGGCTATCCGGGCAAGCGCTATTATGGCGGCTGTGAATATGCCGACGTGGTCGAGACGCTGGCGATCGAGCGCGCCAAGCAGCTCTTCGGCTGCCAGTTCG
This sequence comes from uncultured Sphingobium sp., assembly GCA_964532255.1. GTDB lineage: Bacteria > Pseudomonadota > Alphaproteobacteria > Sphingomonadales > Sphingomonadaceae > Sphingobium. Next base: position 1,125 of record CAZHGR010000103.1, read on the forward strand.
CCAATGTGCAGCCGAACAGCGGCAGCCAGATGAACCAGGCGGTGTTCCTCGCGCTCCTGACCCCCGGCGACACGTTCATGGGCCTCGACCTCAATTCGGGCGGCCATCTGACTCACGGCAGCCCCGTCAACATGTCGGGCAAGTGGTTCCATCCGGTCGCTTACGGGGTCCGTCGCGAGGACGAGCTGATCGACATGGATCAGGTCGCGGCACTGGCGCGCGAGCACAAGCCGAAGCTCATCATCTGCGGCGGCACGGCCTATTCGCGGTCATGGGACTGGAAGCGGTTCCGCGAGATCGCCGACGAAGTGGGTGCCTGGCTGCTCGCCGACATGTCGCACATCTCCGGCCTCGTTGCGGGCGGCGCGCATGAAAGCCCGGTGCCGCACGCGCATGTCACCACGACGACCACGCACAAGTCGCTGCGCGGCCCCCGCTCGGGCATCATCCTCACCAATGACGAGGCGATCGCCAAGAAGATCAACAGCGCGATCTTCCCCGGTCTTCAGGGCGGGCCGCTGGTCCATGTCATCGCCGCCAAGGCGGTGGCGTTCGGCGAGGCGCTGCGCCCCGAGTTCAAGGATTATGCCCGCCGCGTCGCCGCCAATGCCAAGGCGCTGGCCGCCGCGGTCGAGGATGCGGGCCTTCGGATCGTGTCGGGGGGCACCGACAACCATCTGATGCTGGTCGACCTGTCGGCCAAGGACGTGACCGGCAAGGCGGCGGAAAAGGGCCTCGACCGCGCCTGGATCACCTGCAACAAGAACGGTGTTCCCTATGACAGCCGCTCGCCCTTCGTCACCTCGGGAATCCGTCTCGGCACCCCGGCGGGCACCACGCGCGGCTTCGGCGAGGCCGAGTTCCGCGAGATCGGCGCGCTGATCGCGGAGGTGGTCGAGGGCCTCGCGAAGAATGGCGAGGATGGCGACGGCCAGATCGAGCAGCGCGTGCGCGACAAGGTGGCGGCGCTGACGACGCGCTTTCCGATCTATTGATGAGCGATCCGTTCGCCCTGAGGCAGGGCTGAGCGTCAGCGAAAACCGTCTCGAAGGGCGGTTGCACAGCGGTCCTTCGAGACGAGACTTCGACAAGCTCAGTCTCTGCCTCAGGACGAACGGAGTTGCCGGAATGCGCTGCCCCTTCTGCGCCCATGAAGACAGCCAGGTGAAGGACAGCCGTCCCAGCGAGGACGGGGCGGCGATCCGGCGGCGGCGGCAATGCGAGGGATGCGGCGCGCGCTTCACCACGTTCGAACGGATTCAGCTGCGCGAGGTCATGGTGGGCAAGGCGGGCGGCAAGGTCGAGCCGTTCGACCGCGAGAAGCTCGCCCGCTCGATCCAGCTCGCCTGCCGCAAGCGCGCGATCGCGCCCGAACGGATCGACCAGCTCGTATCGGGAATCCAGCGCCAGCTCGAAACCGCCGGAGAGGCGGAGGTCCCCTCGCACCGCATCGGCGAGCTGGCGATGGAGGGGCTGAAAGGTCTCGACAGCGTCGCCTACATCCGCTTCGCCAGCGTCTACAAGGATTTCACCGAAGCCCGCGACTTCGAGGAATTTGCCGGGTCGATCCGCGAGGTGAGCGGGGAGTGAGCTTCTGGGTATACATGCTGCGCTGTTCGGACGGCAGCTATTGCGTCGGGCACACCGATGATCTGGAGCGAAGGGTGGCGCAGCACCAGTCGGGGGATGTGGCGGGCTATACGCGGAGTCGGCGGCCGGTGGAGTTGGTGTGGTCGGCGGATTGCGGGTCGCGGGAAGATGCACTGACGGCCGAGCGCCAGATCAAGGGCTGGTCACGCGCGAAGAAGGAGGCGCTCATTGCGGGAGACTGGGATCGGATCAGCGCACTCGGACGTCGAACAAGCGCCCTTCGAGACGCCGCTTCGACAAGCTCAGCGGCTCCTCAGGGCGAACGGCGTAACGCGCCTGCCGCCGTTCATCCTGAGGAGGGACTGAGCGACAGCGAAGGCCCGTCTCGAAGGACGCATGCCCCTCCCCCCCTCATCATCCTCGTCCGCCCGCAGCTCGGCGAGAATATCGGCAAAGCCGCGCGGGCGATGCTCAACTTCGGGTTGACCGAGCTGCGCCTCGTCGCGCCGCGCGACGGCTGGCCCAATCCCGATGCCGGGCCATCGGCGTCGGGAGCGGACGTGGTGCTGGAACAGGCCGAGGTTTTCGACACGCTGGCCGAGGCGGTCGCGGACTGCGTCCATGTCTATGCCACCACTGTCCGCAAGCGCGGCGTTACCAAGCCCGTCGTCACACCCGAGGAGGCCGCGCGCGAAACCACCGCCCAGCCCGGCCGCAGCGCGATCGTCTTCGGGCCGGAGCGCTCCGGGCTGGAAACCGACGAGGTAGCGCTGGCGCGGTCGATCCTGACCGTGCCGGTCAATCCGCAATTCGGCTCCTTGAACCTCGCGCAGGCGGTCATACTCTGCGCCTATGAATGGTCGAAATACGCCAGCCAGCGTGAAACCCTCGTCCAGCCGACCGTCACCGACCTGCTCCAACCGGCGCCGCAGGAGGAACTGGACGGCATGATCGCGCAGCTCGACACTATGCTCGAAGGTGCCGGCTATTTCTATCCGCCCGACCGCGCGCCCGCCACCCGGCGGACGCTGCGCACGCTGCTGACCAAGCCGGGCTGGAACAGCCTGGAGATCCGCACGCTGCGCGGCGTCCTCTCGTCGCTGGCCAATCCCCGCCCGCGCTGATGCGCTATACCGACGAGGCCGCGCTGATCGACGTGGCGGAGCGCTTTCGCGCCTGCACGCTGCCGAAGGCCGACTGGACCCATGCCGCGCATTTCGCCGCCGCGATCTGGCTGATCCTGCGCTGTCCGGAGGTCGATGCCGAGGCCGACATGCCGGGCATGATCCGCCGCTACAATGCAAGCGTCGGCGGCACGAACAGCGACAGCGAAGGCTATCATGAGACGATCACGCTCGCGTCGCTCCGGATGACACGCGCGCATCTGGCTGGTGAACCGGCGGACGCGCCGCTCCACGCCATTCACGCGCGGATGATGGCGGGTCCGCTTGGCCGGTCCGACTGGCTGCTGGCGCACTGGTCGCGCGAGCGGCTGTTTTCCGTCGAGGCGCGACGGCGCTGGGTCACGCCTGACATAAAATCATTGCCCGGGTGAAACTTTTCGCGGCGTCACGCGAACTATGGTAATCGCAACAGGGTAAAGCGGAGACCGGGGCATGACCGAAACCGTCTTTCAGGACGAACCTGCCGGCGGCAGTCTGGTGAAGCGCCACCGGCTCTCGACGCGGCTGTGGCACTGGGTGAATGCAATCACCCTTTATGTCCTGTTCGCGAGCGGACTGGGCATCTTCAACGCGCATCCCCGGCTCTACTGGGGCCACTATGGTGCCAATTCCGATCCGGCCTGGCTGGTGCTCGAACGCTTTCCCGACTGGCTGACGATCCCGTCGCACTACAGTCTGGCGACCTCGCGCCACTGGCATCTAGCGTTCGCGCTGCTGCTCGGCTTCTCGCTGCTCGCCTACATGCTGTGGAGCCTCGTCAACCGCCATGTCACGCGCGATCTCGCCTTCCGCAAGGGCGAGCTGGCACCCAGCCATATCCTCCATGATATCAGGGAGCATGCGCGCCTTCGCTTCCCCACCGGCGCGGCAGCGCTGCGCTACAATGTCCTGCAGAAAGCAAGCTATGTCGGCGTCATCTTCGTGCTGCTGCCGCTGGTCATCCTGACCGGAATCGCCATGTCGCCCGGCATGAATGCCGCCTGGCCCTGGGTCGTCGACCTGCTCGGCGGACGCCAGTCGGCGCGATCGATCCATTTCATCGTCGCATGGACTCTCGCCGCCTTCTTCGTGGTGCACATGATCATGGTGCTGCTGGCGGGGCCGTTCAACGAGATACGTTCGATGATCACCGGCTGGTACCGCCTGCCGGTCGACCGCAAGGAGGAGAAGCGGGCATGAGCATCCTGATCAGCCGCCGCGCGCTCATCGGCAGCCTCACCGCATCGGCCGCCACGCTGCTCGCCGGCTGCGACCGGCTGGGGGCGGACCCGCTCTTTCAGAAGATCCTCTTCTCCGCCGAGAACATGCACCAGTGGACGCAGCGCGCGCTTCAGGACCGCAATGCGCTCGCCAAGGAGTTCCGCCCCGACCAGATGTCGCCTTTCTTCCGCGGCAACGGCACGCTCAACCCCAATACCGAGGCGTACAAGGCGGTGTGGCGCACCGGCTTCGAAAGCTGGCGGCTGCAGGTCGACGGGCTGGTCGCGCGGCCGCTTGCGCTCAGCCTCGCGCAGCTCCGGTCGATGCCCGCGCGCGAGCAGATCACGCGCCATGACTGCGTCGAGGGCTGGAGCGCGATCGGCAAGTGGCGCGGCGTCCCGCTCAAGACCGTGCTCGACCAGGCCGGGCTCAGCGACCGCGCGCGCTATCTCGTCTTCCACTGCGCCGACACGTTGGGGGGCAACCGGCCCTATTATGAGAGCATCGACCTGATCGACGCTTTCCATCCGCAGACGATCCTCGCCTATGCGCTGAACGACGAGCCGCTGCCCGTCCGCAACGGCGCGCCGCTGCGGCTCCGCGCCGAACGGCATCTGGGGTACAAGCAGGCCAAATATCTGACCCGGATCGAGGCCGTGGCCGACCTGTCGGGCATCTACGGCGGCAAGGGCGGCTTCTGGGAGGATGTGGCCGGTTACGAATGGTACGCCGGAATCTGAGGGAACAGTACGGCTTGTGAACAGTTGAAGGCGTCATGGGGATCGGGCCGCTTGCACCGGTGCTGCGCCGTCTGGTGCAGCGTGGAACACTGGAAGTCGTAGACCCGCAGGGCGGGACGACGTTGTTTGGTACCCCCGACCCCGATTTCCCCGACATCAGGATGCGTTTCGCCGACGGGCGCGTCGCGTGGCAGATCATCACTGACATCCGCCTGGGATTTGCCGAAGCCTTCATGGACCGCCGCATCATCATCGAGCGCGGCGATATCATGAGCCTGCTCGAACTGGTCTTCGCGAACAATCCGCGCGAGCAGGCGCGCAGCATCAACCCCAAGCGGCCGCTGGAGCGGTTTGCGAAACACCTTCTCAAGCCGCTGCGCCAGATCAACCGGCGCGCGCGGTCGCGCAGCAATGTCGCGCATCACTACGATCTCGACGCCGGTCTCTACGACCTCTTCCTCGATGCCGACCGGCAGTATAGCTGCGCCTATTTCGCGCGCCCCGACATGACGCTGGAAGAGGCGCAGGAAGCGAAGAAGGCGCATATCGCCGCCAAGCTGCGGCTCCAGCCGGGACAGCGGGTGCTCGACATCGGCTGCGGCTGGGGCGGCATGGCGCTGTACCTGAACCGCCATTTCGGCGTCGATGTCACCGGCATCACCCTGTCGACCGAGCAGCTCTCGCTCGCCCGCCGCCGTGCCGCAGACGCTGGCGTGGCCGACAGGGTCCGGTTCGAGCTGATGGACTATCGCGACATCACCGGTCCGTTCGACCGGATCGTGTCGGTCGGGATGTTCGAGCATGTGGGCGTGCCCAATTTCCGAACCTTCTTCCGCACCTGCCACAATCTGCTCACCCCCGACGGCGTGATGCTGCTCCACACCATCGGCCGCGCGGGATCGCCGGGGACCACCGACGCCTTCACCCGCAAATATATCTTCCCCGGCGGTTACATCCCCTCGCTTTCGGAGATCATGACAGCGAGCGAGCCCAACCGCCTGTTCCTGACCGACGTGGAAACGCTGCGGCTCCATTATGCCCTGACGCTGCGCGAGTGGTACAAGCGGACGGTGGCGAACCGCGCCGCGATTGAGCGGCTCTACGATGACCGCTTCTTCCGCATGTGGACCTTCTATCTGGCGGGCGCGGCGATGTCGTTCGAGCATAGCGGCCTCGTCAACTACCAGCTTCAATATACCCGCAGCCGCCGCGTGCTGCCGCTCACGCGCGACTATATGCTGGAGGACGAGCGGAGGTTGATCCCCGCGATGCCTTCGCCTAGGCCCATGGGGTCATCCGGGGAGTAGTCCACGGGCCGTCAGCGGTCCTGGCCGCATGTCAACACAATCGGCGGAGACGCCGTGGCATGCGGGGCGAGCCAAGAGCGTTCGCCGGGCAAGACCAGTGGCATCGGCTTTCCGTCCGGCCGGGCGGGAGAGCAGGTGGCATTGCGTTCCGTTCGCCCGGCCCGGGACCGTTCTCATGGAAGCCTTGTTCACGTCGACCGCATTGGTCGCCCTCGCGGAGATGGGCGACAAGACCCAGCTTCTCGCCATTCTGCTCGCCACCCGGCTGCGCCGCCCGCTGCCGATCATCGCCGGAATTTTTGTCGCGACGATCGCCAACCACTTCCTCGCGGCGCTGCTCGGCCAATGGGTTGCGGGGGTGCTGCAGGCGCCCTGGTTCCGCATCGCCGTCGCGGCGGGTTTCATCGTCATGGCATTGTGGACGCTGATCCCCGACAAGATGGACGAGGACGAACCGCTGAAAGCACCGTCGGGCGCGGGTGCCTTCGTCACCACGCTCGTCGCCTTCTTCCTGGTGGAGATGGGCGACAAGACGCAGATCGCTACCGTGGCGCTCGGCGCGCGCTTCGAGGATGTCGTGCTGGTCACGCTGGGCACTACGCTCGGCATGATGATCGCGAACGTGCCCGCCGTGCTGCTGGGCGAGACATTGGTGCGCCGCATTCCGCTGGCGCTGATGCGCTATCTCGCGGCGGGCCTGTTCCTGGTGATCGGCCTGTGGATGCTGGCCACGCAGTTGCTGTAACGGCAGAAGGGCCGGGGCATCGCCCCGGCCCTCCTCTTGGTCGAACAGCGTTCGATCAGAAGCGGATGCCGAACCCCGCCATCACCTGGTGCCGGTCCAGATCGATGTCGATGTCCGAACCTTCGATCAGGTCGCCTTCGCCGTCACGGACGTTGACGTCCAGGTTCGAGTAGTTCGAGTAGCGATACTCGAGCTTCAGGAAGCCGCTGGGGCCGAACACGGCGAACTTCTGTTCCAGCCCGGCGCCGACGCGGAAGCCGTCCAGCGTCGAACCGTCATTGTAAAGCGTGCCAGCGCCGTCGTTGAAACGGCCTTCCAGCTTCAGGTTGGTATAGCCGCCCTTCACATAGAGCAGAGTCGAGGGAGCGACAGCGAAGCCGACCCGCGCACCGGCGTAGAGATCGCGATCGGTGTCGAGTTCAAATCCGCCGCCCGGCAGCCCGACGAAGCCCGCCGAGAAGTCGGTGTCGGAATCGCCATATTCGCCTTCAACGCCGGCGATGAACTGGCCGACCTGGAAATCGAAGCCGCCGGCGACGCCATAGGCCACGGCTTCCTCGCTGATGTCGTCGCCGTCATTGCCCGCCTGCAGGCTTTCATAGCCGATCAGGACTTCCGCATGCGGCCCCGTGAAGGGCGCCCTCTCGACCGTATCCTGCGCGAGCGCGGGAACAGCCGCGAACAGCACCGGCAGTGCGGCGAGGGTTGAGATGAAACGCATTATATTCTCCTTTGTCGAACGGACGGAGCGCTGAATGCGCCGGAAACCCGATAGTTTCTCGGTTCACCGCTCCGCCGATCCGATGTTGCCGCAATGCAACATGTCCGCCCTTCCCCTTGCGCGTGATACGCCCCACTGATACGCGCGCGCGCTTGAACCCGCCTTGCAGCCGCCGGAGTCCGTCCATGCCCAGCACCACCAACCGCGCCGACATCAAGCGCATCGTCCTCGCCTATTCCGGCGGCCTCGACACCAGCGTGATCCTGAAATGGCTGCAGCAGGAATATGGCTGCGAGGTGGTGACCTTCACCGCCGATCTGGGTCAGGGCGAGGAGCTGGAACCCGCGCGCGCCAAGGCGAAGCTGATGGGCGTCAAGGACGAGCATATCTTCATCGACGACCTGCGCGAGGAGTTCGTCGCCGACTATGTGTTCCCGATGATGCGCGCCAACGCGCTGTACGAGGGGCTGTACCTGCTCGGCACGTCGATCGCGCGGCCGCTGATCGCCAAGCGCCAGATCGAGATCGCGCGCGCCGTCGGTGCCGACGCGGTGAGCCATGGCGCGACCGGCAAGGGCAACGACCAGGTGCGCTTCGAACTTGGCTATTATGCGCTTCAGCCCGATATCAAGGTGATCGCGCCATGGCGCGAATGGGACCTGACCAGCCGCACCCGCCTGATCGAGTTTGCCGAGCAGCACCAGATCCCGATCCCGCGCGACAAGCGCGGCGAGGCCCCCTTCTCCACCGACGCCAACATGCTCCACACCTCGTCGGAAGGTAAGGTGCTGGAGGACCCGTGGGAGGAAGTCCCGAACTTCGTCTACTCGCGCACCGTCAATCCGGAGGATGCGCCCGACAGCCCCGAATATATCACCATCGACTTCGAGCGCGGCGACGGCGTCGCCATCAACGGCGAGGGGATGAGCCCCGCAACGCTGCTCGAAACGCTCAACGACTATGGCCGCCGCCACGGCATCGGCCGCCTCGACCTCGTCGAGAACCGTTTCGTGGGGATGAAGTCGCGCGGCATGTACGAAACGCCGGGCGGCACCATCTACCACCTCGCCCATCGCGGCATCGAGCAACTGACGCTCGACCGCGGTGCCGCGCATCTGAAGGACGAGCTGGCACCGCGCTATGCCGAGCTGATCTACAACGGCTTCTGGTTCTCGCCGGAGCGCGAGATGCTTCAGGCCGCCATCGACCACAGCCAGCAGACGGTGTCGGAAGAGCACACGTCTGAACTCCAGTCACTCTTCACAATCTCGTTTGACGTATTCGGGGTGAAAACTGGGGGGGGGGGGGGGGGGGGGGGGGGGGGGGGGGGGGGGGGGGGGGGGGG
>CAZHGR010000104.1:0-9952 GCA_964532255.1 uncultured Sphingobium sp.
CCGCGACCTTGGCGGGCAGCGCGTTCATCAGCACGCTCGACGGATAGGCCGCATTACCGCCGGGGACATAGAGGCCCGCGGCGTCCACCGCACGCCAGCGCGCACCCAGCCGGACGCCCGCGCTGTCCACGCCGTCGCTGTCCGCCGGGCGCTGCTTTTCATGATAGGCGGTGATCCGCTCGGCGGCGAGTTCGAGCGCCTGCAGCAGCTCGCGGTCGATACCGGCGCAGGCCGCCTCCATCTCCGCGCGGCTGACGTGCCAGCCGGTCGCGTCGAGATCGTGTCGGTCATAGGTGCGCGTCAGCTCGGCAAGGACCGCATCGCCGTCGGCGCGAACGCGCGCGACGATCGCACGCACCGTATCGGATACATCGCTGTCAGCCTCGCGCCGCGCGTTGACGAGCGCGTCGAACGCCTGCGTGAATCCGGCGTCGCGCGTGTCGAGCCTAAGCGGCATCGCTTACCTCGCCGCCCGTGCCCGCGACCGCCGCGCGAAAACGCTCCACCATCGGCACGATCTCCCCGGCGCGCATCTTCATCGCCGCGCGGTTGACGATCAGCCGCGCCGAGATGTCCATGATCCTCGCGGTCTCGACAAGGCCATTGGCCTTCAGCGTCGCGCCCGACGACACCAGGTCGACGATGCGCCGCGCCAGCCCCAGCGATGGCGCGAGTTCCATCGCGCCGTTGAGCTTCACGCACTCGGCCTGGATGCCCTGCGCTTCGTAATGGCGGCGGGTCAGATGCGGATATTTGGTCGCGACGCGCACATGGCTGAGCGCCGCGATATCCTCGTCAGCCGCCCCGGCGGGTTCGGCGACCGACAGGCGGCAGTGGCCGATGGCGAGATCGACCGGCGCGTAAAGCTCCGAGTAATCGAACTCCGCGATCACGTCGGACCCGACGATGCCGATCTGCGCGGCACCATGCGCGACGAAAGTGGCGACGTCGAACGCGCGCACACGGATGATCGACAGGCCGTCGATATTGGTCGCAAAGCGAAGCGCGCGGCTCCCCTTGGAATGGAACTCCGCTTCCGGCTCGATGCCGGCACGAGCCAGCAACGGCAGCGCCTCGTCGAGGATGCGGCCCTTGGGAATGGCGAAGATCAGCGGCTGGGTCATGGTCGCCGCCATTTAGGCCCTGCCCCTGCAAAGGGCAATGCAGCGATGCGAGGCCGCGAGCGCCGATTTTTGATCCATGTCAACAACCGGCCCTTAAGGTCGCGGCATCCATGCAGGTCTTGAGAGGTCCGCATGATTCCGACACGTCACGACTATTACCGCCGCCGCGCCCGCGAGCACCGCCTGCTTGCCACGCGCACCCCCGACGACGAGGTCAGGCAGATGCACGAGCGGCTGGTGAGCGTCTATACCCAGATGGCACGCGACAGCCGTCTGCGCCAGACCGTCTCGCTCCGCCCTGAGATCGCGCAGACCCTGCCTGGCTAAACCGGGCTGGCTGAACCGGCCCGGCTGAACCAAACCTCAGCTCGTGGCGAGCACCATGTTGCGGACCTGCGGATAGATTTGCGTTTCCCACTTCCGCCCGGCGAAGATGCCGTAGTGGCCCACACCCGCCTGCAGATAGTGGCGCTTGAGATGGGGCGGCAGCCGGCTGCAGAGCGTATGCGCCGCCGCCGTCTGCCCCACCGCGCAGATGTCGTCGCGCTCCCCCTCGACGGTCAGCAGCGCGGTACGGCGGATCGTCTCCGGGCGCACCGGCCGTCCCCGGTGCATGAACTCGCCCTGGGGAAGCAGCGCGCGCTGGAACACCTGATCGATCGTTTCCAGATAGAATTCGGCGGTAAGGTCCAGCACCGCGAGATATTCATCATAAAACTCGCGGATCGACTCCGCCTCGTCGACCGCGCCGTCCGCCAGATGAGCATAATAGCGCCGATATTGCTCGCCATGCCGTCCCATGTTCATCGACATGAAGGCGGTGACTTGCAGGAAACCCGGATAGACCCTGCGCCCGCGCCCGGCATAGCGCATGGGCACGGTGTGGATCATCATTCGCTCGAACCAGTCGAAGGATTTCTCGATCGCCAGCTTGTTGACGACCGTTGGCGCAACCCGTGTATCGACGGGGCCGCCCATCAGCGTCATCGAACGCGGCGTGCAGGGATCGCGCGCCTCCGACATCACGGCAACGGCGGCGAGCGCGGACACGCAAGGCTGGCACACCGCCATCAGATGCGCGCCCGGCCCCAAATGGCGAAGCCATTCGATCAGATGGTCGGTATAATCCTCAAGCCCGAACCGGCCCGCGCTCAGCGGAATGTCACGCGCGTTCTTCCAGTCGGTGACATAGACGTCATGGTCGCGCAGCAGTACCTCGACCGTCTGGCGAAGCAGGGTCGCGAAATGGCCCGACAGCGGCGCCGCCAGCAGCACGCGCGGCTGCGGCGCGGTCACGCCGTCCTTGGCAAAGTGCAGCAGATCGCCGAACGGCGTCGAATGCACCACCTCCTCGCGCACGGTGACCTCGCGGTTTCCGGAGCGTACCCGGTGGATATCGTAAGGCGGCCGGGCATGAGTCAGGCGGGCGCTGTCGACGATCTGCGCCAGGGCATAGCCGCGCCGGATCATCGGCGTTTCCGCCATTGGCAGGAAGGGCCGCATCCGCAGCGCCACACGCGCGGACATGCGCATCGGCTCCATCGAGTCGCTGAATGCCTGATACGCCCCGTAAAGCATCGTCCGTCACGCCCGCCTGCACTATTTTTCTTTACCGAAACGATGCTGCACTGCATCATGAGTCAGAGCAAGTGCGAAATGACCGGGACGCGGAATGATCGTACCGGATCGGGAGCGAGAGAGACATGGCCAAGGCGGAACTGACGCTGTCCAGCAAGACCTATTCGTCCTGGTCGCTTCGCGGCTGGCTGCTGTGTCGTCTCGCCGGGCTGGAGTTCGAGGAGCGGATCGTCGGCATCGACGATCCCGGCAATCGCGCCGAGCTTCTGCTCCTTTCGCCCTCTGTGCTGGTTCCGCGCCTGACCCATGACGGCGCGAGCATCTGGGACACGCTCGCCATCGCCGAATATCTGCACGAGACCTTTCCGGATGCGGGCCTCTACCCCGCCGACCGGATCGCGCGCGCCCACTGCCGTGCGGTATCGGGCGAAATCCACTCGGGCTTCGCCAACCTCCGCTCGGCGCTGCCGATGAACCTGAAGGTCCGGCACGAGAGCTTTCCGATCTTCACCGGTGCGCTGCCCGACATCGAGCGGATCGAGGCGATCTGGACCGATTGCCGCCAGCGCTATGGCGGGCCGTTCCTGTTCGGCGACAGCCCGACCGTCGCCGACGCCATGTACGCGCCCGTCGCGACGCGCTTTGTCACTTATGCCGTGGCACTGTCGGAATCATCGCGCGCCTATTGCCGGACGATCGAGGATTGGGCACCGATGCGCGAATGGTACGCCGCCGCGCAGGACGAGCCGGAGGAGATCGCCGAGCTGGAAGTGGAGTTCTGACAACGTCGTCACTCCAGCGAAGGCTGGGGTCGCTTGAAGCGAATGCATCACCTCAAATCAGGAGATGCCAGCCTTCGCTGGAATGGCGCTTCGGGTGCCCCCTCAGTCCTCGAACGGATCGCGCACCAGGATCGTGTCCTCGCGTTCGGGCGAGGTCGATACCAGCGCCACCGGGCACTCGATCAGTTCCTCGATCCGACGGATATATTTGATCGCCTGCGCCGGCAGTTCGGCCCAGCTCCGCGCACCCGCCGTCGTTTCCTGCCATCCCGGCATGGTCTCGTAGACCGGCTCGGCGCGCGCCTGATCCTGCGGGTGCGGCGGCAGATAATCATAGGCGCGGTCGCCGACACGATAGCCGGTGCAGATCTTCAGCTCTTCGAACCCGTCGAGGACATCGAGCTTGGTGAGCGCGATGCCGGTGATGCCGCTTACCGCCGCCGCCTGGCGCACCAGCACCGCGTCGAACCAGCCGCAGCGGCGCTTGCGCCCCGTCACCGTCCCGAACTCGTGGCCGCGTTCGCCCAGCCGCTGGCCGACGTCATTCTCCTGCTCGGTCGGGAACGGCCCCGCGCCGACGCGGGTCGTGTACGCCTTCACGATGCCGAGCACGAAGCCGACCGAGGACGGGCCGAGGCCCGATCCGCCCGACGCCGTGCCCGCGATGGTGTTGGACGAGGTGACGAACGGATAGGTGCCGTGATCGACGTCGAGAAGCACGCCTTGCGCGCCCTCGAACAGGATGCGGTCGCCGCGCTTCTTGGCGGCGTTGAGCGTGACCCAGACGGGCTTTGCGAAGGGCAGCACGAACTCCGCGACTTGGCGCAGGTCCGCCAGCAGCGAGTCGCGGTCCACCGGAGGCTCGCCGAAACCGGCGCGAAGCGCGTCATGATGCGCGCAGACGCGATCGAGCTGCGGCCCCAGGTCGTCGAGATGCGCCAGGTCGCACAGCCGGATCGAGCGGCGGCCGACCTTGTCCTCGTAAGCGGGACCGATCCCGCGCCGGGTGGTGCCGATCTTGCCCGCGCCGCTCGCATCCTCGCGCAGCGCGTCGAGGTCGCGGTGGAACGGCAGGATCAGCGGCACTGTCTCCGCGATGTGCAGCGTCTCGGGGCTGACCGCGACGCCCTGCCCGCGCAGCTTCGCCACCTCCTCGCAGAAATGCCAGGGATCGAGAACGACGCCGTTGCCGATGACGCTCAGCGTGCCGCGAACGATGCCAGAGGGAAGGAGCGACAGCTTGTAGGTGCTGTTACCGACGACCAGCGTGTGGCCGGCATTGTGACCGCCCTGAAATCGGACGACCACGTCGGCACGGCTCGCCAGCCAGTCGACGATCTTGCCCTTGCCCTCGTCACCCCACTGGGCACCGATCACCGTCACATTTGCCATGGATAAAGTCCTCCACCCTGCCGGGCGGCTCCACGTCGTCCTTCGACAGGACTCGACGACGGGACGGGATCAGCGGGCGGGTGCCCGGTCCGGGGCGCGGACTAGTGGCCCCGGCCGCTGCTGTCAATCGGTGCCGTTCGTCATATGCTGGCGATAGCCGTCGCTGACCATCCGGAGCGCCGCGTCGAAGCGGCCCTCCTGCTCCGCATAGCGCAAGCCCTTGACCCGTTCGACCAGTATCTCCCGGGGCGTTGGCTGCTCCGCAAATTGCGCCGTCACCTCGTCGATGAAGTCGGCGAGCGGCATATAGCCGTCGCGCCCCGACTGCCCCGGCGTCAGTTCCGTCTGCACCCCCGGAGGCGCGAGCTCGATCACGTCGACCTTCCCTTCGAGCTGGTAGCGAAGCGAGGCGGTATAGCTGTGGATCGCCGCCTTGGTCGCGCTGTAGGTGGGGGTCCAGGCGAGCGGCACGAAGGCGAGCCCCGAGGAGACGGTGACGATCGCCGCGTCCTCCTGTGCCGCGAGATGCTCGACGAGCGCGTCGATCAACCGGATGGGTGCGATCAGGTTGGTCGTGATCGTCTCCAGCGCGTCGGCAAGGTCGCGGCGTTGCGACAGTCGTTCGGTTCGCATGATGCCGGCATTGGCGACAACGACGTTGAGTGCAGGATGATTGGCGACGACCTTTGCGGCGAGCGCCGCGATATCCTCCGCGCTGGTCATGTCGGCGACATAGCCCGCCATGCCGGGGTGAGCGGCGGTGATCTCGTCGATCGCCGACTGCCGCCTGCCCGCGATGATCACGCGGTTGCCCTCGTTGTGGAACCGCTCCGCCAAGGCGCGGCCAATGCCGGCGGTGCCGCCGGTGATGAGGATGGTGTTGCCTGCCATGCGCATGATGTGTCTCCTCGAATGTGGTGACATGCCATGTACGCCGCGGCGGCGCGCGTTGAAGAAGGCACCTGAAAGATTTATAGGCACCGCATGGATAGCGAGTTACCGAGCGGTGCCCCTGCCGCCACCGGCACGGACGGCGGACCGCCGGAGGGCGAGCATCGCGTGCTTCCACCCGAAGGCACCGACCCGCGCGTCGAGCGTCTGGTCAACGAGGTCATCGGCCAGGTCGCGGACAAATGGACGATGCTGGTCCTCGAGGTGCTGGAAGATCATGGCGAGCAGCGCTTCTCCGAGATCAGTCGCCGGGTCGAAGGAATCAGCCAGAAGATGCTGACGCAGACGCTGCGCCGGATGGAGCGCGACGGCCTCGTCATCCGCACCGTCCATCCGGTGATCCCGCCGCGTGTGGATTATCGCCTCACCGAACTCGGTGAGAGCCTCAGCTATGCCTTTTGTGGCGTCTGGACATGGGTGGAAAGCAATCTGGAGCGGATCGAGGCAGCGCGTGGTGCCTTCGACGCGAACCGGGCCGACCCCGCTCAATAGGCGACCGGCGCGTCCCCGGACAAGCGGTGCGAGCAGCCCAGAGCGCGGCCATCGTCGGCTTCGGACAGCGCGGCGACCGTTACCCAGCCTTCGCTGCGCAAAGCCTGCGCCCGCTGCGCGTCATGCCCGATCGGCAGGAACACGCGCCGCACCTCGCCCCGCCCCGACCGCGCGTCGATCAGCGGGTCGGGATAGAGGGAAAAGCCCATCGCCGGCTCGAACGTGCCATCGTCGCGCGCGATGGCATAGCTGCCGCCGCGCCCGATTTCGCCGGTGAAGCCCTCGGCAAAGATCGAGAAGCCGAACCAGTTCTGATATTCGAACCCGTGCCGTTCGGTGGGATCGAGGGTCAGCGTGACGTCCCAGCCGATGGGCTTCGCTATGGCGCGAAGGCCCGCGATCCGGCTCGCCACCGCGCCGGCGCCTGCCCCGGCGTCGAATGCCTCAAGCGCGTCCATCGCCGCGTGGAACCGTCCCGTCAGGCCGATGAGCGGCAGATAGGCCGCGGCCTGCGGTCCCAGATCGGCGACGGCGCCCGCGTCCTTGGCGTCGAGCGCGTCGCGCAGCGCCTCGCGCACCGGTCCCCGCGCAACGGGCAGAGGCCCATCGGCCAGGCAGTCGATGAGGTCGGGCAGCGTGAAATCGATGGTGATCCCCTCGACCCCCGCACGCTGCAGTGCCTCGATCGTCATCGTCACGATCTCGACCGCCGCCGCAACGCTGTCCGATCCGATCAGCTCGGCACCGATCTGCATCCGCTCGCGCTCCGGGTGGAGCTGATCGGCGCGCAGGCGGATCACCGGTCCCGCATAGCAGAGCCGGAGCGGGCGCGGTGCCTGCGCCAGCCGTGTCGCTGCGATTCGTCCCACCTGCGCGGTGAAGTCGGGACGGAGCGCCAGCGTGCGCTGCGAGATCGGATCGACCGCGCGCAATAGGTCCATCGGGCGCACCGACTGGAGCCGCCGGTTCAGCGTCTCCTCGAACTCCGCGATCGGCGGCATGACGAGGCCGTAGCCATGCGCCGTCAGCGTATCGACGACATCGCGGACGAGACGCGCCGCCGCCTGCGCATCGGGCGGCAGCCGGTCCGAAAGGCCCTCGGGCAGCAGGCCGGATGAAACGGAAGTGGTCATGATCGCGCCTCTAGCGCATAATTCGGTACAGGCGAGCGAGAATCTGCGGAGCGCGGGGGGCGGGTCCATGCGGGTGATATTCGACACGGCCGATCAGCCGTTCGACCAATATAAGCTGCTGATCCTGCCGGCCGCCGCGCTGGTGGTGACGCTGGCGCTGTTCGCGCGGGGCAGGCGGCGGCGCACGCTGTGGATCGGCGGAGGCATCACGCTGCTGCTGGTCCTGCTCACCTTCGTCCTGCCGCTGGCCGATCATCACCACATGCGCGCGCTCGCCGCCTCGCCGGAGGTCAGGACCGTCGAAGGCCCGATCAGCGTCCACAGCCGCGAAACCCGCCGCGTGTGGCTCGGGACCTCGCGCGGGGTCGGCGTCGGGACGAGCAACAGCTATCGCACCGAGACCCTCGAACAATTCTACATCGGCACGCAATGGTTCGCCTTCACCGTCGGCGACTATCCGTCGAACGCCAGCTTCACCAATATCGGCGACCCGCCGGTCGCGCTCGCCGACGGCATGTGGGCCAGGGCGAGCTTCATCGCCGACCCCTGGTATCAGGACGAGCTGCGCATCGTGCGGCTGTCGCTGGGAGAGCCCGACCCGGCCGAGCGCGCGGAATCGTCGTCTGATGACCCCGCCTTCGCGGCCTTCTGGCGGCACTTCGCCGCCGCCGTGAGCGGCGAGGACAGGAACGCCGTGCGCATGCTCACCCGCTTCCCTTTCCTTTTCGCGGGCTCGGCCATCGGCGCGGAGCGGTTCGAAACGATCTGGATGGCGCTGTTCGCACCGCCGACGCTCCGCCAATGCCTTGCGCGCGCCACCCCCCTTGCAGACGGCGAGGCGATGTCGGTCGGCTGCGGCGCCTATGTCTATGTGTTCGAGAAGGACGGCGACGGCTGGCGCTTCGCCAGCTTCACCGCTGATCCCGAAGCCGGTTAAAGGGTTCGCGCGGAGGCGCGGAGAGGGTCACCCGCGCGGCGAAGCCGCTCTCCCATCAGGCGGAGCATTGCGGATCGGAGGCCTGCGGCGCTCGCTCGTGCCACCTCTCTGCGCTCTTTGCGCCTCTGCGCGAACACAGGAACGCAACGACCGCCAAGGCAAGGACGGTGAAGGCCCGCGCCCCCACCGTCCCATGGATCAGGCGAACTTCAGCAGCTTGACGTCCTGCACGCCTTCCAGCTTGCAGATCTCCCACAGCAGCGGCTCCTGCACCGTGCCGTCGACCGACAGCAGCAGCACCGCCTCGCCGCCGACATTGCGCCGGCCGAGGTGGAAGGTGCCGATATTCACGCTCGCCTCGCCCAGCGCCGAACCGACGCGGCCGATGAAGCCCGGCGCGTCGCGGTTGACGATGTAGAGCATCGTGCCCGCCAGATCGGCTTCCATGTTGATGCCGGTCAGCTCGACGAGGCGCGGCTGGGCGTTGCCGAACAGCGTGCCCGCGACCGACTTCTCGCCGTCGCTGGTGGTGATCGTCACGCGCACGAGCGTCTGATAGTCGCCCTCGCGGTCGTGGCGCACCTCGCGCACGTCAAGACCGCGCTCCTTGGCCAGATAGGGCGCGTTGACCATGTTCACCGTGTCCGAATAGACGCGCATCAGGCCCGCGAGGACCGCTGCCGTGATCGGCTTCTGGTTCAGTTCGGCGGCATGGCCCTCGGTCTCCACGGCGACGCCCCGGATCTTGTCGCCGTAAAGCTGGCCGACGAGCGCGCCGAGCTTCTCCGCGAGCGCCATATAGGGCCGCAGCTTGGGCGCTTCCTCCGCCGACAGGCTGGGCATGTTGAGCGCGTTGGTGACGCCGCCGGTCATCAGATAGTCGGACAGTTGCTCCGCCACCTGCAACGCGACATTGACCTGCGCCTCGCTGGTCGACGCGCCCAGATGCGGAGTGCAGATGAAGTTCGGCGTTCCGAACAGCGGGCTGTCCTTGGCCGGCTCGGTCTGGAACACGTCGAGCGCCGCGCCACCGATATGGCCGCTGTCCAGCCCTTCCTTGAGTGCCGCTTCGTCGATCAGGCCGCCGCGCGCGCAGTTGATGATCCGCACGCCCTTCTTGCACTTGGCGAGATTCTCGCGGCTGAGGATGTTGCGCGTCTGATCGGTCAGCGGCGTGTGGAGCGTGATGAAGTCAGCCCGCGCCAGCAGCGTGTCGAGATCGGCCTTCTCGACGCCCATCTCTATGGCGCGTTCGGGCGTCAGGAAGGGGTCGTAGGCGACCACCTTCATCTTGAGGCCGAGCGCGCGGCTGGCGACGATCGAGCCGATATTGCCCGCGCCGATGAGGCCCAGCGTCTTGCCGGTCACCTCGATGCCCATGAAGCGGTTCTTCTCCCACTTGCCCGCCTGCGTCGAGGCGTCCGCCTCCGGAAGCTGGCGCGCGAGCGCGAACATCAGCGCGATGGCATGTTCGGCGGTGGTGATCGAGTTGCCGAACGGCGTGTTCATGACCACCACGCCCTTGGCCGAGGCATAGGGGATGTCGACATTGTCGACGCCGAT
>CAZHGR010000105.1:0-9891 GCA_964532255.1 uncultured Sphingobium sp.
CCCGCGGCTTCACATTGTAATCTATCACCCGCTTCACGGGCACGAGAATCTTCATGGCTTTCCACCTGATTTTGTCGCCGATACGCGATAGCATCAAGGCGTCGCGCGACCTTGCCTGCGGACGTTCTCGAACTTGCTTGGCCATGCAGGGGGAGAGACTTCCCGACACGCAGCCGTCAGGCGATGGCAAGGCATCAAGCGATCATGGCCGGCCTGATCGCCGGCAGGATATCAAGTCCAGACACAGGAGAGAGCGTTGGCGGGCAGGATCGAAGGCAAGATTGCGCTGGTTTCCGGCGGCGCTTCGGGGCTTGGCGAAGCGATGGTACGCCGGTTCGCGGAGGAGGGCGCTGTCGTCTATTCGGGCGATGTCAACGCCGATCAGGGCGCTGCCGTCGCGGCCGACGTGGGCGCGACCTTCGTGCCGCTCGATGTCTCCCGTGAAGAGGACTGGAAAGCAGCCGTCGCACGCATTGAAAAGGAGCATGGGCGGCTCGACATACTCGTCAACAATGCGGGAATCCTGGGCACGGGAGCGCTCGAGCATATCGAGGTCGCGGCTTGGGACCGGCTGTTCTCGATCAATGTGACCGGCGTGATGCTCGGCTGCAAGCACGGTTCGTTGCTTATGCAGCGCAATCCGGGCGGTGCCAGCGGTTCGATCATCAACATCTCCTCCAATGCCGCTATCCTCGCGACTGCAGCCGACTGCGGCTATTCGGCCACCAAGGGCGCGGTGAAGCTGATGACTCAGTCTATCGCGATCAACTTCGCGCGGCGTGGGCTGGCAATCCGCTGCAATTCCATCCACCCGGGGCCGATCGACACGCCCATTTTCGATCCCTGGAAGCCCGACCAGAAGACCGCCGATCGCCTGCAGAAGCAGCTTTTCGAGATGATCCCGATGGGGCGCCTCGGTCGGCCGCGTGAGATCGCCAACATGGCGCTTTACCTCGCGAGCGATGAGTCGAGCTTCTCGACAGGTTCGCAGTTCGTCGTCGACGGTGGCGGCGTCAGCGCTCTGGCAGGGATGTGAGCAGCATGACCAACAACAAGCAGATCGGCGTCGGCATCATCGGCTATGAGCCCAAGCGGAGCTGGGCTGCCGTGGCGCATGTGCCGGCGCTGAAGGGCCTGCCCGAATATCGGGTCGCCGCCGTTGCGACGACACGCGCCGAGTCGGCGCAGGCGGCCGCAGCCGACATCGGCCTGCCGCCCGAGCGCGGTTTCTCCTCCGCCGCTGACCTCGCCGCATGCGAGGATGTGGATGTCGTGGCCGTGACCGTGAAGGTCCCGCATCATTTCGAACTCGTCCGTATGGCGATAGCCGCCGGCAAGCATGTCTATTGCGAGTGGCCGTTGGGCAACGGGCTTGCCGAGGCGCAGGAGATGGCGCGGCTGGTGGCCGCATCGGGGCTGCAGGGCGTCATCGGTCTGCAAGCACGCTGTGCCCCCCCGTTTGCCTATCTGCGCGATCTCGTCGCCAGTGGCGAAATCGGCGAAGTGCTCTCGTCCAACATGTTCGGCACAGGCATTCAATGGGGCGGCTGGGTCGACCGGCCGAACACCTATCTGCTCGACCCCGCGAACGGCGCGACGCTGCTGACCATCCCCTTCGGCCATGCGGTCGACGTGATGTGCCACTGCCTCGGAGAATTTGAGACGCTGTCGGCGACGACGGCGATACGTCAGCCGGTCGTCAGGCAACTCGAGAACGGTGAGAACTGGGACAAGCGCACGCCCGATCAGATCGTCGTGACCGGCGCTCTCAGCAGCGGTGCGATGGCGACCGTCCACTATCGCGGCGGCACCTCGCGCGGGGCGAACTTCGCGTGGGAAATCAACGGGACCAAGGGTGACGTCCGGCTCGAAGCGGCCGGCGGTCATGCCCAGATGTTCGACATGACGATGCGCGCCGGCTTCGGCTCCGACAAGCAGTTGGAGGCGGTGGATATCCCGTCGCAATATCGCTGGGTGCCCGACGACGTCGGCGGTCTCGCGCTCAATGTCGCGCAGGTCTACCGCCGTCTGTCCGACGCCTTGGCGGGCAAGGGAGCGACAGGCATGGACTTCGAAATCGCCGTTGCCCGCCACCGGATGCTGGCGACCATCGAGGAGGCAGCCGCGTCCGGACAGCACATCCGGCTGAACCCCTGAGGAGCAAGCCATGGCCAAGTTCAAGATGCTGATCCTGTCGAACCCGGTCGGCGACCGGGACGAGGAGTTCAACCGTTGGTATGACGACGTCCACTTGGGCGATGTGTTCAAGGTGCCCGGCGTGGTCGGCGCAGAGCGCTATCGTTTCCGGTCGGGCGACGGATGGAAATATCTGGCGATCTACGACCTCGACTGCGACGATCCGGCCGAGGTCGAGAGGGAGTTGATGGCCCGTGCCGGCTCCGACGCGATGACGATGAGCGATGCCTTCGACCTGTCGCACTTCTTCATGGGATCGGCGGAGGTCATCACCCCCTACCGCGCCGCGTGAGGGCTGTGCCATCTACCCTTGAGCCGTGCAAAGGAGGCTGAGCCGTATGGATGACCTTGGTGAACTCGCCTCCCGCGCAGGAGCGTTGTTTCAGCCCTTCCAATACGGCTCCCTGCAACTCCCCAATCGGATCGTGATGGCCCCGATGACACGCTGTTTTTCGCCCGGCGGCGTGCCCGGCGAGGACGTCGCGCGTTATTATCGTCGCCGCGCCGAAGGTGGCGTGGGGCTCATCATCACCGAGGGCACGTGGATTCCACATCCCAGCGCCTCCAACGAGGCCAATGCTCCCCGGTTCTATGGCGATGATGCTCTGGCGGGCTGGAAACGCGTCGTCGATGAAGTGCACGCTGCCGGCGGCAAGATCATTCCCCAGCTCTGGCACGTCGGGCAAACGGGCAAGACCGAGATGGAGGGTCTCTATGACGACCGGGATGTCGGCGTTGCCCGGCAGGTGGGACCGTCCGGCATGGTGGGCGCGTTCGGCGTCGCACCTTATTTGGGGGATGAACCAGCGACCCAGCAGGAAATAGACGAAATCACAGCCGCTTTCATCGATGCCGCGGTGTCCGCTCGAACGCTGGGCTTCGATGGCGTGGAACTGCATGGTGCGCATGGATATCTGTTCGATCAATTCTTCTGGGCTGCAACGAACAAGCGCGACGACAGATATGGCGGCGATATCTCGCAGCGCACGCGTTTTGCCGCCGATGTGATCCGTGGCATTCGTCAAGCGACCGGTCCCAACTTTCCAATTCTACTGCGCATTTCACAGTGGAAGCTGCACGATTACGCGCAGCGACTGGTCGAAACTCCGGAGGAGCTGGAACGCTTCCTCGCACCGCTGACGGAAGCAGGCGTCGACATCTTCCATTGCTCCCAACGGCGCTTCTGGGAAGGGGAGTTCGGCACGGATCGCAATCTCGCGGCCTGGGTTAAGCAACTGTCCGGCAAGCCTGCGATCACCGTGGGATCCGTGACCTTACAGCAGGATGTGCTCGATAGTCTCACGGGCAACAGCTCTGCCACGGAACTCAACCTTACGAAGCTCCTCGATCTGTTCGAACGTGGCGATTTCGATCTGGTTGCTGTCGGACGTGCGCTCATCACCAACCCCGACTGGCCCGCCAGGATCAAGGCGGGCGAAGAGCATCGGCTCGCTCCCTATTCGCCGTCGGCTCTTTCCACCCTCGTATAGGCAGGTCACGGGCACCGTCCGAGCCGGCGCTTAGCTCAGTGCTGGACGCCCATGCATCGACGCGAATTGCGCAGAAATGGCGATGATGTGCCCCGACAGCGCCTCGGGTTGGCAGAGAAACGGCGAGTGATCGCAGTCCATCGTCACCACCGGCGCGCAGGGCAGCGCCTCTTGCATCCTGCGCTGGAACGCGATGGGGATCGCCCGGTCCTGGAGACACTCGATATAGGCGCGCGGTATCGAGCCGAAGCGGTCGGCGCTGAGCGACAGGCGCGCGGCGGTCGGTTCCAGCGGTTGCGGAGTCAGCCGCGCGATGGCGCGTTCCGCCTCCGCGCGTTCGGTGCTGTTGTAGAAGATGGAGAGAGCGGTTTCCGGCTCATAGGTCGAAGAAATCCCGTCGGCCGAGACATGTACCCCGGTCATGACGCCGTCCAGATCGACGCCTGCCGCCTCGCGCATGCTCTGACCGGAGGGCACGAGATTGGCGGCGAGATAGATCAAGCCGAGCAGACGGTCGGGGACCCGTTCGGCACATTCGCTGATGACCGGGCCGGCCATGCTGTGTCCGACAAGCACGACGTCCTCTCGCGCACCCACATAGGCCGCGAGGAAGTCGGCAGTCGATGCCAGCGTGACCTCCGCGAGCGGCGTTCGATCCTGGCCCATGCCGGGCAGGTCCGGTGCGGAGGCGGTGTAACCCGCGTCCCGGAGCAGGGGGAGCACATGCTCCCAGCACCACGCGCCGTGGAGGCCGCCATGGACCATGACGATTTCCAAGCCCGCGCTCCCCGCTGTCCCGTCGGTCGTCAGTAGGACTTGGGCAGCCCCAGCACCTTTTCGGCGATGAAGCTCAGCACAACCTGGTTGTTCACCGGTGCCACCACATTGTTTTGCGCCGCGATGTAGAAGGGCAGGATGTCCTGCGTGACGTCCACACCGGCACCGCCGAAGGTGGTCATCGCGATCTCGGCGGACATCTTGAACGCTTCGGACGACAGGATCTTCACCATGTTCGCCTCGACGCCGATGTTCTCACCGCGATCGAAAGCGTCGCAGGCCTTGTAGAGCATCGTGCGCGCTGCCTCGACATAGGTCTTAGAGCGGGCGAGGGGGTGCTGGATCGACTGATAGGCGCCGATCGGCGTGTCAAACGGCGCGCGGGTCTTCGCATATTCGGCGGCGCGGTTGATGCAGTAGTCAGCCTGGCCGATGTTCATCGCCGCAACCAGCAGACGTTCGGAGTTGAGGCTGTCGAACAGAATCTTGAGGCCCTGACCCTCGACGCCCACCAGCGCGTCGGCTGGCATGACGACATTGTCGAAATAGGTCGTGTAGTTCTTCTCGGGCAGATACATGCCGATTTCCATCTGCGTGGCGCTGATGCCCGGCAGCTTGGTATCGAGGATGAACAGCGAGATACCCTTGGTGCGCTGATCGGGATCATAAGGCTGGGTCCGCGCGACAAGCAGGCAGTTGTCGGATTCGACAAAAGCCGTCTGATAGGTCTTTCCGCCATTGAGCAAGAAGGTGCCGTCGGGCTGACGAATGGCCGTCGTCTTGATCTTGAAGGTGTTGGTGCCGGCGTCGGGCTCGGTGATGCCGAAGCTGAAGAAGGATTCGCCGGTGGCCGTAGGCGGCAGATAGCGGCGGCGCTGTTCGTCGCTGGCATAGCGCAGCAGCGGCTCGCGCGACATGAAGTTGGTGACCGCGATCGGAAGGAGCAGGCCGTGCTGGTGGAGAAGGTCGAGCGCAAGCACGATGTCCGAGAGATGGCCGCCCGAACCGCCATATTCCTCGGGCAGGCCCATCGACAGCAGACCGCTTTCCGCCCACATCTTCCAGAGTTTCTCAGGGAACTCGTTGCGCTTGCCGCAATCGGCGACATAGGCGCGGTCGACCCGGCGGATGATGCTGTCACAGATTTCGCGGATTGCGTCGGCGTTCTCACTCATTTTGCGTCGTCCATTGTTGGTTGTGCAGTGCCGCCTGCTCACGCCTGCGCGCGTGCATGTGCGAATAGGAAATGCATCACACTCCGCGCGGCGCTTGGCTATGCGCGCGGAATGCAATGCAAGACAAGTTGCAGTTCAGGGCTGTTTGGCGGCCGCACCGGAGCGCGACCGCCTTTGGCAGCGAATCAATCCAGGTGCAGCGCCTTGCGATACACATTGTGGAAGTGCTGGATGTTCGATTCCTGATACCGCGCGAGCGTCAGGAACGCCTTCTCCTGCGGCGCGGCTTTCATGCCTTTCTGGATCTCGACGAGGTTCGCCATGTCCTGATGAAGGATATGGCCGACCACGCCCAGCGCTTCGCATTCATCGGTCCGTTCGTCGGGACCGAGTTCGAGCATCGGCGGCGGCGGCGGTGCCTTCTGGCCCTTGGGGATGCGGGCGGTCACGCGCACTTCCATCACCGACAGGCCGGGATCGCGGCCGACCGGCAGGAAGCGGTACCACCAGGCGAGCGCCTCGCCCCACCAGGGATGGTGGTTGGGGAAGAGGAAGCACTTGGTCATTTCAAGGAAGTAGGAATGCGGTTTGTCCGACAGGTCATGGCCCGAAGCCGCCTCGAGCGCGAGGCGACGCTGTGTCGCGCACCATGCCCGGCCTTCGGTGAACGTCTTGATCGTGCCTGGTTCCGGAAGCGGCAGGCCCATGGTCTGACAGAACTGCTTCGCGCTTTCCTCCGGCGAAATGGCGTCCTTGACCCAATAGTCGGGCACGACGGAAGGAGTCGTCAGCCGGTTCACATGGCTGTCGCCATCGTCCCAATTGTCGTACTGCGAATAGGCCGAACCGAAAAACGGCATGCCGTCCCAATGGGTCTCGAGCACATGATAGCCTTCCATGAAGGCTTCCTGAGTCAGCTTCCAGTTGCAGCGCACGGTCTTGCGGAAATGCGCGACGGTGTAGCGCTCCTCCATCGGATGATCGGCGAACAGCCGGGGCAGCGGGCCAAGTGCTTTCTCGAACGGGATCGCATCGGGGTCAGGATTGATGAAGACGTTGCCGCCCCAGCGACCCACCTTTACCTCGGTGAGCGCATGATGCTGGTCCGACACGCTCGGAAAGTCCTCGCGTCCCGGCACCCACTCCAGTGATCCGTCGAGCTTCCAGCTCCACGCGTGGAAGGGGCAGCGGAAATTCTCCAGATTCTCCGCATGGTCACAGAGCCGGCGGCCGCGATGCGGGCAGAAATTGTGGAACGCCTTGATTTCGTCCGGTGCCGATCGGACAATGATGTAGGACAGGTCCACGACATCATAGGTCAGCCGGTCGCCGACGTTCGGAATGTCTTCCTCGCGGCAGGCGATCTGCCAGTGCTTTTTCCAGAGATGCTCGACCTCCAGATCGACATATTTGGGATCGATATAGCGTTCGAACGGAATCAGGCCATCGACAGGAACCGTATCGCCCGACGGTTGCAGCACCGGCGGCACCGGCTGGCCGTCGCGAGCCAGAATTTCGGCGAGCGTCAGCTTGCCGACAGAACTTGTGCCGGTGACGGCCTTGGTCGTCTCGAAGCCGTAACCGCCAGCTTCAAAATGTGCTTCGTCGTACATCTGTCCTCTCCAACCAGCGTTGACTGCGGCCAAAGTGACGGGCAGGTCGGATCGGATTGTTGATCAGTGTCAAAGCAGCACGTTCGCTACCTGTAGGGACAATCGGGCGATCAACTGCAGTCAAGCCCTGCAGGGCTCAGAACAGGACGTTGCCGTTGATCAGGCGGTCCGGGTCGAGCGCCTGACGGATCAGCCGCATCGTTGCCAGAGCCTCGGGTGGGATATGCTCCGGCAGGAATTCGCGCTTTGACGTGCCGACGCCGTGCTCGGCGGTAAGCGCGCCGCCAAACCCGCGCAGCACGCCATAGACGCATTGCTCGATCTCATGCTCGCGCGATCGTGTGTCGGGCCCGATATGCACGCCGATGTGGAGGTTGCTGTCACCCAGATGGCCGAACGCCACCGAGCGATAGTCACCGAACGTCGCCGCCAGCGCCGTGCGCACCGCTGCTACGAACTCATCCGCCCGGCGGATATCGACACTGACGTCGAACGAGATGAAGGGTGCCATTTCGCGTACGAGGATTTCGGAACCCTCGCGCACGCGCCAGATGTCGTCGGCCTGCTTGCTCGATGTGGCCGGCACGGCATCGACGAGCAGCCCATCCTCGAACGCGCGTTCGAGCAGCGCCAGGAAGGCAGCCTCGTCGCCTGCCTCGTCATAGCCCATCGCTTCGATCAGGACATAGAAGGCGGCACTGGGATCGACGATGCGCCGTGCCGGGTCGCCGGAGACAATCGCGTAATAATCCTGCCACATGACCTCAAAGGCCGAGAGCTGCTGTAGCGCACGCGCACGGCCGAGAAGGTCGAGCACATGGGCGAAGCTGTCGACCGAGACGAGCGCGACATGCTGCGTCGTCGGACGCGGGACCAGTCGCAGCACCGCCTTGCACACCACGCCGAGCGTCCCCTCGGAGCCGATGAACAACTGCTTGAGATCGTAGCCCGTGTTGTTCTTGAGGAAGCGATTCTGCAGGTCGAGAACGGTGCCGTCGGCCAGCACGACCTCCAGCCCCAGCACATTCTGCCGTGTCATCCCCCAGCGGATCACGCGGTTGCCGCCCGCATTGGTGGCAATGGTGCCGCCAACCGTCGCGCTGCCCTTGGAACCCAGGTCGATCGGGTAGAACAGGTTGTGCGCGGCCGCTGCGTCCTGGACCGTCTCGATCGCGACGCCTGCCTCGACGGTCATCGTCCCGCCGACGGGATCGATCTCGATGATCCGGTTCATGCGTTCGAGAGAAAGGACCAGTTCTGTCTCGTTCGCCATTGCGCCGCCGGCGACGCCCGTGCGACCACCATGAACGACGATGCTCTGGCCGGCGCGATGGCACTGTCCGAGGATACTGGCGACCTCAGCAGTGGAGCGGGGACGGAGCAGCGCGGGTGAGGCAGGCGGCACGTGGGTGAACGGATCACAGCTTCGCGCGGCGACATCATCGCCCGTCAGTACGGCGCCATTGCCCAGTTCGCGGGTGAGGCTCTCGACCAGCGCGGTCGGCGCCGTCACCGCCTCCCCGCCGCTCATGCGGCGGCGACCGAGGAGCGCCTCGTCTGGATGAGCTCGATGGCATAGCCGTCGGGATCATAGACAAAGGCCAGTTCCGGTGCGCCGGGCATCATCGTCTTGGGTGCCGTCCCCTGCCGCCCTCCAAAATCGGCGAGCCGGGTCCACATGGCTGCAACGTCGGGCACCCCTATGGCGATGTGGCCATAGCCGCTCCCATGCGTGTAGTCGCTGTCCTGATCCCAATTCCAGGTCAGTTCGATCGCCGCCGGGCCGTCACGATAGCCGGCATAGGAGAGGAATAGGATCGAGAAGCGCCCCGCCTCGAAGTCATAGCGATCGAGCAGGGTCATCCCCAGCCCGTCACAGTAGAAGCGCAAGGTCGCATCGACGTTGCGCACACGCAACATGCTGTGGAGAAGGCGCGGTCTGTCTGCATCCTCCCCCCACACCCAGAGCGGATCGATCGCCTGTTGGTTGGCCATCACAAACTCCTCGCCTGCCCGCGCATCACCGCGCTGCGGCGTAAGTTGCACAGGCGGCTTGCTTGTGGCTGATGCTCTCCTTGTCCGGGCCTGACAGCATCAGGCCGCCTGGCGGCTCTCCGGTCCCGAGAAGGCGTCATAGTCGCGCTTTGCCTCGACCGCCTGCTGCGCCTCCGCGACGTGCTGCGCGCGATATTCCCGTGGCGGCATGCCGTAGGTCGCCCTGAACATGCGGCTGAAATGCGCTGCGCTCTTGAAGCCGGACATGTAGGCGATCTCATGGATCGGATAATCGCGGGTCTTGGGCGATACGAGCCAGTCCCGAGCCTTGGGCAGGCGGTTCTTCCAAACCAGTTCCGAGAAGGACGTATTGTTCGCCTTCAGGAGGAAGCAGAGATAACGCGGTGAAATGCCACATGAAATGGCAACCTTGTCATAACTCAACTCGGGGTCGGACAGGTTCATCTTTATGAAATTCTCGATGTCCGACAGTCGCCGGTCGACGAGCTTCTGCCGCTTGGGCATGTTGATGCCGCTGTTACGCAAATGGTCGGAGACCAGTTCCAGCAGAGAATGCGACATCAGCTCGGGTTAGCGTCCGCGCACGTGGTGTAATTTCCGGTGTATGAGTTGGTGGATTTTGGG
>CAZHGR010000106.1:0-9719 GCA_964532255.1 uncultured Sphingobium sp.
TTGCTGAGCTTGGTCACGCCGTCGACCAGCCGCAGGATCTCCGGCCCGAACAGCCGCTCGATCTCCTCCGGCGTGGTCAGCGTGTCCTCGAGCGTGTCGTGGAGCAACGCGGTGCAGATCGACGTGTCGTCGAGCAGCAGTTCGGTCAGCAGGCCCGCAACCTCGATCGGATGGCTGAAATAGGGGTCGCCGCTCGCCCGCTTCTGGCTGCCGTGCTTGGCGACCGAGAACACATAGGCGCGGTTGATCAGCGCCTCGTCCGCGTCGGGATCGTAGCGTCTGACGCGTTCAACCAGTTCATATTGGCGCAGCATGGATGATCAGATGGGGATTTTTTACGGTCCTGCGCAACAAAAAACGTCAGCGGCATGCGCCTGATCGCGGCGAGGCAGGCGTCGGTCGCCCGCTGTGCGGCCTGCTCTTTGCGTAACGGTCCGATTGCGATACCACGCGGCCATGGCGCGTTGCGACGACATGGGGACAATGAGGCTGGGGCAGCGGCGCGGCCGGTGCGGTGCGGTGACGCCATGCGCATGACCCCGACGAGCGGCCTGACCGGCTCCGGCGGTGCACCTTCCTTCGCGCGCCAGTCGATGATCCCGCTTCAGCCAAAGCCTTTCTTCGACGACAAGCACCGGGCGTTCTGGACGCTGCAGACATTGGGCTGGCTAGGGGCCTTCCTGCTGCGCGCGCTGTCGGGGATCGCCAACGGCCAGCCCGCGATCTTCCTCGTCCCGGTGCTGATCTCCACGCTCACCGGCTATTCGCTGACGCTGCTGATGGCGGTCGGCTACCGCCATCTCATGCAGCAGCGGCCGATCGTCACATGGTCGGTGACGGCGGTCATCACCGTTACGGGCGCGACCGCCTCCGCGTTCATCGACGCCTGGGTGTTCGCGACCCTCAACCCCACGGTGGAGGCGCCGGGTCTCAAGCTGTTCCTCGGTGCCTTCTACCTGACCTTCACGCTGCTCGCCGCGTGGTCGGCGCTCTATTACGCCATCAATTTCTTCCTGACGCTGGAGGAGCAGTCCGACCAGCTCGAGAAGCTGGAGAATCAGGCGAGCACTGCGCAGCTTGCCATGCTTCGCTACCAGCTCAACCCGCATTTCCTGTTCAACACGCTCAACAGCATCTCGACGCTGGTGCTGCTCAAGCAGACCGACCGGGCCAATGCGATGCTGTCGCGCCTGTCCGCCTTTCTGCGCTACACGCTCATCAACGAGCCGACCGCGCAGGTGACGCTGGAGCAGGAGGTCGAGACGCTCAAGCTCTACCTCGAGATCGAGAAGATGCGGTTCGAACAGCGGCTTCGCACCAGTTTCCACATCGACCCGGCCGTGTCGCGGGTCAAGCTGCCGTCGCTGCTGCTCCAGCCGCTCGTCGAGAATGCGATCAAATATGCCGTGACGCCCAAGGAAGAGGGGGCCGACATCACCGTCAGCGCGCAGGCGGCGGGAGAGACGGTCCGCATCACCGTGTCCGACACGGGGCCGGGCGTTCAGGATGGGGTCAGCTATGGTCAGCCATCGACCGGCGTCGGCCTCGCCAACACTCGCGACAGGCTGTTGCAGGCGTACGGGGAACGGCAGAGCATCGAGATGCGTTCGACACCTGAAGGCGGATTCTCGGTTATCATCGAGCTCCCGTTCATTGTCGAAGAGCCAGTGAGAGTGACCCTATGACCATCCGGACCATCCTAGTGGATGATGAGAGCCTCGCCATCCAGGGCCTTGCGCTTCGCCTTGCGGCGCATGAGGATGTCGACATCGTCGATAGTTGTACCAACGGCCGCGAGGCGATCCGTTCGATCAAGACGCACAAGCCCGATCTCGTCTTCCTCGACATCCAGATGCCCGGTTTCGACGGCTTCTCGGTGGTCAAGGGCATGATGGACGTCGAGCCCCCGCTGTTCGTCTTCGTCACCGCCTATCACGACCATGCGATCCGGGCCTTCGAGGCGCAGGCGATCGATTATCTGGTCAAGCCGGTCGACGAGCAACGCCTCTCCGGCGCACTCGACCATGTCCGCCAGCGGCTGGCGGAGAAGCGCAACGGGGCCGAGATCGAGCGGCTGCGCGAGGTGCTCGCGGAGATCGCGCCCGACGCGGTGGAGGAATTTGCGGGGGAGAGCGACACGCTGTCGGCGGGGCGCTATGAGAAGCTCATCAACATCAAGGATCGCGGCCAGATTTTCCGGGTCGATGTCGACAGTATCGAGCGGATCGACGCGGCGGGCGACTATATGTGCATCTACACCGCAGACAATTCGCTGATCCTTCGCGAGACGATGAAGGATCTCGAAAGGCGGCTCGATCCGCGCAACTTCCAGCGGGTGCATCGCTCGACGATCGTCAACCTGAGCCAGGTGCGGCAGGTCAAGCCGCATACCAACGGCGAATGTTTCCTGGTGCTCGCCTCGGGCACGCAGGTGAAGGTCAGCCGGTCCTATCGCGACGTGGTCGCCCGCTTCGTTCACTGACGGCGCGAACCCGGGCCTCCCGGAACAGGGGCGGAGACAGGCTCCGCCCCTCATTCACCTCAGCAGCGATCGTCGCCCTTGTCGATGGCACGGCCCGCGATCGCGCCGACGGCGCCGCCGATGATCGTCCCGGCGGTGCGGTCGCCGTGACGGCCTGCAACCGAATTGCCGAGCAGACCGCCGGCAATGGCACCGATCACCGTTCCCGCCGTGCCGTCGCCTTCGCAGCGATAACGCCGGGCGTCATGGTAGCGGCCCCGGTCTCCGCGATAATAACGGTCGCCGCGATAATAGTCGCCGCGCCGGTAATCGCGATGGTCGCGATAATTGCCATAGCCGCGATAGTCGCGCGCATAGCCATCGCGATAATTGTCGCCGCGCTCATAGTCGCGCGCCATCGCAGGGGTCGCGACACCCATCGTCGCCGCGATCATCGCTGCGGCGGCACCGATGTTGATCCACTTGGCTTTCGTCATCTCAGCATTCCTTTCGTCAGGATCGCCGGTCCACGACAGGGCGGGGCGTTCGCGATCATGAGGAGGACTATGTACCGCCCCGGTTGAGCCGGTGCTGAATGGCGGTGACAGCGGCCGTTCATCGTTCGACTTGCCCGCTTCGGGCTTTGCCGCCCGCGCGCCAGCGTGTATCGCGCTGCCGATGGAGCGCATCGCCGCCATATTGGTCCTGTTCGTGCTGTTGATGAACGGGCGCCATTTCGAACCGCGGCCGCCCGTGGTCACTCGCGCCATCGCGCTCACCGCGACACCGTTGCCACTCGTCGCGAGCGACCCGGATCGCCGCGATGCCGGGCCATTGCGCTATCTGAGGGGATGGCACCTCACCTCAAAGAACAAGGCCTTCGGTGGCATATCGGCGATGCGCGCGACCGGGGACGGCCGCTTCTTGCTCATCAACGATTCGGGCGAGACCTTTGCCTTTCGCCTGAAGAACGGCACGTTTGCAGCGCGTTACCGTCCGTTGCCCGCGCGTCCGGGAGCGGAGGGATCCCCCAAATGGCACTGGGATACCGAGTCGCTGGCGTTCGATCCGGCGACGGGGGAGAACTGGGTCGGGTTCGAGCTCCTCAACCGGATTTGCCGCTATTCCGGCGATTTCACGACGGTCCACATATGCCGCCAGCCGCGCGCCATGAGCGAGTGGTCCGCCACGAGCGGCATCGAATCGTTCACCCGCCTCGCAGACGGCCGCTTTGTTGCCATCGCCGAGGATGCGGTGACCGCTGATGGCGGCAAGCAGGCGTTGCTGTTCGTCGGCGATCCTGCCGACACGGAGACCCCGCCGCCCGTCCGCTTCAGCTACGTCCCGCCCGAGGGCTATCTGGCCACCGACGTGGTCAGCCTCGGGCAGGGGCGGCTGCTGGTCCTCAACCGGCGAGTGACGATGCTCGACCTCTTCACCGCCAAGATCAGTCTTGTCGATCTCCATGATGTGGCGGAGGGCGCGGTGGTGCGCGGGCGCGTCGTCGCCACCTTCGAACGCCCGCTGCTCCACGACAATTTCGAGGCGCTGGCCCTGTCGTGGGAGGGGGGGCGGCCGGTTCTGTGGATGGCGTCGGACGACAATTACATGATCTTTCAGCGAACGCTGCTGCTGAAGTTCGCGCTGCCGCCGGACTGGGTTTTGCCGGACGCGCGCTGACCGTATCGGGCCATGCCCGTAACGGGTTGGAAACAGTGTCCGTGCGAGAGGTCGGGCATGCGTCGCGGCCTGATTCACGTACCCGATGAAAGCGCTCCCACACCGCTCGAACTGATCGGTCTGGCCGAGTCGCGCGCGCGCGCGCCCGCCGCGTGGCTCTCGCGCGCCCTGCTCTCGATCTGCCGGCTCTGGCCCATCGTCATCGGCACGCGGCTCGCGGTGCTGGCGATCGCGCTGCGACCGCTGGTCGGCCACTGGAGCGACATTGTCAGCGGCCCGGCACTGGCGCTCCTGGCCCTGCTGCTCGCCGCCGACATCGGGCTGGCGCTCGGCCACCGCATGCGCTTCAGGACCATGCCGCCGCACCGGCAGTTGCAGGTGATACTGGCGCCGGTGCTCCTGTCGGCCGGCGGCTATTCCTGGCTGGCCATGCTCGCGTTCGGACTCGCGGGGCAGAGCGACGAGGCGATCGTGCGGCTCGCCATCCTTCTTCCGGCGATCGTGGCTGTCAGCATTCTCAGCGTCCAGCGAATCCTGGCGCTGGCTTACAGCGCGGCGACCTTCGTGCCGCTGATGATCGCCTATCCGACCGTGCTGCCATGGCCGCTGGGCGCGGCGCTGTTGATCGGGCTTGCGCTCGCCCTCCTCGTTCAGGCGCGTCTCGACGGACGGATTGCCCATTCCCGCCGCCTGCTGGGACTTCGCGGCGAGCAGGCGCTGGCGCTGCTCAATGAATTCGAGCGGTCGGGGCAGGGCTGGTTCTGGGAAACCGATCGCAGCGGCGCGATCACCTATATCTCCGAGACGCTGGCGCAGGGGCTGGGCAGCCGTGCCGATGATCTGATCGGCAGGCCGATGGGTTCGCTGGTCCGGCCGTCGGAGGGTGAGGGCGAAGCGGAGGGCAAGCGGACGCTGGGCTTCCATCTGTCCGCACGGTCGGCCTTCAGCGAAATCGCGGTCCGTGCCGCGATCGAGCATGAGGAGCGCTGGTGGTCCATTTCCGGCCGCCCGGTGCTCAGCGAGCACGGCCAGTTCCTGGGCTTCCGTGGCAGCGGCGCCGACCTGACGGAAATGCGCAAGTCGCAGGCGGAGGTGTCGCGCCTCGCCCGTTTCGACGCGCTGACCGGCCTTGCGAACCGGGTGCAGATGCTCACCACGCTAGAGCAGTCGATCGTCGATCCTCTGGGCCGGTCACAGGCCTGCGCGCTGTTCATCCTCGACCTCGACCGGTTCAAGCAGGTCAACGATACCATGGGCC
Organism: uncultured Sphingobium sp.; assembly: GCA_964532255.1. Taxonomy (GTDB): domain Bacteria; phylum Pseudomonadota; class Alphaproteobacteria; order Sphingomonadales; family Sphingomonadaceae; genus Sphingobium. The sequence continues at coordinate 5,400 of CAZHGR010000106.1, forward strand.
ACCCGGCGGGTGACGCGCTGCTGCGCCAGGTGTCGCAGCGGCTCACCCGCTCGGCCGGACCGCAGGCCAAGGTCGGTCGGCTCGGCGGCGATGAGTTCCAGATCGTGCTGCCGGGCCAAGTCGACCGTGGGGAGCTTGCCAAGCTGGCGGAAGCGATCATCCATTCCGTGTCGCAGCCCTATGTGATCGACGGGACGCAGGTGGTGATCGGCGTGTCGATCGGCATTGCGCTGGCGCCCGACGACGGGGACGATGCCGACATGCTGACCCGCAATGCCGACCTTGCGCTTTACAAGGCGAAGGGCAACGGGCGCGGCGTGTTCCGCTTTTACTCGCAGGACCTTCATGCCGACGCGGAGGATCGCCGCCAGCTCGAGCAGGATCTTCGCCATGCGATCAGCACCGGCGGGCTTCACCTGGAATATCAGCCGGTGGTCGAGACGACGACCGAACGGATCATCGGATTCGAATCGCTCGTCCGCTGGGATCATCCCACGCGCGGCGCGATCTCGCCATCGACGTTCATCCCCGTCGCCGAGGAGGCCGGGCTCATCGCGCAGGTCGGCGAGTGGGTGCTGCGGACGGCGTGCGACGATGCCGCGCAATGGCCGAAGGGGGTGCGGGTGGCGGTCAACGTGTCCGCGATCCAGTTCGTCAATCCGGCCTTTCCCGGGCAGGTCGCCAATGCCCTGGCGCGGTCGGGGCTTCGCCCCGAACAGCTCGAGCTGGAGATTACCGAAAGCGTTTTCCTCGACGAGAGCCATGATTGCGACATCATCTTCCAGCGGCTCAAGGGGCTGGGGGTACGGCTTGCGCTCGACGATTTCGGAACGGGCTATTCCTCGCTCGGCTATCTCAAGACCGCGCCGATCGACAAGATCAAGATCGACCAGAGCTTCGTTCGCGGCGCGGCCATCAAGGGCAGCCGTAACGGCGCGATCGTCAAGGCGATCGTCGGTCTGGCCGAAGCGCTGTCGATGGACACGACCGCGGAAGGCGCGGAGACCCTGGACGAGCTGGAACTCATCCGCGCGCTCGGCTGCTCGCACATCCAGGGCTTCGTCTATGGCCGGCCGGAGCGCGCCGAGGCCGTGGCGGAGCGCTTTGCGCGCGGCGAGCGCTACGCCCGGGCGGACGGGTTCAAGTCGAGCCGCGAGCCGCGCCGCGCCATGCTGCGCTCGGTTCGGCTGCACCATGGCCATCATCACTATGAGGCGCGGATCCGCAACATTTCGGCGGGCGGCGCGATGATCGAGGGGCTGTCGGGCGTGCCGGTCGGCACCCGCTTCGACATCGCCGTGGGCGGCGGGCGGCGCATTGCCGCCGAGTGCCGCTGGTCGCAGGACGACCGCATGGGCGTGGAGTTCGCCGAACGCGTCGACGTGCCCAGCCTCGCCCCGGCGGCCGCACCGGCACAAGCTCCGGCACCTCAGCCGGCACCAGCCGTCACGCCTCCGCCCGAGGCCCAGCGCCGCACCGGATAGGGCGCAATGAAACAGGGGCACCGGCCGCGACCGGCCGACGCCCCCTGCTTTCAACTCACAACGTGTTATTGCGCGCGGGGTGCCGCCGCCGCCGCATTCTCCGGCAGCCCGCCGAGCTGGGTGACCAGCTTGGTATAGGCGTCGAGATAGGCCAGAACGATGACCTGGCCGATCTCCGTATTCTGGTATCCGCCGGCACCCGCCGCCGCGAAGCCGCCCCAGAAGGCACCGCCGCCGCCGCCGAAGCCGATGTCGGTCTTGCGCGCATAGCCTTCGGTCAGCGCCTCTTCCTCGGTGGTGCGGGCGTTGACGATCGACAGCGTGACGTTGGCTTCCTTCTTCTTGATGTTCAGCCCGCCGACGAGCGCTCCGCCGAAGCCGCCCAGAAGGCCACCGATCGCGCCGAAGCCGCCGCCGCCGCCCGAATTGTTGTTCGAGGAGACGATGTCGGGCTCCAGATAATAATCGGCGGTCTTGACCTGGCCCTTGCCGAGGTTGGACCCGCGCTGCAGCTCGCCCGCGTCGGCCATGGCGCGCTCCATGGCGCGGCTCTGCATCGCGCGGCCGCGATTGACGATGCCGAAACAGCCGGACTGCTGGATGAAGATTTTCAGGATCGCCTCGGGGCTGCCGAGGTTCAGCTCACGCCACCACTGATTGTCGGGCTCGACGATGGCGACGGTGCCCAGCCGCTTGGTGCAAACGGGGATTTCGCGGGTCGCGCGTTCCTGCGCGCGGCGGCCCGACGATGCGCCCTTGGTGGTGCCGTCCTTGTACGTCTTGCCCGAGGAACTCATGTTGGTCTGCGCAAGAGCAGGAGACGTCGCACCCAGGCTGGCCAGAACGACCGCCGAAATCATCCTCTTCATCATCAACTTAACCCCTAACGAAAGCTGTCTTACATTCCCGCGACCCTGTAAGGTGTTCTTTCGACCCGATTAGTGACGCAGGCCACTAGCATAGACGAAGCCGTTTTGCGAGCCGTGCTGACAGTCCGGCCAAGCCCTGCTATCCGCGCGCGATGACTGACATGTCCCTGATCCGCAATTTCTCCATCATCGCCCATATCGACCATGGCAAGTCGACGCTCGCCGACCGGCTGATCCAGCGCTGCGGCGGCCTGACCGACCGTGAGATGACCGCACAAGTCCTTGATAACATGGACATCGAGAAGGAGCGGGGCATCACCATCAAGGCGCAGACGGTGCGCCTCGACTATACCGCCGCCGACGGCCGCACCTACGAGCTCAACCTCATGGACACGCCGGGCCATGTCGACTTCGCCTATGAAGTCAGCCGCAGCCTGGCCGCGTGCGAGGGCGCGCTGCTGGTCGTCGATGCCGCGCAGGGGGTGGAGGCGCAGACTCTCGCCAACGTCTACCAGTCGATCGAGCATGATCATGAGATCGTGCCGGTCATCAACAAGATCGACCTGCCCGCCGCCGAGCCGGAGAAGGTGAAGGCGGAGATCGAGGATATCATCGGCCTCGACGCGTCGGGCGCGGTGCTGGCGTCGGCAAAGGCGGGGATCGGCATCGACGAGATCCTCGAAGCCATCGTCACGCGAATCCCCGCGCCCGCGGGCGACCGCAGCAAGCCGCTGAAAGCCATGATCGTCGATAGCTGGTACGACCCCTATCTGGGTGTCGTCATCCTCGTGCGCGTCATGGACGGCGTGCTGACCAAGGGGCTGAACGTCAAGTTCATGGCGGGCGGCACCGAGCATCTGGTCGACCGTGTCGGCTGCATGCGGCCCAAGATCGAGCAGCTCGCCGAGCTCGGCCCCGGCGAGATCGGCTTCATCACCGCGCAGATCAAGGAAGTCGCGCAGGCCAATGTCGGCGACACCATCACGACGGTCAAAGCCGGCGCGACCGACGCGCTGCCCGGCTACAAGGAAGTCCAGCCCGTCGTGTTCTGCGGCATCTTTCCGGTCGACGCCGCCGAGTTCGAGAAGCTGCGCGAATCGATCGCCAAGCTGCGCCTCAACGACGCGAGCTTCTCGTTCGAGATGGAATCATCGGCCGCGCTGGGCTTCGGCTTCCGCTGCGGTTTCCTCGGCCTCCTCCATCTGGAGATCATCCAGGAGCGGCTGACCCGCGAATATGACATCGACCTCATCACCACCGCGCCGTCGGTCGTCTATCGCATCCAGCTCAACAAGAGCCGCACCGACGATGCGCGCGAAATCCTGCTCCACAATCCCGCCGACTATCCCGACCCCAGCCGGATCGCGCAGATCGACGAGCCGTGGATCAAGGGCACCATCTACACCCCCGACGAATATCTCGGCAGCATCCTGAAGCTGTGCCAGGACCGGCGCGGCGTGCAGACGGGCCTCACCTATGTCGGCGGGCGGGCGCAGGTGACGTATGAACTGCCGCTCAACGAAGTGGTGTTCGACTTCTACGACCGGCTGAAGTCGATCAGCCGGGGCTATGCCAGCTTCGACTATGAACAGATCGGGCTTCGCGAGGGCGATCTCGTCAAGATGAGCATCCTCGTCAACAACGAGCCGGTCGACGCGCTGTCGATGATCGTCCACAGGAGCGCCGCCGAAGCGCGCGGACGGCACATGTGCGAGCGGCTGAAAGACCTGATCCCGCGCCATCTGTTCAAGATCCCGATCCAGGCAGCCATAGGAGGCAAGGTCGTCGCGCGCGAGACGATCAGCGCGATGCGCAAGGACGTGACCGCGAAATGCTATGGCGGCGACATCACGCGCAAGAAAAAGCTTCTGGAAAAGCAGAAGAAGGGCAAGGCCAAGATGCGCGAGTACGGCAATGTCCAGATCCCGCAGGAGGCGTTCATCGCCGCGCTGCGCATGGGGGATGAG
>CAZHGR010000107.1:0-9712 GCA_964532255.1 uncultured Sphingobium sp.
CCGCCGCGCGTCGCGGTCCAGTCCTCGCGCAGCTTGCGGATCATCAGCTTGCCCAAAGTGTAGTTGAGATAGGCGGGATCATAGGTTCCTCGCGCCGCCTGCTGGCGGGCATTGCCCTCGTCCTGATAGCATTGATCGACGAACATCTGCCGCGACTGCTCCTGAGTCATGCCGCGCGCATGCATGCCGATCGCTGACAGGAAGCGGCAGTCGCGGAGAAGCGCGTTGGATATCTGGCCGATATGCGTTTCGGGATCGCCGCGGTTGAAGCCGGCTTCCCACATCAGCTCCTCGGTATAATGCGCCCAGCCCTCGGCAAAGGCATAGCCGACGAACACCTTGCCGAAGAGGAAGGGCGAGCGGTTGGCGTGGAGGAAGTTCAGGAAGTGGCCGGGCCACACCTCGTGGATCGAGGTGAAGAGCAGGTCCTTCTCGCCGGGGATATACGCGTCCTGCACATCCCTGGTCCATGCCGGGTCGGGCGGCGAAATGTAATAGACCGACGGCAGGCCGCGCTCATAGGGCCCGGGAATGTCGATATAGGCCGAATTCTGCCGGTTGTACGGCGGCGATTCGGCGACCTCCGCTTGCTCGGTGCCGGGTATCGAGACCAGATCGGCCGACTCGACAAAGGCGCGGATGGTGCCGAGCTGACGCCGCGCACCGACGACGACGCCGCCCTCGGGCTTCGTCGCGTTCATCTTCGCCATGCAGTCGGTGATCGACGCGCCCGGCGCGAACTGCGCGCACGCCGCCTTCAGCGCCGCCTGGTTGCGGGCAAGGTCGGCGCGACCGATCGCCTCCAGCTCGGCGAGCGGAACGTCGACCATCTCGGTCGCCGCCAGCATCCGGGAAAAGCGGTCGCCGCCGAGAGCGAAGTCGGTCGTCGCAGTGGCGCGGCCGCTTTCCAGATGCGCGGCGACCTCTGCCATGGCGCGCGACGCGGCGCCCGCCGCGACATCGAACTCCGCCTGAAGCGCGGGATTCCTGACTTCGGCGAAGGCCGCCTTGGCGTCACCGACATAATAGTCGGCCAGCCCCTGAAAGCCCGCCTTGCCATAGTCGATGAAGCTGATCGGCAGCGGCAGCCGGAGGTTGGCGCGAATCTGCTCGGCGGCGGCGGGCACGTTGCGGGCAAAGGCGATGAACGCCTTCATCCGCGTCTCGGCATCGGCATAGGGCCGCGCCACATAGACATTCGGGTCGAGGCCGCCGTTGATGTAGAAGGCGGGATTGCGGTGCGGCTGGTCGGCGTCGGTCAGCCAGAACAGCCGGCCGCGCGCCACCGCGATCAGATAATCCCGCTCGAACCGCTCCTCCTGGCTCAGCGAAGCCGCGTCGAACGCCTGCGCGCGCGCGATGCTATCCTTCAGGAAACCCGCCTGCGCCGTCAGCCCCGCATCGCTCCAGTCGGGCAGGCGACCGTCATATTCATGCCGCCCCTGATAGATGGCGAAATAGGGATCGTGCCGGAACAGCCCTTCGACGAAGCCGTCGCGGAACGTCGCCCAGCCTGACGACGCCTCCGGCCTCGCCTGAGCCGATGTCGGTGCGGTTCCGGCGCCGCGCATGTCCGAGGTGGCGCAGCCCGCAAGCCCCAGCAACATGGCGGCAGTGGAAACGGTCAGGGCGATACGACGTGCTGGTCTGGTCATGCGTGATCCCTTTTTTGTTGCGTGCCGGACGTTCTGGAACGATCGGCTGCCCCTGTCCATTCCCGGAGCCGCGCCTCATGCAGCATTCCATTGCGTGCGGCCCCCGGTCCAGCCAGTACGCCTGTCATGCCCTTTTTCTCCACGTCCCCTGCCGAATCCCCCCGCCATCCGCTGTCGATCGGTGCGTTTCGCGCCTATCTGGTGGTCCGGTTCGGCAGTGTCCTTGCGCAGAACGCCATGACGCTGATCATCGGCTGGCAGGCCTATAACATCGCGCGGGAGACGATGTCGGCTTCGGGTGCCGCCGCGCAGCTCGGCATCATCGGGCTGATCCAGTTCGTCGTGCTGTTCCTGCTGACTCCGTTCAGTGGCCTCGCCGCCGACCGGCTCAACCGGCGCGGGCTCGCGATGGCCATGCTTGTCGTGCAGGCAGGATGCGCCCTGACCCTGATGCTAGCCACGATGAACGGTTCGATCGGACTGCCGCTGATCTTCGCCATCGCCGCGCTGCTGGGGCTGGCGCGCGCCTTCTCGGGACCGGCCATGGGTGCGATGGCACCCAACATCGTTCCCACCGCTTTGCTGCCCCGCGCTATCGCGTTCAGCAGCATGACGTGGCAGACGGGGACGATCATCGGCCCGGCGCTGGGGGGCTATGCCTATGCGGCGGACAATTACCTCGCCTATGCTGCCAGCGGCGCGCTGTACCTGCTGGCGATGGGCGCGCTGCTGCTGGTCGGCCATGTGCCGCAGGCGCCGCCCGACCGCACGCGCAAGCCGATCGGTCAGATCCTCGACGGCCTCCATTTCGTCCGCCGCAACCGGCTGGTGCAGGCGACGATCACGCTCGACCTGTTCGCGGTGCTTCTCGCGGGAACGACCGCGCTCCTGCCGATCTATGCCCGCGACATATTGCACGTCGGATCGGCGGGGCTGGGGCATCTGGCCGCAGCACCCGGCGCAGGCGCGGCGGCGATGGCCCTCCTCTTCTCGTTCCGGCCGATCAGCCGCAATGTCGGGGTCAAGATGCTGGCCGCCGTGATGGTGTTCGGGCTGGCCACTATCTGCTTCGGCGCGACCGCGTTCCTGCCGGCCGTCGTCCAGATGCCGGTGGCGCTTGCCGCCATGGCATGCTGGGGGGCAGCCGACATGGTGTCGGTGTTCATCCGGCAGACGCTGATCCAGGTCTACACCCCCGACGCGATGCGCGGCCGCGTCGGCAGCGTGTCGCAGCTCACCATCTCGGCCTCCAACGAGCTAGGCGATGCCGAGTCCGGCTTTCTCGCCGCGCTGGTGGGGCCTGTCGTAGCGGTCATCGCGGGCGGTGTGGGCTCGATCCTCATCACCCTGGCCTGGGCGCGGCTCTATCCCGAACTCAGACTTGCGCGAACCTTCGATCCACCCGATCTAGGGTCGGGCCATCACGCCACCAAAGGAGATGCAGCATGAAGGCGTCCAACATTCTCGAAACGATCGGGCAGACGCCGCATATCCGCGTCAGCCGGCTGTTCAAAGATGCCGAGGTCTGGATCAAGTCGGAGCGGTCGAATCCCGGCGGATCAATCAAGGACCGGATCGCACTCGCCATGGTTCGCGACGCCGAGACGCGCGGCGATCTGAAACCCGGCGGGACGATCATCGAGCCGACGTCGGGCAACACCGGCATCGGCCTGGCCATGGTTGCGGCGGTGCTCGGCTACAAGCTCGTCCTCGTCATGCCCGAGAGCATGTCGATCGAGCGGCGGCGGCTGATGCTGGCTTATGGCGCGCAGTTCGACCTGACCCCGCGCGAGAAGGGCATGAAGGGCGCGATCGAGCGGGCGATCGAACTGGTCGCGGCGACGCCGGACGCATGGATGCCGCAGCAGTTCGAGAATCCCGCCAATATCGACATCCACGTCCGCACCACGGCGGCAGAGATACTGGCCGATTTCGCCAATGATCCCATCGACGTGCTGATCACCGGCGTCGGCACAGGCGGCCACATTACCGGTTGCGCGAGCATGCTGAAGCAGAAATGGCCGCAGATGAAGGCGTTCGCGGTCGAGCCGACGCTGTCGCCGGTCATTTCGGGCGGCGCGCCCGGCCCGCACCCGATCCAGGGCATCGGCGCGGGCTTCGTTCCGCGCAACCTCGACACCCGCCATATCGACGGCGTGATTCAGGTCGATCCGGCCGATGCGAAGGACTATGCCCGCCGCGCCGCGCGCGAGGAAGGCATGCTGGTCGGCATATCGTCGGGCGCGACCCTCGCCGCCATTGCGCAGAAGCTGCCCGACCTAGCGCCCGGCGCGCGGGTGCTCGGCTTCAACTATGATACCGGCGAGCGCTATCTGTCGGTGCCCGACTTCCTGCCAGAATAGGCTTCATGCGTTCCGGCATCATCCATGCGGCTCGCCCGCGCTGGTGGACGCTGCCGGTCTGGGCTTTGATCCTGATCGGCCTGCCCGCCCTGCTCGCCTGGGTGAGCGGGTGGCGCATCGGTCCGCTGCCGGCCGAAGGTGTCGCCGTGCGCAGGGCGGCGTCGCCCCCCGTCGAGCGCGAGACGCCCCCGCCGCCGGTCGAGCCGATGAAGGTCCTCGAGCTCGCGCCCGAAACCGCGCGCGAGATCAACGCGGCGGTGCCCTTTTCCACCGCGCCCAACCCCGCCGCACGGCCGTTCCGCTTCAACGGCGATCCCGCAGCGCGGGCGCGGGCTGTCGACTGCCTCGCCGCCGCGCAGCTTTACGAGGCCGGCGACGATCCGACGGGACAGAAGGCGGTGGCGCAGGTCGTCATCAACCGGCTTCGCCATCCCGCTTTTCCCAAGACGATCTGCGGCGTCGTCTTCCAGGGGGCGGAGCGCGCCACCGGCTGCCAGTTCACCTTCACCTGCGACGGCGCATTGGCCCGCACCCCCGCCTCCGCCGCATGGCAGCGCGCGCGCGACCTGGCGGAGCAGATGCTGAGCGGATCGACCGACCCGCGCGTGGGGCTCGCCACCCATTATCATACCGACTGGGTGGTGCCCTATTGGAGCGCGTCGCTCGACAAGATCACCGCGGTCGACACCCATCTCTTCTTCCGCTGGAAGGGCTGGTGGGGGACGCCGCCCGCCTTTCGCGGCACGCAGGGCGGCGCGGAGCCGGGGATCGCGAAGCTCGCCTTCCTCTCGCCCGCGCATCAGCCCGCGCCGGTGACCTCCACCAGCGCCCCGGACGGCGAGCGGACCTATGCGCCGCCGGACTTTTCCGACCTCGGCGGCGGCGCACTGGCGCTGGGGAGCGCGCAGGTCGGCGAACGCTTCGGCCCCGCGCGCCTCACGGGCATCAACTCGGCCGGCAACGCCTTCCTGATGCTGCTCGACACCTCGGCCGTTCCGGGCGCTCTGGAGGCGCTGGCCCGGCGCCTGTGCACCGGCCGCGCCGAATGCCGCCTCCTCGGCTGGACCCGCGCCACCGACACCCCCAACCGCTTCCCCGTGCCGCCCGACATGCTGCAAAGCATGAGCTACGCCTATCTGCGCTCCGCCAAGAGCGGGGTCGAGCGCTCGCTCTTCAACTGCCGTGAGTTTGCCGGGCTGCCGGCGGCGAGCTGCATGCGGGATCGGACGCCGGGGACTTAGGGGGGTGCGGGCAGGCGGGTTGCGGGAAGCTAGCGGCAGGCTTGGGGTCGCTCGTTTCGCACCGGCGATGCTAGCAAATGGTGGAAGCCGAGCAGCTTTCGTCGGTCGCGCTCCGCAAAGTAACGATCAATGTTTCCAGTGGCCCTGGAAACATCTGTCTGAATCGTTACTACATCTTAGGTGCTTGATCATCAGCCGTCTGACGACCTGAATTTTATCACACGGCGCACCGCGTTCGAAATCCAGCGCTGTAAAAGGCGCTATGCCTACCTGCCGCATTTCCTTAAGCCGCATCAAATACAGTTCAACAGTGTCGAGACCCGGCCCGTGAAGGTGGGAAAGATCTGTGCCGTTCCACAATATCGAGCCAGCCTTCGTGATCTTGATGATATTGGCGTGATAGCCATCGATGGGAACAGGCCATCGGTCTGTAAAATCCGGAACGTTAAAGCTGTAAAAGCCGGGATGAGGAAGCGCACAGTTTGGAGCCGCTGGAACGCTGCTCCCCGAACACGCGGCAAGTACGAAAGCCAAAAGAAGAGCGAGATATCGAAGGCCATGCTGCTTTTCGAAACGTACCACCCGCATAGTTCATCCCACAATTGCGGCCAATCTAGAAACTCCGACGAACGGAATCAAGAGTGCCCCGTGCGCCAACCCCCTCACCGACACAGCACCTCATCCCCACTATCCGTCATACTCATCGCCATCGCGCGGCCGTCGCCGATGCGGGGGAAGGTGACGCCGGCGAGCGAGCCGCGGCGGGAGCAGAGGCGGGTGCAGCTTTCGTCGACGCGGCCGGGGAGGACCAACCGGTCGCCCTCGTAGCGGGCGGCGATCCGGCAGGTCGCATCGTCGAAGGTCAGGCTGAGCTGCCCGCCGCCGTCGAGCGCCGCATCGCCCTCGCCCCGGCAGCCCTGATCCTGGCCGATGCGCACCTCGACCGCGAAGCGATAGCGGCCCGGCTCATTCTCGACGAGGCAGAGCCGGTCGCGGCCCCCCGCATAGGTCCGGCCATAGCCGCCCTCGGGCGAGCGGTCGCCGCCGTCGGGGATCAGCCCCTCCTCCGCCGCGAGCGCGTCAAGGCGGCTGGCGACATTGGCCATGGGATCGGCCGGGTCCGGCGGGGCGGCGCTATTGTCCGACGCGCCCTGCCCGCAGGAGGCGAGCAAGGCAGTAGCGGCGAGAGCGAGGATCAGGATTCGCGGCAATGCCTCAGCACGCCTCGCCGTCGAGCGCCTCGAGCCCGTCGCGCGTGACCCGGCGGTAGAAACAGCTTCGCCGCCCGGTGTGGCATGCGGGCCCCTCCGTCCTGACGATCAGCCACAAGGCATCCTGGTCGCAGTCGATGCGGACATCCTCGACGCGAAGGACATGACCCGATGTCTCGCCCTTCTTCCACAGCCTGCCCCGGCTGCGCGACCAGAAATGGGCGATGCCGGTCTCCAGCGTCAGGCGGAGCGCCTCGTCATTCATATGCGCGAGCATCAGCATCTCGCCGCTATCGGCATCGCTGGCGACGGCGGTGACAAGGCCCGCCGGGTCATATTTGGGGTTCAGCACGAGGCCGGTATCGCGGGTGTCGGTCATGCGCCCCCTATAGAGGCCGCCGCGCCCGGCGTCACGCGCGGCCGATCAGCCTGCGCGCCATGGCGTCGGCGACATCGGAGGGCGGGCTGCCCGTCCGCTCGCTCTCTGCCCAGATATCCTCCAGCCGCGTGGGGATTCGCGCAATGTCGGCCATGACCGCCTCGCGCGTGACGGGCGCCACATAAGCACGCGCGACGTTGATGATGCCGCCCGCATTGATGACATAATCGGGCGCGTAGAGGATGCCACGCTCGGCCACGCGGCGCGCATCGTCGGGGGTGGCAAGCTGGTTGTTCGCGCCGCCCGCGACGACCTTTGCCCTGATCTCGCCGATGCTGCGCTCGTTGAGGATTGCGCCGAGCGCATTGGGGCTGAACAGGTCGACTTCGGCCGCATGGATGTGATCGGGATCGCCGACCGTCGCGCCCAGCTCCTCTGCCAGCCGCGCAACCTTGTCGGTGTCGCGGTCGGCCAGGATCAGGCGCGCGCCGTCTGCCGCCAGCAGCCGCGCGAGCCCGCCGCCGACGCTGCCGACGCCCTGGATCGCGACGCGGAGGCCCGCCATTGTGTCAGTGCCGAGCGCCCGGGCAGCGGCCGCCCTGACGCCCAGATAGACGCCATGCGCGGTGAAGGGGCCGGGATCGCCGCCGCCCTCCCCTTCGGTGACGGGGAGGCCGGAGACATAGGCGGTGCGCTCGGCAATGGTCACCATGTCGGCTTCGCTCATGCCGACATCCTCGGCCGTGATATAGCGCCCGCCGAGGCTGTCGATCGCGTCGCCCAGCGCGCGGAGCAGCGCGGGGGTCTTGGCCCCCGATGACGGCGCCAGGATCACCGCCTTGCCGCCGCCCATCGGCAGGCCCGCCATGGCGTTCTTGTAGCTCATGCCCCGCGACAGGCGCAGCGCATCGTTCAGCGCGTCTCCCTCTGCCGCATAATGGCGAAAGCGTGCGCCGCCGGCACCGGGTCCGAGATGGGTGGAGTGGATCGCGATGATCGCGCGAAGGCCGCTGGCACGGTCCTCGAAGAAATGGACGCCTTCGTGCGTGTCATAGTCGGGCAACGACCAAAGCGAATTCATCGGATCGTTCCCGGCCGTTCGACGTAAAGCAAGGCCGTCGCCCCATGACAACGGCGGAATTCTGAAACGCGATGGGGCGATCGACGGGATCCGAACCCGCGACCTCTGGTACCACAAACCAGCGCTCTAACCAACTGAGCTACGATCGCCATCGCTGCGCGTGCGCGTCAGAGCGCGGCACATAGGGTGCGAGAATGTGGCGCGTCAAGAGTGATCTGGCCACGCATTGCGCGCCGCCAGTCGCACCGGCCACATTCCGCATTGTCTCGCAAAGCAAAAAAGGAAGGGACGGAAATCTCCGCCCCCAACCCCCTCGTCTCTACTTAGTTGCAGGCGTCCTTCAGACCCTTGCCAGCCTTGAACTTGGGCTGGGTCGACGCCTTGATCTCCATCGTCTCGCCGGTGCGCGGGTTACGACCGGTCGAAGCCTTGCGCTTGGAGACGGTGAAGGTGCCGAAACCGACCAGGCGGACTTCGTCACCCTTCTTGAGCGCGCCGGTGATCGACTCGAACACCGCTTCCACCGCCTTGCCTGCATCGGACTTGCTGAGGCCGCTGGAGTCGGCGACCGAGCTTATAAGGTCTTGTTTATTCATGCCTTGGGAACCCCCTGATTATTAGTGCTGATCGGGAATCGCTCTGTGAGGGCGGTTAATAAGGCGTAGCTTTGGACATGAGTCAAAGCAAATCCGCGCAAATCCGGGCGGTTCGGGTCAAAAATGTCGGTTTCCGACCCGCCCGGTACCGCCGCGTCAGTGCCGGATATGCGTCTCGCCGTCCGTTGTTCCCGCAATGTTCGGCTGAGCGGCCAGATCGTCCGCTTCCGACCAGTCGATGGGAACCAGCGGTGCCACCAGCGCGCGTGCCAGCACCTCGTCGACATGCGCGACCGCGATGATCTCCAGCCCTTCCTTCACATTTGCGGGAATTTCCGCCAGGTCCTTCTCATTCTCGGCGGGGATCAGCACGGTCTTGATGCCACCACGGAGCGCGGCGAGCAGCTTTTCCTTCAGCCCGCCGATCGGCAGGACGCGGCCCCGCAGAGTCACCTCGCCGGTCATCGCGACGTCCTTGTGGACGGCGATCCCGGTCAGCGTGCTGACGATCGAGGTGACCATGCCGATGCCTGCCGACGGTCCGTCCTTGGGCACCGCGCCTTCGGGCAAATGGATGTGGATGTCCCTCCGCTGAAAGATGCTCGGCTTGATGCCATAGGCTGGTGAGCGCGCGCGGACGTAAGAGAACGCCGCCTGGATCGATTCGGTCATCACCTCGCCCAGCTTGCCGGTCGTCTTGACCTGTCCCTTGCCGGGGACAGTGACCGACTCGATGGTGAGCAGCTCGCCGCCGACTTCCGTCCAGGCCAGCCCGGTGACGGCACCGATCTGGTGCTCCTCCTCGCTCACGCCGTGGCGGAATTTGCGGACCCCCGCGAAGTCGGCAAGATTGGCGGGCGTCACGGTGACGCTTTCGACCTTGCCTTCGACGATCTGGCGAAGCGCCTTGCGCGCCAGCCGTGCGATCTCGCGCTCCAGCGTGCGGACGCCGGCCTCGCGGGTATAATAGCGGATGAGGTCGCGAAGTGCCTCTTCCTCCACCGCGAACTCGCCGTCCTTCAGGCCATGCGCGTCGATCTGCTTGGGGATCAGGTGGCGCTGGCCGATCTCGACCTTCTCATCCTCGGTATAGCCCTCGAGCCGGATGATCTCCATGCGATCGAGAAGTGCCTGGGGCAGGTTGAGCGAGTTGGCGGTCGTCACGAACATGACGTCCGACAGATCG
>CAZHGR010000108.1:0-9545 GCA_964532255.1 uncultured Sphingobium sp.
AGGATGCGTTCGCTGTCGACCAGCGCCTTGGGGCAGCCGAGCGAGACCATGCCGACCTTGGGCGCGGGGGGAATTTTCGTTTCCATGATCGCGCGCAGATAGGATGGCTGCGGGCGATTGTCACCTGTACGTCGGCGCAGCGTCGCGTTGGGGGTCGGCCCCCGGCACGATCTCGACGATGACGTCGCCCGGTTCGAGACGCGCTGCCTCCTTATCCCAGAAGCCATAGGGCGTGCTGCCGCGATAGATCCTGACGCCAAGACCGGTCGCGATGTCCCGCAATCCCCGACCCACCTCGGAGGGTGCCACCGTCCTCTGCACCAGCCGCACCCGTCCATCGACGCTGGCGAGGTCGGCGAGATAGTTGGCGATATGCTGGCCCTGCACCGATCCGGCCAGCAGCAGCCCGGCAAAGCTCGCCGGGTTGATGACGGTGGTCGCGCCCGCTTGCCGCGCCAGCAGCTCATTGTCCTCCGCGCGCACCACGACGCTGATCGGCAGGTCGGGTGCCAGATGGCGGGCGGTCAGCGTGATGAGTATCGAGCTGTCGTCGCGCCCGGCCGAGACGATGATCGCGCGCGCGCGCTCGATCGCGACATCCTGTAGCGTGCGGTCACGCGTCGCGTCGCCCTTCAGCACATTGCATCCCAGCGCCTCCGCCAGCGCGAGCGATCCGTCGTCGCTGTCGATGACGACCAGCGTTTCGGGCCGTTCGCCGCGGGCGAGCAGTTCGTTGACCGCTTCGGACCCGCTGGTGCCGAACCCGGCGATGATGATGTGGCCAGTCAGTGCCTTCTGTAATCGGGCCATGCGCCACCTCTGCCAGCTATTGCGAAACACGAAATGATAGGCGGTGCCGAGAAAGATGAGCCACACGAAAATCCGCACAGGCGTCACCACGAACGTCTCGAACAGGCGCGTCGCGTCGGTCACGGGCACGATGTCGCCATAGCCGACGGTCGTGACCGTCACCGCCGTGAAATAGAGGACGTCGACGAAGCTGATGTGGTTGTCGAGATTGTCCTTCAGCCCGTCGCGCTCGATCCAGTGGACCATCAGGACGAGCACCACGAGGCTCAGGATCAGTGCGACCCGCCAGCCGAGATCGGCCCAGACGGGGAGCGATGACCGCCGCCGCAGGAAACTGCGCGCGGGGCGCCGCGGGTCGTCGAAAAGCCTCAGCGAAATGCCTCCGCCATGGCGTCCATCGAACCGTCATGCGTGAGGTCGTAATGCAGCGGCGTGACGCTGACATAACCGTGCGAGATCGCCTCCAGATCGGTGCCGTCGGGAACCGAGTCGCTCGATCCGAGGCCGAACCAGTAATAGCGAAAGCCGCGCGGGTCGGTGCCCTCGACGATCCGGGTGCGGTCGACATCGTGGAACCCCTGCCGCACCACGCGCACGCCCTTCACCGCGTCGGGCTCGATCGCCGGGAAGTTGACGTTGACCAGCATGTTGCGGCGGGCGGGCAGAGTGAGCAGGCTGCGCACCACGCGTTCGCCCCACGCCTCGGCGGCCGCGAAGGGAACCGTTTCCCCCATGCCCTCGCGCGAGTAGACCTGGCTGAGTGCGATGGAGCGGACGCCGGAAATCGCGCCTTCCATGGCCGCCGCTACGGTTCCCGAATAGGTCACGTCCTCCGCCAGATTCGCGCCGCGATTGACACCGGACAGGACGAGGTCGGGGCGGCAATCCTTCATCAGATGGCCGATCGCCATCATGACTGCGTCGGTGGGGGTGCCCGAAACGCTGAAATGCTTCTCGCCATGCTTGCGGATACGCAAGGGGCGGGTGAGCGTCAGGCTGTGCGACGCGCCCGACTGTTCGTCCGCCGGCGCCACGATCCAGATATCGTCCGAGATCGCGCGGGCGATCCGCTCCAGAACCTTCAAGCCGGGCGCGTGCACGCCGTCGTCATTGGTGAGCAGGATGCGCATTCCCGGAAGCTCCTTCTTAGCACGTCATGCTGAACTTGTTTCAGCATCCATCGACGCTTTAATTCTGGGCAAAGGCCTGCCCATGGACCCTGGAACGAGTTCAGGGTGACGGTGTTGCTATCGCGGTTCCAGCAGTTCTATGCCGCCCATATGTTGCTTGAGCGCGGCTGGCACCGCGACGCTGCCGTCGGCGCGCTGATAATTCTCCAGCACCGCGACCAGCGTCCGGCCCACCGCGAGGCCCGAACCGTTGAGCGTGTGGACGAAGCGCGTGGCCTTCTCGCCTTCGGGGCGATAGCGCGTGTTCATCCGCCGCGCCTGGAAGTCGTGGCAGTTGGAGATGGAGCTGATCTCGCGATAGGTCTGCTGGCTCGGCAGCCAGACTTCGAGGTCATAGGTCTTGGCGGCGGAAAAGCCCATGTCGCCGGTGCACAGCAGCACGCGGCGATAGGGCAGGTCGAGCGCCTGCAATATGCCCTCCGCGCAAGCGAGCATATGGTCATGCTCCGCCGCCGACTGATCGGGCGTCGCGATGGCGACCAGTTCGACCTTCTCGAACTGGTGCTGCCGGATGAAGCCGCGCGTGTCGCGGCCTGCCGCGCCTGCCTCCGAGCGGAAGCAGGGGGTGAGCGCGGTGAAGCGCAGCGGCAGATCGGCTTCGGTCAGGATTCGCTCGCGCACCAAATTGGTCAGGCTGACTTCCGCGGTCGGGATCAGCCAGCGGCCGTCGCCGGTACGGAACAGATCGTCCGCGAATTTCGGAAGCTGGCCGGTGCCGATCAGCGCGTCGTCGCGCACCAGCAGCGGCGGGTTGACCTCTTCATAGCCGTTCGCGCCGGTGTGCGTGTCGAGCATGAACTGCGCGAGCGCGCGGTGGAGCCGGGCCATCGACCCGTGCAGCGCCGCGAAGCGCGCGCCCGAGATCGCGGCGGCGGCTTCGAAGTCGAGGCCCAGCGCGGGGCCGAAATCGGCATGATCCTGCGGTGCGAAGTCGAACGACGCCGGGGTGCCCCAGCGGGCTTCCTCGACGTTGTCGCCCTCGTCCGTGCCCTCCGGCACATCGGCGGCGGGCAGGTTGGGTATGGCGAGCAGGCGGTTGCTGAGCGCGGTGTTCAGCTCGCGCTCGCGCGCCTCGAGATCGGGGAGCCGTTCCTTGATCGCGGCAACCTCGGCCTTCAGGGCGTCGGCGGTGGCGCTGTCCTTCTGCGCCATGGCCTGACCGATCGCCTTGCTCGCCTCGTTCCGGCGGGCGAGGTCGGCCTGAACTGCGGTCGCCGCCGCGCGCAGCTCGCCGTCGAGCGTCAGGAGGTCGGATGCCGTCGCCTCCAGCCCTCGGCGGGCGAGGGCGGCGTCGAAGGCGTGCGGATTGTCGCGGATGGATCGGATGTCATGCATGGCGGGCCGAGCCTATACGGCTCGCGCCCCGCCATTCCAACCCGCTTCTGGAGCGATCAGCCTCTGGGCTTGCGGAACCGGCCGCGCAGCACGAGCGCCGCCACCGCGCCGCCGAACAGAACGAGCATCGGCGGGGCGGGGACGTCATGCCCGCCGCCGCTCGATCCGCCATGCCCGCCGTTCGATCCGCCGCGGCTGCTCGATCCGTGCCAGCCGCTGGAGCCGTGGCTGCTGGACCCGTGCCAGCCGCTCGATCCCTTGCTCGAGCTGTTGCCGGAGGAGGTCGAGGAGCTGGTCGACGAACTCGTCGAGGCGGAGGTGCTGACGCCCGACGAGGTCGACGAACTGGTCGACGAGGAGCTGCTCACCCCCGACGAGGTCGAGCTGCTGCTGGAGACACCCGAGGAGGTGCTGACGCCGGAGGAGGTGGAACTGCTGCTCGACACGCCGGAAGAGGTGCTGACGCCCGAAGACGTGCTGACGCCTCCGGTGGACGTGCTGACGCCCGAGGAGGTGCTGACCCCGCCGGTCGAGGTCGAGACCCCGGATGAAGTGCTGACGCCGCCGGTCGATGTCGAGACGCCGCCCGACGAAGTGCTGACGCCGCCAGTGGAGGAACTCACGCCGCCGGTTGAGCTGGACACGCCCCCGGTCGAGCTCGAAACACCGCCGGTGGAGGTGCTGACGCCGCCCGTCGAAGAGGTCGAGCTGATGCCGCCGGTCGAGGTCGAGACGCCACCCGAGGTCGAGCTGGAAGTCGAGCTGACGCCACCCGTCGAAGAGGTTGAACTGACTCCGCCTGTCGAGGTGCTCACCCCGCCGGTGCTCGAACTGGTCGAACCGCCGGAGGTTGAGGACGATCCGCCCGAGGTCGACGACGATCCGCCGGAGGTCGAGGTGGACCCGCCCGAGGTCGACGATGACACGACCACGCTGCCACCGCCGCCGCTGCTGCCCCCGAAGAAACCGCCGAAGAAGCCGCCACCGCCCCCCACGAAACCGCCGCCGCCGCCGATGATCACGCCGCCACCGCCGCCGCTGCCGCCGCCGAAGCTGGGCAGCGCGCCGTTGTTGAACATGGCCGACACGAACACGGGGGCGGGTGCCGCAGCGATTACGCCGCCGGCGCGGACGCAGATCTGGCCGTTGGCATTGACGATCGTGGACGCGCCATAGGACGCATCGCCGCCATAGCTGACGCGGCGGGTCTCGGTCCTGCGGACAAGCGTCCTGGAACTGCTGCTCGCCGAAGCATGGTTTTCCGCAGCGTAGCCGGCACCACGCCCATGCGCTTCGCCATGATAGCCCTGCGACGCCGCGCCTTCACCATGGTGCTGCCCGGTCTCGGCCCAATGCGTTCCCGCCAGGCCGTCGCGGCGCTCTTCGCCCGCGACCCAATGGGTGCCACCCACCACATCGCCCTGGGTGCCGACGCGGGCGGTGTCGAGATAGGGCGCGTCGATGCGCCGATCGTCGCGCCGCCGATTGTCCCCCAGATCCTCCCAGTGCGGCCGGGCGGAGCGGGGTGCCGCGCGGACATGGCGGTCGGCCCGGTCATAGGGGCCCGTCGCGCGCGGGCCAACGCGGCGGTCGAAGACAAACCGGCCGTCGTTCGGGAGGACCGGGCGGACGCTGCGCTTTCCGGACGACAAGGGTGCGTCGCTGTAGCTCGCGCGATCGTCAGGCGCAGGGTAGGCTGCGCCGTAGCGCACTGCGGGCGCAGCCGGTCCGCCGAGGCCGTAGGCGGCTCCCAAACCGCCGAAGCCCGTGCCATAGCCGCCGCTGCCGGCCAGCGCTGCGTCTTGAAGGATATAGTTGGGCGGGCAGCTTGCCACTGTGCGCACCGTGCGGGTCACGCGCTTGACGACCTTGCGGCCGGCGGCGTGGCGAACGACGCGCTTGATCGGCGCGGGCTTGCGCTTGACCGTCTTCGTCGCCTTGTAGTGGACCGCCTTCGGTGCCTGCGCGACCTGCATGGCTCCACCGCCGATCAGCGCACCGCCGCAAGCGCATGCGCAGAGTTTCGCCAGAGCCATCTTTACAGACATGCAGGTCAATCCCAGCCAGTGCGTTGTCCACCCCACAGCGCGAGGCGGTATAGTCCCTAGGCACAGAGACAGAATAAATCATTAAGTGCAACGACGGTTAACTGTGTCGAACGGCGACAAGACTACATTCCGACGTCATTATGCTTAGCGAACATGGTTAACGTTTCTCCGAAGGACATTAACCATATTTCACGTCTTGTTCGGATCGAACCTTTCGGCGCGGCGGCCGCCGTCGGCTATCGTCATGCAATTCATAATATGTACAGCGGCCGTCGCTTAAACGCGCGGGAGGAGCGGGTTTGGGCCCCAGCAAGCTTGTGAAGCGAGCCTTGCCGCGATATTGGCCCGCCAAGGTGAATCGATCCCCGCTCGTGGAGATGATGATGGCGACGCTCGTTCCTCCTCCCGACGACAAGGCGACCCCCGGCGAGCGGCAGCGGGTCGATCTGCCGACTGATTACCGGCCGTCTCCCGACGAAGAGTTCATGTCGCCTCGCCAGCTCGAATATTTCCGGCGGCGGCTGCTCGACTGGCGCCGTCAGATCCTCAGCGAGGCAGAGACGACGCTGGCCGTGCTCCAGAACGAACCGCTTCGCGAACCCGACCTCAATGACCGCGCATCGAGCGAGACCGACTGGTCGATCGAACTGCGCACCCGCGATCGCCAGCGCAAGCTCATCGCCAAGATCGATGCCGCGCTCCGCCGGATCGACGAGGGCGAATATGGCTATTGCGAAGTCACCGGCGATCCCATTTCGCTCGGTCGGCTGGAAGCCCGCCCCATCGCGACGATGACGCTGGAGGCGCAGGAGAAGCATGAGCGGCAGGAGAAGGTCTCGCGCGACGATTGAGCGCACTGCCGCTGGTTGGATACTAACGAGTTGCTGCCGGCATGAGGCCGGACAAAGCAGCCGTCATAACGGGTTGAAAATGGACGACGACGAGTTGAAGAGAAGCGCGAAGCGGGACAGCCTGTTTCTGCTCGCGGAGCTTTCGGCGCTGAACGGCACGCCGATTGCTGCGATCCGTGTGCGGAACCTGTCCGCAACGGGCCTCATGGCTGACTGCACCGCGGCCCTGGCTCAAAACGACAGGGTCACGGTTGCCTTGCGCGGCATCAATCCGATCACCGCCACCGTCACCTGGGTGAAGGGCGGACGCTTAGGCCTCGAGTTCGAGACGGAGATCGATCCGCTGGCGGTGCGGCGCACCGTCGGATCGTCGGGAGAGGCGGGCGGCAAACGGCCGGGCGGCGCAACCCCATTCAACAGCAGCCGCTAGAGCTAAATCTTTCGATTTAAGCCGCGGGGGAGCCAGGGGCGGCCGGATCATCCGGTCGCCGCCCGGCAGATGTTGCTCAATGCGCGAGGCCGGCGATTTCTTCCTTGATGGCCAGCTTGCGCTTCTTCAACGAAGCGACTCGGTAGGTGTCGGGCATGGGTCGGGCCGATTCGGCCCTCAGTTGCTGTTCGATGTCGGCGTGCTTGGCGTGAAGCGCAGAAACGTGGCTTGATTCCATCGCGAACCTCCTTGCCCAGGACTAGGGGACAGCAAGTAAATCATGATTCGCTGTCAATGTCTTGCCCGGACCGGGCGCGTGCGATGAGTTGATGCGATTGCCAGCCGACTGGTCTCCGTCCCGCAATGATGATAGGGGGCGCGGCGTGATGAGCCCCGAGCAGATCGCCCAGAAGCTGGAATTCCTGCGCATCGAGCATCGCGACCTCGATTGCGCGATCGACGCGCTGTCGCAGACGGCGGTTCCCGACCAGTTGCAGATCGCGCGGCTCAAGAAGCGCAAGCTGAAGCTTCGCGACGAGATCGCGATGCTTGAGGACGCGCTGATTCCCGACATCATCGCCTGAGCCCAGCCGACGGCCGTTCCATAATGAAACGGTCTGGCAACGACGCCCGCGGTCACGGAGTCGCGGCCGCCAACTTCATGATTAAGGCACCTGACAGCGCCGCCATGCTGTGGCAGCAGACCGCGCATGGCCGACATGACCTCCTCTCCCCGCGAGATCGCCGAGAAGCTTATCGACGAACTATATGTGGAGGCGATGGTGCTCGCCGACGAGGCGCGTTCCTATCTCGAGCTGTCGGGCATGAAGGATCGCGACGATATCCAGCCCCTTCTGCGAATCCATCTGTCCTGCGAGTCGCTCAAGATCACGACCCGGCTGATGCAGGTCATCGCCTGGCTGCTCACGCGGCGCGCGCTGGCACGCGGCGAGATCGACGGGGTAGAAGCGGCGAGCGAGAAATATCGGCTTGGCGATGCGGCACCAACCGATCAGCGCTCGACGCTGTCCTTTCCATCCGACATGCGGGTCCTGATCGCCGCGAGCGAGAGCCTTTATCAACGCGCCCTGCGCCTCGAGGAGCAGCTTGTCGGCGGCCTGGAGGGGCAGAGGGGCACCGCGAGCAGCCCGGCGCGGGACCTCATGCACCGCCTCGAATCGGCGTTCTGATCCGGCCTCAGCCTGTCGCTTGCGGTTCGGGGTCGCGCCGGAACAGGCGGCCGCGTTCGGCATAGAGGACGCATCCCGTCGCCGCCAGCGCCGCGACGAAATAGCCTGCGGCGACCGGCGCTGCGGTACCGTCATAGGCCTGTCCCACCAGAAAGCCGAACACCGCGCCGCCCAGTGAGGCCATCATGCCCTGCACCGAGGACGCCGTGCCTGCGATGTGGCCCATGGGCTCCATCGCCATCGCCCCGAAGTTCGCGCCGAGCATCCCGCCGAAAAACATGACCAGGAACTGGAACGCGATGAAGCGTACGGCGACATCACCGAACAGCAATTCGGCTCCCAGATGACAGGCGGATAGCAGGATGAAGCCGATCAGCGCGACATGCGATACCATGCGGGGGCCATAGCGCAGCACCAGGCGGCTGTTGACCAATTGCGCCGCCGCAATTCCTGACGCGCAGAACGCGAAGATCAGCGGAAATTGATCCTGCAGGTCGAAGGTTCGGCTGAACAGTTGCTCGGCGGTCGCGACAAAGCCGATCATGGCACCGAAGGTGAGCGCCATGGCAAGCGCATAGCCGAGGGATGGCCGGTTCGCCACGACCGACCGCATCGCCTTGCCGATCGTCGAGAACTGAAGATTTTGGCGGTCGGCCGGCTCGAGTGTCTCCGGGATACGAATCAGGATCCACATGACGATGAGGCCCGCGAACAGTGCGAGGCCGTGGAAGATCGTCGGCCAGGCACCGAACAGCAGGATCAGGGCACCGATCGACGGCGCCAGCATGGGAATGAGCATGAAGATGAGGAAGGAAAGCGACATGACACGCGCCATGTTTCGGCCCGAGAAGCGGTCACGCACCATGGCCACGGCGATCACGCGCGCCGACGCTGCGGCCATGCCCTGAATGAGGCGCGCCGCCAGCAGGGCCTCGAAACTCGTTGCAAAGCTCGCGCCCAAGCTCGTCGCTGCGTACAGGGCGAGGCCCGACAGGCAAACCGGTCTGCGCCCGAAACGGTCCGCTAGCGGACCATAGACGAGCTGTGCTACGCCGAACCCGACCATGTAGCTGATGACGATGAGCTGTTGGTCGTTGCCGTGCGCGATGTCGAAGGCTGTCGACATGTCCGATAACGCAGGCAGCACAATATCTATGCCGATGGCGTTCACCGCCATCAGCGTCGCGATCAAGGCGACAAACTCCGCAAAGCCGACCGGGCCCGCGGCTCGCGCCGACGGCCCATGGGGGGAACGCATGCCATTCTCCAAGGATTGCCCGCCTCATTCCGACAGGCAGAAGAACGGTTAGACCCGGACGATGTTGCGATGCAATGCCGAAGCGGTGCCAAACTGGCTGGGTTCGCGTCGTGACGGCGCGCGGCACGACAAAAAAAGGGGAGCCGGAGCTCCCCTTTCGTCCAGCGGTGATCTGCTGATCAGCAGCTGTAGTACATGTCGAACTCGACGGGGCTCGGCGTCATTTCCCAGACCGCTACGTCCTCGCGCTTCAGCTCGATATAGGAGTCGATCTGGTCCTTGGTGAAGACGTCGCCCTTCAGGAGGAACTCGTAGTCAGCTTCCAGGCTGTCGAGGGCTTCGCGCAGCGAACCACAGACGGTCGGCACGGCCTCCAGCTCCTCGGGCGGCAGGTCGTACAGATTCTTGTCCATCGGATCGCCCGGGTGGATCT
>CAZHGR010000109.1:0-9511 GCA_964532255.1 uncultured Sphingobium sp.
AGGTGTTCGGCGACGCCAACGACTATGTCGGCAAGGGCCTGTCGGGCGGCATCATTGCCGTGCGGCCGATGGTGTCGAGCCCGCTGGAAAGCCAGGCGAACACGATCATCGGCAACACCGTCCTCTACGGCGCGACGGCCGGCAAGCTGTTCGCGGCGGGTCAGGCAGGCGAGCGCTTTGCCGTCCGCAATTCGGGCGCGCAGGTCGTGGTCGAAGGCTGCGGCGCCAACGGGTGCGAATATATGACCGGCGGCACGGTCGTGATTCTCGGCACCGTCGGCACGAACTTCGGCGCTGGCATGACCGGCGGAATGGCGTTCATCCTCGATGAGGATGGCGCGTTCGCGTCGCGCGCCAACCCCGAAAGCATCGTCTGGCAGCGGCTGGGCAGCAGCCACTGGGAAGCGGTGCTGAAGGGCCTGATCGAGGAGCATGCCGCGCGCACCGACAGCAAGTGGGCAAAGGGCATCCTTCAGGACTGGAGCCGCCGCCGTGAGCATTTCTGGCAGGTCTGCCCGAAGGAAATGCTGACGCGCCTGGCCGTGCCGCTGAACGACGTGGAAGCGATCGAAGCGGCGGAATAATATCGATCCCGCCTGTGCCGTTTCGAGGCAGGTGTTTCGGAACGGCACAGGCGCTGTGCGTTTTTGGATCAAGTTCCGATCCGACTCGTCACAGTCGCAAACTATGGCGAACGCCACTTGAGGTTCCGGAGATTCGCCATGACGCCGCTGAAGATCGCCATCACTGTTGCTGCGCTTGCGGTCTGCGCCCCCGGCCTTGCGATGAGCAAACCCGATCCGCAGCAGGCCAATGGCCTGCCCAAGAGCCAGAACCAGGCATTGTCGTCCAATGAAGGGGTAGTGGACGTGTCGTCCCCGTCAGCTCTTCTGTTGCTGGGCCTTGCCGCCGGCGGGGTGATCCTGGGACGTCGCGGGCGCAAGTGACGTGTCACCCGCGGCCGGCAGACGGTCGGCGGGCAAGGGCGGAAGCACGGGCCTGACGGTGGGAGCCGGGGGACGCCTCGTCGCGGCAGCCGGAACCGGCAGCGGTGCCGTGGCCGGGCCATCGAACGGCATCGGCCGATAGGGGGGCAGCGGCGGGGCCGCATCGCCGCCCTCCTCCACCCGATAGACGTCATCATCGGCATCGCCAGCGCCATAGTCATAGGCCGCGCTGTCGTAAGAGCCCGTGCCATATCGGGCGGCCGTTTGCGCGGCCAAACCCGGACCGCACCCCCGGCAGCGATAGTCCTTGGGCGCGTCATGGCTCAAACCGCCTTCCACAACCGCCTCATCGCCCGCTGCCGCAGGATCGGACCATGCGCTGTCGTCGTAGGTAACGGCTTCGGCGAAGGATCGTGTGCCGCCCGTGGCGTAGGATGCAAGGACCAGACCGCCGACGGTGCCCACGCATGCGATCGCCAGCACCGCGGCGATCCGGGGTACCGGGCCGCGCGCACCGTTTCCGTTGCGATGATCTCTCGGCTGCTGTCTGGACATGGCCTCCTCGTTTGTCCGTCGAGCACCGAAATCCTCGGCCCCGTCCCGAGGTTCCGGATTCGCCCGCAGTCTATTGGGCTTTGCGCGCCGGATCATCGTCGTTAAGAGATCGTCGGCATGTGGCGTCTTTACCAGTTCCCGCTCTGCCCCTTCTCCCGCAAGGTCCGGCTGCTCATGGCCGAAAAGGGCATGACCTACGATCTCGTTCGCGAATCGCCGTGGGAAATGCGCGACGACTTTCTCGACATGAACCCGGCGGGCACCACGCCTGTCCTGACCTCGGCGGAACGCAGCCTGGTGCTGATCGACAGCCAGGCGATCTGCGAATATTTCGAGGAAACGTCGGAGCAGTTTGCGCTGATCTCGGGCTCGGCTGCGGCGCGTGCCGAAATCCGGCGGCTGGTGGCGTGGTTCGACCAGATCTTCTTCGGCGACGTGGTCGCACCGCTGCTTCACGAGCGCATGAAGAAGCGCATCCTTCACCGTCAGGCGCCCGATTCCACGACGCTGCGCGAAGCGATGCGGCGCGCGAACCAGCATATGGACTATATCGACTATCTGCTCGACCACCGAAGCTGGGTGGGCGGTCCGACCCTGAGCCTTGCCGACGTCGCGGCTGCGGCGCATCTTTCGGTCGCCGACTATCTGGGCGGCGTCGACTGGGAAGCGCACCGGCCGACGAAGCGGTGGTACATGGGGATCAAGTCACGCCCGTCCTTCCGCCCGCTGCTGTCGGAGCGGATGGAGATCGTCAGCCCTCCCAAGCACTACGATCAGGTCGATTTCTGAACGGAAATAAGCGCGGTCAGCCCTTGTGCTTGCCCCGCTTGCCGCCGATGTGGCGGATGTTGGCGGGCCGGCCGCGCCGCTTGATCTCGCGCGGGCGGCGGCGATCCCCGAAACCGGGGGCGAAGTCGCCGCCTTCGGGCAGCGCGAAACAGAGCGCGCCCGAGATCGGGTCCGCCTCGACCAGCCGCAGGTCGATCTTCTGCCCGGAAACATAGCGGTCGCCCGACTGCTCGCCTTCGAGCGCCTGCGCGGCCTCGTCATAGCGGAAACGTTCCGCGCCCAGCGTCGATACGGGCACCAGCCCGTCGCCGCCAAGCTCCTCCACCGTCGCGAAAAAGCCGAAGCTCTGGACGCCGGTGATCCGGCACGCGAGGATCTCGCCCACCCGCTCCGCCAGGAACGCCGCGACATAGCGGTCGATCGTCTCGCGCTCGGCGGCCATTGCCCGCCGTTCATAGTCGCTGATGCGTTCGCCGATCGGCCCCATGTCGTGGCGATCCTCCGGCGACAGGCCGGTGCGCGGGGCGATGTCCCCACCCTTTGGCGCGGGCATCTCAAGGCCATAGGCATCGACCAGCGCGCGGTGGACCAGAAGATCGGCATAGCGCCGGATCGGGGAGGTGAAATGGGCATAGCTCGCCAGCGCGAGCCCGAAATGCCCGGCATTGGGCGGCGCATAATAGGCCTGCGTCTGGCTGCGCAGGATCTGCTCCATGATCTGCGCGCGCGATGGATGATCCTGCCCGATCCGCTCGATCAGCGCATTGAAGGTGCCCGGTGTGATGACCTGCCCCAGCGCGAAACCGATGTCGAAGGTGCCGAGATAGTCCTTGAGGCCGACCAGCTTCTCGCGGCTCGGCGGCTCGTGGATGCGGTACATGACGGGCGCCTTCTTTGCCTCCAAAGCCTTCGCCGCCGCGACATTGGCGGCGATCATGTAATCCTCGATCAGCCGGTGCGCGTCGAGCCGTTCGCGCACCTTGATGCTGGTGATCCGCCCTGCCTCGTCGATGACCACCCGACGCTCGGGCAGGTCGAGGTCGAGCGGCCCGCGCGTGTCGCGCGCCCTGGCGAGAGCGCGCCAGCAGTCCCAGAGGGGTTTGAGGGCCGCTTCCACCAGATCGTCATCCCAGCGAAAGCTGGGATCGCCATCCTCCCGGGACCCCAGCCTGCGCTGGGGTGACGGATCAGGTGCTCCATCGATCGCCGCCTGCGCCTCCTCATAGGGGATGTTGGCCGCCACGCGGATGATCGCGCGGGTGAAGCGCCAGCCGGTGACCTTGCCGTTGCGGTCGATGACGAGGTGGCACGCCATCGCGGCGCGATCCTTGCCCGCCTTCAGCGAGCACATGTCCGACGACAGCGCATGGGGCAGCATCGGCACGACGCGATCGGGAAAATAGACGCTGTTGCCGCGCCGCCGCGCCTCACGGTCGAGCGCGCCGCCGGCCCGCACATAGTAGCTGACGTCGGCGATGGCGACGATGGCGCGAAATCCGGCCTGGTTTGCCGGGTCTTCATCGGGCGCGGCCCAGACCGCGTCGTCATAATCGCGCGCATCGACCGGATCGATCGCGACGATCGGCAGGTGGCGCAGGTCCTCGCGCGCGTCGGCATGGAGCGGCAGATCGTGGACCCGCGCCGCCTCCGCCTCCGTTTCGGCGGAGAAAACATGGGGAATGCCATGCTTGTGGATCGCGATCAGGCTGAACGCGCGCGCCTCGAAGGGGTCGCCGAGTATGTCGGTCACGCGCGCCGAGACGCGCGGCGGACGGCCCGACGCCTCTGCCAGCACCAGATCGCCCGGCTGCGCCTCCCCGGCATCGGCGATCCGCGTCTCGTTGCGGATTCGCTTGTCGACCGGCTTCAGCCACAGCCCACCCGCCTCGTCGCGGCGCACCACGCCGAGCAGCGCGTCCGCGCCCTTGGCGAGCTGCTTCATGGGATGCGCGATCCAGCCGCGGCCCGCTTCCTCGGTCCGCGCCAGGATGCGGTCGCCGACGCCCAGTGCCGGCCCACGACGGCCGCGCTCCATCACGCGCAGTCGCGGCGGGGGAATCCCCTCAGCCTCCCAGCGCTCGGGAACGGCATAGGCATCGCCGCCTTCGACCGCGACGACGCGTAGCACGGTAACCTTGGGAACCCCGCCCATCTTGTGGAAGGCGCGCGCCGGACCGACGTCGATCAGCCCCTCGTCCGCCATGTCGCGGAGCAGCGCCTTGAGGGCGATCTTCTCCTGCCCCTTGAGCCCGAAGGCGCGCGCGATCTCACGCTTGCCGGCCGGAGTGTCGGACGTTTCGATGAAGGCGAGGACATCGTCGCGCGAGGGCATGCCCGGCTGACGGGGGGAGCTTTGTTTCCGGGGCGGGGTCATGACCCGCTATATGGGAAAGCGGCAGGTCAGGTCCAGAGCGGGACCGCGCGCCCCTCAGTCGCTCTCGCGCGCGATGTAGATGCGGTTGCGGCCATGTTCCTTGGCCAGATAGAGCGCGCGGTCGGCGGCTTTCAGCGCGTCGCGGGGTTCGTCATAGCCGAATACGTCAGCGACCCCGCCGGAGAAGGTCACCTGCTCCATCCGCTCGCCGGTCTTGCGATCGACCAGATTGCGTTCGGACAGGTCCTGGCGCGCATCGTCGACGATCTTGCACGCCTCCGCGACACTGCGGCCACGGAACAGCATCACGAACTCCTCGCCGCCATGCCGGGCGACGTGGCATTTGTCGCCGGACACCTTGGCCAGCAGGCTCGCCACGAACTTCAGGACGCGGTCGCCCGCATCATGGCCATGGGTGTCGTTGATGATCTTGAAGTGGTCGATGTCGCAGAAGGCGACGCTCAGCGCCTCGCCGCCCTGGCGTGCCACGACGACCTCCTCGCGAAGCGTGTTCTCGAAGGAGCGGCGATTGGGCAGGCCGGTCAGATGGTCCTGCTCTGCCGCCTTGCGCGCGGTTTCCAGATTGCGCTGGAGCATCTGCGTCTGCTTCTGCCCCTCGCGCATCTTGTGCTCGACCTCGCGCGTGTGGTCGATCATCGTGCGGGTCAGAGAGATCAGCTTGGCGATCACGTCGCCACCCGGCTGGCCCTGCGCGAGTTCGCTCGCCTCGCGCTGCAGCGCCGCGCCATAATCCTTGGCGGATGTCGTCGACTGATCGGCGATCGCGGTCAGATTTTCGACATTCGCCTCGACCTTCTGCAGCATCTCGGCGAGGCTGTCGGGCGAAATCTCATCCACCTGCTGCTTCGCGACGATGGTTTCCGCGACGCCATTGGTGAGCCGCCCCTTTTCGCTCAGGACGGCACGAACCGCCTTCTCGATCGCCAGGTCGTTGCCGGTGATATAGTCATAGGCCAGCCCGAAATTGAGCGGCGTCAGGTCGAGATCGTGGGCGAACAGAAAGCTGCCGATGTCTTCATAGAGCGACTTGCGACGCTCGACCTCGCGGCGAAAGCGGCCATTTCCCTGATCGCGCGCGGGCTGAGGGGGGAGAATCTCCTCCGGCTCATCCCGGCCCATCAGGCTCTTGCTCCACTTGGCGATCTTGCCACCAAGTCCTGAACTCGCCTCAACTGCGGGCACCCGCGCCTCCATATACTGACGGCTCCCTCATAGCGGGGGATAGTTGAACCTTGGTGAACGTTACGGCAAGGTAGCAGAAATCGACATGGCGGCCTTGCTTTTCCTGCCCGATCGCGTGTAAGGCACCCTCAGCGGAGCAACGTGACCGCCGGCGCCTCGGTATGCCGATGGCGGCCCGCTACAATTCCCAAACCTATTCGGAACGTCCCCTCGTCACGTGGGTGGTTTTTCGACCCTTAGCCGGACATCGCGCAGCATGCGCGGTGCGCGGCCCTTATTGACGAGTATACACATGACCGAATTTTCGCAGCTTGGCCTCAGCCAGCCCTTGCTCAAGGCCGTCGAGGCCAAGCGCTACACCACCGCCAGCCCGATCCAGGCGCAGGCCATCCCCCCGCTGCTCGAGGGCCGCGACCTGTGCGGAATCGCGCAGACCGGCACCGGCAAGACGGCTGCGTTCGCGTTGCCGGCGCTCGACCATCTTCACCGCAACCCGCGCCGCGCCGGCACGCGCGGCTGCCGGGTGCTGGTGCTGTCGCCCACCCGCGAACTGGCCGCGCAGATCGCGCAGAGCTTTCATGACTATGGCCGCTTCCTGTCGTTCAAGGTGGACGCGGTGTTCGGCGGCGTGCCCATCAACCGCCAGATTTCCAAGCTGCGCCAGGGCACCGACATTCTCGTTGCCACGCCGGGACGACTGCTCGACCTGCTCGACCAGCGCGCCCTGTCGCTCGCCGATGTCGAGATCTTCGTCCTCGACGAAGCCGACCAGATGATGGACCTCGGCTTCATCGCCCCGCTCAAGCGGATCGTGAAGTTCCTGCCCAAGCAGCGGCAGAGCCTGTTCTTCTCCGCCACGATGCCCTCGGCGATCGCCGACCTCAGCCAGCAGTTCATCAAGGACCCGGTGCATGTGTCGGTCGCGCCGCAGTCGACAACGGCCGAGCGCGTGCGCCAGGTCGTCACCTTCGTCAACCAGAAGGAAAAGCAGGCGCTGCTGACGCTGACGATCCGCGCGGAAGAGATCGACCGCGCGCTGATCTTCACGCGCACAAAGCACGGTGCCGACCGTGTGGTGCGCAACCTTGTCAGCGCCGGGATCGACGCGGTGGCCATTCACGGCAACAAGTCGCAGGGCCAGCGCACGACCGCTCTCCAGGCGTTCCGCTCGGGCCAGGTCCGGCTGCTCGTCGCCACCGACATCGCCGCGCGCGGCATCGACGTGTCGGGCGTCAGCCATGTCATCAATTTCGAACTGCCCAATGTGGCCGAGCAATATGTCCACCGTATCGGCCGCACCGCGCGTGCCGGAGCGGAGGGGATCGCGATCAGCTTCGTGGCCGATGACGAGCGCCCCTATCTCAAGGCCATCGAGCGGACGACGCGCATCAAGTGCGAGGTTCGCCCTCTGCCCGAGAACTTCGTGTCGGAAGCGGCGGCCCTGCCGAAGGTGCCTGCGCCTGCCCGCGAAGAGCAGCGCCACGAGCGCCGCCCGCATGACGGACAGCGCAAGCACGGCCAGCGCAGCGGTGGTGCCGAGCGTCCCGAGGGCGACGGAACGCGCCGCCCGCATCGCAACCGCAAGCGTCCCGTCGGCGCGCATGCCGGGGCTGTCCGCAAGACCGGCAGCGCCCCCGCCAGCGGCGGTCGTTAAGAAGACTCGCTGCCGTCGCCCCGGCGCAGGCCGGGGTGACGGTTCCCCTTCGGTACGGGCGGATGTCGCCCGGCCTACGCGTCCGACTCGTCGCTCTCTTCCATCGGCGGGTGAAGACGCAGGCGCGTGACGCGGCGCGTGTCGCCCTCGACGACTTCGAGCCGCCAGCCGCTCTCGGGATGGTCGAGCACTTCGCCCGGCTGCGGGACATGGCCGGCGATGACGAAGGCGAGGCCACCAAGCGTATCGACATCCTCCTCCACGTCGGCGATGCGCTCGTCGCCGATCACGCGCGCGACGTCGTCGAGTTCGGCACGCGCGTCGGCGTCCCAGCAACCGTTGTCGAGCGCCGTGAGCATCTCCTCCGGCTCCTCGTCATGCTCATCCTCGATTTCGCCGACGATCTCCTCGACCAGATCCTCGATGGTCACGAGCCCATCGGTCCCCGAATATTCGTCGACGACGATGGCCAAATGGGTGCGCTTGGCGCGCATTTCGGCGAGCAGGTCGAGAACGCCCATGCTTTGCGGCACATAGAGCGGCTGGCGGACCAGCGACTGCAAAGAATCCGGCGGCGGGTCGCCACTCGCCAATATGGCGAAGGCATCGCGGATGTGGATCATGCCGGTAATCGTGTCGAGCGTGTCGGCATAGACGGGGATTCGGCTGTGCCCCGCCTCCGCGAACAGCGCCGCCAGCTCGGCGAAGCTCGCATCCTGCGATATCGCGACGATGTCGGCACGCGGCACCGCCACATCGTCGACCGTATGCTCGCTGAAATGCAGAAGATTGCGGATCATCTGACGCTCGATCGGCGTCAGGTCGCCCTTGTCGGACGGCGTATTGTCGTCGCCGTCATGCTCCGCCAGAGCATGTTCGATTTCCTCGCGCAGGCTCGTTTCGGTCTCGCCGAACAACAGCGACCGCAGCCCGCGCCATATTCGTCCGCCTTCGCTGCTGGTGCTGCTACTGTCCGCTTCCTTTGCGGTCGCGGACGAACCGTTACTCTCCGGCATCTTAAGTCAAACCCCCTTCGAACAGACCAGAATGATGATCAATCGGCGCTATATGGGTCGGCAATGCCCAGCGATGCAAGAGCATGGGTCTCCATCCGCTCCATCCGCTGCGCATCCTCGTCGCCGGCCTCATGGTCATAGCCGAGAAGATGAAGCGTGCCGTGGACGATCAGATGCGCAGCATGGTCGACCACGTCGACGCGCTTTTCCTCCGCTTCGGCAAGGCAGGTTTCCCAGGCCAGGATGACGTCGCCGAGCAGGATTTCCCCGTCGTCGGCCAGGGCCGTAGCTTCCATGAAGTCGGGCTGGAGCATGGGAAAGGACAGGACATTGGTCGGCTTGTCCTTGTCGCGATAGGCGGCGTTCAGACCCCGCACCTCGGCGTCGTCGGACAGCTTCACCGACAGTTCGAACCGCGCGGGCGAGGTCAGCATCAGGCCGTGCGGCGTTTCTGCGATGGCGGCGCGGGCTGCGCGCTCGGCGACGCCGAGCCAGTCCGCGCCCTGCGCATCCCATGCAGCACCGCTATCGACAATCACGTCAAGCATCGGGTCCCTCATAGGCCTGAACGATCCGGCCGACGATCGGATGCCTGACGACGTCGGCGCGGGTGAAGCGCACGGTCGAAATGCCCTCCACGCCTTCCAGCCGCGCGACCGCATCGGCCAGGCCCGAGACGCCCGGCTGCGGCAGGTCGACCTGCTTGGGATCGCCGCAGACCACCATCCTGCTGTTCTCGCCGAATCGGGTCAGGAACATCTTCATCTGCGCAATCGTCGTGTTTTGCGCCTCGTCGAGGATGATGAAGGCATTGGCTAGCGTGCGACCGCGCATGAAGGCGATCGGCGCGATCTCGATCTCGCCGCTGGCGATCCGGCGCTCGACCTGCTCGGCGGGCAGCGTGTCGTAGAGCGCATCGTAGAGCGGGCGTAGATAGGGATCGACCTTGTCCTTCATGTCGCCGGGCAGGAAG
>CAZHGR010000110.1:0-8943 GCA_964532255.1 uncultured Sphingobium sp.
ATATCGAGGCGTTCGAGGAAGGCGACCTCCATCCCGACGACGTCAAGAAGATCGCGACCGATCTGGGCGTGTCCGAGGATGACGTGGTGTCGATGAACCGTCGCATGGCGATGGGCGGCGACACCTCGCTCAACGTGCCGATGCGCGAAGATGGCGAGGGCCAGTGGCAGGACTGGCTCGCCGACGACGGCCCGCTTCAGGACCAGATCGTCGCCGAAGCGCAGGAGCGCGACGTACGCCACGACATGCTGACCGACGCGATGGCCGACCTCAACGAGCGCGAGCGGCATATCCTGACCGAACGGCGTCTGGCGGAAGACCCCAAGACGCTCGAGGAGCTGAGTCAGGTCTATGGCGTCTCGCGCGAGCGCGTCCGCCAGATCGAGGTCCGCGCCTTCGAAAAGCTCCAGCGCGCGATGATACGGATCGCGGGCGAGAAAAGGCTGCTTCCGGCGGGATAATCCCCCCTTTCCCGCACCTGTCCGGCTGGTTACAGTCGCGGCATGGCACGGCGGGGGCGTAGCACAGGCGGATCATCATGGACGGCGCGCGTATGGGGGTTCCTGTGGCGCACCGCCCTCGGTTTCGTGGCTGTGTCTCTCGTGCTCGTCCTCCTTTACCGTTTCGTGCCGCCGCCGGTGACGCTCACCATGCTCTTCGACGAGCATGGCATCACCAAGGACTGGACGCCGCTCGAGGATATCGACCCCGACATGGCGCGCGCGGTGATTGCGGGGGAGGACTCCAAGTTCTGCACGCATCACGGTTTCGACGCGGAAGCGATCGGCCAGGCTATCCAGTACAACCAGCGCGGCGGGCGAATCCGGGGCGGATCGACGATCAGCCAACAGACCGCCAAGAATGTGTTCCTCTGGCAGGGCGGCGGCTTCTTCCGCAAGGGGCTGGAGGCGTGGTTCACCGTGCTGATCGAAGCGCTGTGGGACAAGCGCCGGATCATGGAGGTCTATCTCAACGTCGCCGAAACCGGCATCGGCACCTATGGCGTCGAGGCGGGGGCGCGGCGTTACTTCGACCATGGCGCGGGCCGCCTGACCACCACCGAAGCCGCCCGCATCGCCGCCGTCCTGCCGCTCCCCAAAAAACGCGCAGCCATCGCGCCGACGGGTTTTACCCGCCGCTACGGCAACAGCATCGCGCGGCGGATCGGGGTCGTCAGGCGGGACGGGCTGGATGGGTGTTTGCGGTGAGTTTCCTCTCCTTATAGCGCCGGATAGCGCCGGAGCGCTTCGGAGAACGTAGCCATCGTAGCAACCACCAATCCAAAAAATATGCTGAGGATCAGGTCCTTATAGCGCTGTACGGGATCAGTCGCCTTTCGCTTTGACAAGCTCACGACCTCATTCAGCTTGGTCAGCGCTTGTTGTCGAGAAAGGAGGGTTTCTCCTGACTTCAACCGAATCTGTAGGATAATTTTCTTTCCGTTTCCAACGATCACGTAGTCCACTTCACGGATTTGCCTACGGATCTTGCTCCAATTGATTTCACATCGGATGCACTGCAGGTGAGCGTGTCGACCCTTTGGACGATAGCCTAAATATCCTGCGCTTCCTCTTGAGGAGTACCAGTAGAAATTGACACCGGACAATCTCTGCACTTTTGCGGTTTGGCTTTGCTGATATGTCATCAAAGCGTCGTGATAAGTTTCGAGGTATGAAGCGGAGTCCCGGTAGCTTATCCAAACGAACAAGAAGAGAATCAAAATAAATATTGCGGGGTATCTTAGCCATGCGCGATGCATCATTGCGGCAGCCCCTCAATAAAACACCCCGCCCTTCATCACCCTTCGCGCACGGCCCTGCACGGGGAGCCGGTCGAACGGCGTGTTGCCCGCCGCCGCCGCCATCTTGCGCGAGTCCACTACCCAGGGCGTGTCGGGGTCGATGAAGATCAGGTCGGCGGGCGCGCCTGTCGCCAGCCGTCCGGCGTCGAGGCCCAGCAACCGCGCGGGGTTGCCGCTCAGGAGCTGCATCAGGCGGCACAACCCGATGTGCCCGTCGCGGACAAGGCCCAGCGACAGCGCCAGCAACGTCTCCGCGCCCGCCACGCCCGGCGCCGCATCGGCGAAGGGGAGGCGCTTGTCCTCCGGCCCGCGCGGATCGTGGCTTGAGGTGATGACGTCGACGGTGCCGTCGGCGACCGCCTCGACCGCTGCCTGCCTGTCGACCTCCGACCGCAGCGGGGGGGAGACGCGGGCGAAGGTGCGGAAGTCGCTCACCGCCTGGTCGTTGAGGAAGAGATAGGTCGGGCTGACGCCGCAGGTGACGGGCAGCCCCTCCGCCTTCGCCGCGCGGATCAAGTCGAAGCCGGCCTTGGTGGTCACCAGCCGCACATGCAGCCGCGCGCCGCTCGCGCGCGCCAGCATGATGTCGCGCGCGATGGCCAGCGCCTCGGCCATGGCGGGGGCGCTCGGCAGGCCCAGCCTTGTCGCAGTCTCGCCGTCGGTGGCGACCGCGCCGCCCGCCAGCCCCTCATCCTCGGCATGGGTGATGACGGTCAGGTCGAGCGCGGCGGCATAGCGCATCATGCGCAGCATCACGCCCGAATCGCCGATCCAGCGCCGCCCGGTGGCGACGCCGCGCGCGCCCGCGCGCTTCATCATCGCCAGCTCGGCCATCTCCGCGCCCGCAAGGCCCCGTGTCGCGGCGGCGAGCGGATGGACCCAGAAATCGGGTTTCCCCGCGCGCGCGGCATGCTGGACCATGCCCGGATCGTCGAGTACCGGCGACTGGTCGGGCATCAGTGCGGCGCGGGTGATCCCGCCGAAGTGGAAGGCGGGCTTGTCGGTCTTGAAGACGCCGAGGTCGACGATGCCCGGCGCGACGATCAGCCCGCCCGCGTCGACCCGCTCCGCCCCGTCCGGCACGTGGGCGGGGTCCAGCGAAGCGATGCGGTCGTCCTCGACCAGCAGCGTGCCGTCGCGCACATCCGCCGCCGCCGGGTCGCACAGACGCGCATTCTCGATCAGGATCACGCCCATCCCGGCACTCCCCGCGCGCCGCGCGTCAGCACGTCGAGGCACGCCATCCGCATCGCGACGCCCAGTTCGACCTGTTCGGTGATGGCCGACCGAACGGGATCGTCGGCGATGCCGCTCAAAATCTCGACGCCCCGGTTCATCGGGCCGGGGTGCATGACCAGCGCGTCGGGCTTCGCGCGGGCCAGCCGCTCGGGGGTGAGGCCCCAGAGCATGTGATATTCGCGCGCCGAGGGGATGAAGGCCCCGTCCATGCGCTCGTTCTGGAGGCGCAGCATCATCACGACATCCGCCCCGTCGAGTGCCGCGTCGAAGTCATGCGTGGCTGTCACCGAATAGCGCTCGACATCGGCGGGCATCAGCGTCGGCGGCGCGACCACGCGCACCTCTGCGCCGAGCGAGGACAGGCAGATCATGTTCGACCGCGCAACCCGGCTGTGGAGGATATCGCCGCAGATCACCACGGTCTGCCCCTGCACCCGGCCCTTGCGCGTGCGGATGGTCAGCGCGTCGAGCAGCGCCTGCGTCGGATGCTCGTGCCGACCGTCGCCCGCATTGAGGACGGGGCAGTCGACCTTGTCGGCGATCAGCCTCACCGCGCCCGAGCTGCCGTGGCGGATGACGATCACGTCGGCGCGCATGGCGTTGAGCGTGACGGCGGTGTCGATCAGCGTCTCACCCTTCTTGATGCTCGACTGCGCCGTCTGCATGTTCACCACGTCTGCGCCCAGCCGTTTGCCCGCGATCTCGAACGACAGCAGCGTGCGCGTCGAGTTCTCGAAAAAGGCGTTGATCTGGGTCAGGCCCGCAAGCCGGTCGTCATGCTTGCGGCTGGCGGCGCGGTTGAGCGCGACCCATTGCTCCGCCTCGTCGAGGAGATAGCGGATCTCCCACGGTGCCAGTTCGGAGATGCCGAGCAGGTGGCGGTGCGGGAAGGGGGGCTTGTCGCTCATCAAGCCCGCCCGATAGCCGAGCGGGCGCGGGGCATCAAGCGGAGTGGTTCAAAGCCGTTGTGCAGCCAGTATCGGTCCCTCGGTCCCGTCGCGCAGGATGACCGCCGCCGCCCCCGCAGACCGGGCGTTGCGGGGCAGCGTCAGCGTCAGCGCGGCACCCCGCCACTCGCCCAGCGTCGTGACGCCGGTCAGGACATTGGTGTAGCGGATCCGTCGTCCGCCATTCTCGCCGGTGCCGATGGCAACATCGGCGACGGGGCGCAGCTTGAGGAGCTGCAACGTCCCGCGTCCCGCGCCCTTTGCGACCGTCAGTTGGCCGCGCTCGACGGTCAGCGCCGGTCCGTCTGCTGCGTTACGCGCCGATGCGATGAGTGCACGCAGCTTGCGCTCGTTGGACCCGACCGCGCCGAAACGGCCCTGCACAATGGCACCCGGAGTATACACCCCGGCACCGGGCAGCTTACGCGCGGCATAGGCGCGCTGGAGCGCGGTGTTGGCGGGCAGCGCCAGCGTGTCCTTCCAGCCGAGCCGATCCCAGTAGGTGACGGGCCGCGAGATGGCGATGATGCCGGGCTCCCGGTCGAGGCGCTGGAGAAGCGCGTCGGCGGGCGGACAGGAGGAGCAGCCCTGGCTGGTGAACAGCTCGATGACGACGGGACGCTCCGGCGGCTGGGCGATTGCCGGGGCGGCGAGAAAGAGGGCGAACAGGGCGAGGGCGAAGGGGCGTCTGGTCATGGTCGATGCTCCGTGGCGGCATCGCCTAGTTCGTGGTGCGAACGACGGAGGTTACAGTGGGGCCGTCAGCGCATCGATCGCGCCCTGCAATATGTATCCCGCCGCCAGCTTGTCGACCAGCTCCGCGCGGCGTGCGCGGCTCGCGTCGGCGTCGATCAGCGTGCGGGTCACCGCCTGCGTCGACCAGCGCTCGTCCCACAGCAGGATCGGCAGCCCCAAGTCGGCGACATTGCGGGCAAAGGCGCGCGACGACTGGCTGCGCGGGCTTTCGCTTCCGTCCATGTTGAGCGGCAGGCCGATCACGATGCCGCGCGCCGCCTGCGCGGTCAGCAGTGCCGCCAGCGCCGCCTTGT
The DNA here is from genome assembly GCA_964532255.1 of uncultured Sphingobium sp. Taxonomy (GTDB): domain Bacteria; phylum Pseudomonadota; class Alphaproteobacteria; order Sphingomonadales; family Sphingomonadaceae; genus Sphingobium. The sequence continues at coordinate 5,037 of CAZHGR010000110.1, forward strand.
CCTTCGCGAATTTGGTGCGGCGGATCGTCTCGGCGGGCGACGCGATCATCCACCCCGCATCGCACAGCGCAACGCCGATGGTCCGCGTGCCGACGTCCAGCCCCGCGAGGCGCCCACCGATCGGGAGCGCGTCGCGGAACTCCGCAGCGGCGGCGGTGATCAGCGCGCCCGGAATGCTGCGGTCCTCCTCAGCGCGTCGGCGCGGATGTTCGCCCAGAACAACGCACTGTCATAGACATGATAGTTGTTGCCCGGCAGCACGAACGGGCCGAGGTCGGGATTGGCCGACAGGATCAGCAGCCCCTGCGAATCGCACGTCGCGCCTACGCCTGACGCGGCGAAGACGCGCCCATCGCCCTCTTCCTCGCGCGCCGACATGCCGAGGTTCGCGGTCGCGGGGGCAGCGGGGCGGTCGGCGCTGCCCGTCAACGGATTGACGCACAGCATGCGCGTGCCCTTGCGCGGTTGCCCTGTGAGGCCGGTGCCGGCCTCGAACACGCCGATCACCTCGGCGGGCTCCGCCGGCTGGCCGAAGCTCTGCCAGCTCAGCACGCAGCCGGTCTGGTCGGGCGCACGGCAGGCGGGCAGGCCGAGCGCGGGAAGGTCCGCTTCCACCGAAATCGGCCAGCCGGGCAGATAGGCAGCGACGACGCGCCCGGCGACGGGCGTGCCGCGCACCTGCTCATGGATCAGGCGGATGAGGTGAAGCGATCCCTGGCTGTGCCCGGCGAGAATGATCGGACCGGAGGGATTGGCCTTCAGAAACGCGGCAAAGGCGGCAGCGACATCGCCATAGGCGGCGTCGAGCGCCTGACGCGCTTCGGGCCTGTCGGTCAGGAACGCGCCGAAGGTGGCCTGACGATAGTGCGGTGCCCAGACCGGGCCTGCGGGCGCCAGGGCGCTGGCGTTCAGGTCGATATAGTTCCGCGCAGCCTGATCTGCGGCGGGATTGCCGGGGGGAGCGTTCCACGCGGTGCGTTCGAGATAGGATGTCGGATGGACGAAATAGATCGCTGGCGCCGCGATCCCGGCCGGGCGTTTGGCCGCAGGCGCGCCAGCGGGTGACCGGACCTGCCCCTTGCTCGCCGTAACATACCAAAGAGTGGGCCCTTCATAATCGGCGGGCGCGCGGGTCGCCAGCGGCGCAAATTCGACCGACGGCACGAATGCGGTGCGCATCAGCCGGTCGCCCCACAGGGCAAAGGCGAAAGCCGCCAGCAGCACCAGAACGATGGCGGTGGCGACGACGTAAAGAAACTTGCGGGCCAAGGGCTTTGGGTCCTTATTCACCGGATCGGCTGCAAGGGGCATAGCCCCGCTGATGAGAGGGCGGCAAGCGATGCGAGACGACAGCGCCGAACGAACAGAGGGCTGGCCGCTGCGGATAGGGGCTTTGGCGGCGCTGGGCGCGGTCGCCGGGCTTGCCATAAGGGCCTTGCTCGACACCACATCCGACCCGGGCGCGCCGGCGCGCGAGGCGCAGATCCTCCGCCACGCCGCCGCGACCTTCATCGGCATCGCGGCGCTGGTCTTCGCGCATATGTGGAACCGGGCAGAGGGCACCCGCGCTCTGATCGCCGCAATCGTTGGCGGCCTTGTCGTGGGCCTCGTCCATCTGTGGAACGGCACGCCCGAGGGCGGATGGAGCGACAGCGACCAGTGGCGCTTCGTCGCCGCGCTGCTCAGCCTGTTCCTGTTCGTGCCGCTGGCGCAGTCGGCGGAGCGGACAGGCGCGGGGCGCTGGCCGCTGCGCTGGTCCTATGACGATGTTCACGACCACGGCTGGACAAACATCCTGACCTTCGGCGCATCGTTGCTGTTCGCGGGGCTGTTCTACCTCATGCTGCTACTGCTGGCCGAGATGTTCGGCCTGATCGGCATCGTCGCGCCGCGTCACTGGCTCGACAATGGCTATGTGGGCATGGCGATCGGCGGCGGCGCGATCGGGGCGAGTACCGCGCTGCTGCGTGACCGGCGCGGCGTGCTTTCGAGCCTGCAGTCGGTGGTGATGGCGGTGCTGCGGGTCGCGTCGCCAGTGATCGCGCTGGGACTGGCACTATTCGTCGCGGCGCTGCCGTTCACTGGGCTCGAGCCATTGTGGGACGCGACCCGGGCCACCACGCCTATCGTGCTGAGTGCCGCAATACTTGCGCTGCTGCTCGTCAACGCGGTGCTCGGCTCCGGGCGGGGGGACGAGGCACAGGCGATGGCGCTTCGCTGGTCGGCCATTCTGCTGGGGTTCGGGCTGATGCCACTCGCGATCATCGCGGTCTGGTCGACAGGGCTTCGGGTCGGCCAATATGGCTGGACCCCGGAACGGCTCTGGGCGGCGGTGTTCGTGGCAATGGGGCTGATGACCGCCGCCGTCTATGCCGCAGCCATCATCAGCGGGCGGGAGCGTTGGGGCGAGCGGTTGCGGGACGCCAACCTTGCGCTCGCGCTGATCGTCTGCGGCGCGGCGGTGCTGCTCTCGACGCCTCTGGTGCGATTCGACGCCATCGCGACCCGCAGCCAGATCGCGCGGCTGGAGAGTGGCGCAGTCTCGCCGGAGGCGTTCGACTATCGCGGCCTCTGGTTCCAGTTCGGCCCGTCCGGGCGCGCGGCGATCCGGCGGCTGGCGACGACTGCGCCCCATGCAGATGTGCGGCGCTATGCCCGCGCGGTCCAGTCGCTCGAATCGCGCTGGGCGGAGGCGCCCAACGAAAAGGCCGCGATCAGTGGCGCCGCTCTCGATGCCCGGCTCACCATTTTGCCGCGTGCCGTGCCTCTGGACCGCGCCTTGCGCGAGCGGCTGGTCGCCCTCGACGCGTGTGCGGCTGCAGGGAAATGCGTGCTGCACTACAGAGCCGGCGATCCATTTGCGGTCGTCGTGCGCGATCCGAATGCTGACTGCTCCGGCTGCGATCCAGTGCTGAGCCTGCTGAAGCGTGGACCTGACGGTCGCTGGGCGCCGCCCGGCGATGTGACAAGCACTTCCGTACCCATCCGCGACCGCGCCGCGGCCGTGCGCGCGGGCCGGGTGTCGTCGCGCGACGTCGTGATGCGGCAGGTGCTGATCGACGGTCAGCCTTTCGGCGAACCTATTGCGCTGGAGAACAGCGCTGTGCCTTGATGGCTTGCATGGCGGGTGCTAGCGCGCATCGCCATGAGCGTAGACCTGACCACCGTCAAGAAGATCGCCAGCCTGGCCCGCATCGCCGTGACCGATGCGGAGGCCGAGGCGCTGGTACCGGAACTCAACAACATCCTCGGCTGGGTTGAGCAACTCGGCAGCGTGGATGTGAGCGGAGTCGAGCCGATGACCGCGGTCATCCCCAATCATCTGCGTCTGCGCGACGATATCGTGACCGACGGCAATGTCCGCGACCGGGTGCTGGCGAACGCGCCGCAGGCGGAACATGGCTTTTTCGCGGTTCCGAAGGTGATCGAATGATGGCTTTTTCCGTCATGCCGGCAAGGGCTGGCATCTCGTTCCTCAAGCGGAGCGTGGCAATACGCGCGATCCCAGCGTTCGCTGGGATGACGGAGTAACTGATGAGCGACCTTACCGACCTCACCGTTGCCGAAATCCGCGACGGTTTTCGTTCAGGCGACTTTACCGCGCGCGAAGTGGCTGAGGCGTTCAACGCCAATGTCGCCGCCGCCGGGGCGCTCAACGCCTTCATCGTCGCGACTCCCGAGCATGCGCTCGCGGCCGCCGACGCTGCCGATACGGCCCGCGCGTCGGGCGACCTCAAGCCGCTGTCGGGCGTGCCGATCGGGATGAAGGATCTGTTCTGCACCGAAGGCGTGCAGACCACCGCCGCGAGCCACATGCTCGAAGGTTTCGTGCCGACTTATGAGTCCACCGTGTCGGCAAAGCTGTGGCAGGCGGGCGCCGGGATGCTGGGCAAGCTCAACCTCGACC
>CAZHGR010000111.1:0-8738 GCA_964532255.1 uncultured Sphingobium sp.
GCTCTCTGTTGCACTGTCCCTGGGGTCGCCCCCGCCGGACGTTATCCGGCACCGTCGTTTCGTGGAGCCCGGACTTTCCTCGTCGGCTCGAAAGCCACCGCGATCGCCCGGTCCTCTGGCGTGGGTCCACTATAGCAGCGCCAGGACCGTCAGTCATCCCCGCGCGGCTTGGGCAGCAACAGCGCCAGCAGGATGGCGCGGCACTCGCCGTCGATGATGCCGTCGATCCGTTCGGGGCGGAAGCGGCGCTGGAATGCGCGGACCGCCGCTTCGGGCTCGGCGATGTCATAACCGAAGCGCTCGAGCGCCAGCATGAAGCCGCCGTCGGACCAGTGCGGGTCAATGAGGTTCCGGGTGGGGCGGGGCAAGGCGAGGCGGAGGCGCGCCAGCTTGGCCCATGGGAACAGCTCGCCCGGATCGGTCTTGCGCGCGGGTGCGATGTCGGAATGGCCGACGACATTGCCCCGGGTGATGCGGTGGCGCGAGGTGATGTCGGACAGCAGCGGGATGAGCGCCTCGATCTGGGTGTCGGGAAAGGGACGATAACCCCATTCATGCCCCGGATTGACGATCTCGATCCCGATGCTGGCCGAGTTGATGTCGTCGATGCCGCGCCAGTGGGAGCGGCCGGCGTGCCAGGCGCGCCTGGCCTCGTCGACCATGCGGACGATCTGGCCGTCCTCGGTCACGACATAGTGCGCGGAGACCTTCGACTGCGGATTGGCCAGCCATTTGATCGCCGAGGCAGCGTCGGGCATGCCCGTGTAGTGGAGGACCACGATCGTTACCGGAAGCGCGCGGTCGTCGAAATTGGGTGAGGGCGTTTCGATCATCTGCTGTCCGGCAAGAGCAATGCTCACCGCGCCTTAATCGATGCCGCTCCTGCTGACCAGATGGCGCCGGTTCAGCCGACCAGGCGCGACGGTTCAGCCGCGAACATGGCATGGTCCGCGCGGCGATAAGCACCCCGGAAGGTCTTGCAGGGCACGAAGCCGCTGCGCGTGCCGATCGTCGTCTCGCCGGCACCCAGCAGCAGAATGGTTTCAGGGCGGCTGAACCGGCGCAGCATCGACAGCGCGCGCCCGCGCGTTTCGTTGGAGAAATAGAGCATGACGTTGCGGCAGAGGATGAGGTCGAACGTCCCGCTGATAGCGCGCGGCTCCAGCATATTATCGGTCCGGAAGTTGATAAGCGACCGTATCTCGCTGCTCGCGCGCCAGTCGTCTCCGCTCGGCTGGAACCAGCGCATGATGTCGTTGATGGCCATGCCGCGCTGCACGTCGATCTGGCGGAACAGTCCGCTGTTTGCGGTCGCCACGGCGTGAGGCGAGATGTCGGTGCCGAGGATCGAGACGCGCCATCCCTGCCACAGCCGCTCGTGCCGGCGAAGGATCATCGCGATCGAATAGGCCTCCTGGCCGGTCGAGCATCCCGCGCACCAGATCCGCAACATGCGTTCGGGCAGAGTCTCGCGCAGGTGAGGCAGCAGCTCGTGCTCGATCATGTGGAAGACGGCCGGGTCGCGGAAGAATGAACTTTCGTGGTTGAGCAAGCCGTCGATGGTGGAGGAGGCCACCGGCCCCCCGCCGTCGGCGGTAATGACAGAACGCAGCGCCGACAGGTCGCGCAGACCATATTGCTTGATGACAGGCATCAACGTGGTTTCGACGCGCCACAAGCGGCTTTCGCTCAGCCTCTGACCCGTCCGCCGCTCGAACCAGCCCGCAATCTCGAGAGCGGTCTGTTGCTCGTGCGTGGTCATCCCCGTGCCAGCCAGCTTTGCGCGATGATCGTCGCTGCCTGCTCAGGCGGGCATATGGCGCTGGCCAAGCCCGCACTGGCGACCGCGCCGGGCATGCCCCAGACAACGCTGCTCTGCTGGTCCTGTGCGAGCACCGATCCGCCCGCGCGAACGATCGCTTCCGCGCCGACCAGGCCGTCGCGGCCCATCCCCGAAAGCACGACGCCGCAAAGCGATGCGCCGTACAGGTCGGCCAGCGACGTGAACATCGGGTCGACCGCCGGGAAGTTGCCGTGCCGGCTCGCCGCGCGGGACAGCTGAATCTCGATGCTGCGGCGCGCGCTGCGCCTGACCGTCAGATGGGCCTCGCCTGATGCGAGATAGATGTGGCCCGGCGCGACCTCGACCCCCTCGGCCGCCAGCGCCACCGGCAGGTCCACCCGGCGGGCGATCTGGTCGCACAGGAAGGGCAGGAAATCGGCGGGAAGATGCTGGGTAACGAAGATCGGTGCCGGCGGCCGGGACCCGATCGCCTCCAGAAAGCCGATCAGCGAGTGGATGCCGCCGGTCGACGCGCCGATTGCAATCGCGCGCGGGGCTGACGGCATGGACAGGGTAACAGCGACTTGCTGAACCACCGGCGCAGCCCAGCAGGTGCCGTCGCCTTGGGTATGGAGCGCGATCAACCGATCGGTGAGCGCGCTTGCGAAGGCAGCATTGAAATGGCTTGCGGCGGGTTTCGCGATGATGTCGCGCGCGCCGCGGTCGAGAGCCTCGACGCCCATGCGGCCGCTGTCGTCCTGCCGGCCCGACAGGATCACGACCGTGGCGGCGCTGCTGGCCTCGATCAGCTCGGGCAGCCCGTCGATGCCGCTGCGCCCCGGCATTTCGATGTCGAGGAGGATGATGTCGGGCGGAGACGCTCCGATTGAGCTGATCGCCTCGTCGGCCCCCGCGTAGGAGGCTGTGACGCAAAAGCGTCCGTCCTCTTCCAGGATACGCGTCAGGACGCGGCGAGCGACGAGCGAGTCATCGATGATCGCAACGCGCACCCTGGGGGCAGAGGAGCGGGCGTGCGCGGACTTCAGGGACGCGGCGGCCACCATGTCAGTGCGGGCTCTCGTAAGGTCAGAGGACTCCGACAAGCTGGAGCTTGGTTTCCAGCGTCTCGCGATCGAAGGGCTTCATGACATATTCGTCGGCACCCGCTTCCACGGCAGCGCGGATATGGGCGAGCCCGTTCTCTGTCGTGCAGAAGATGACCTTGGGGTGATCGGGATAGTCGCGGCTCGTCAGTTCCTTTAGGAAATCGAGACCGCTCATGTTGGGCATGTTCCAGTCGAGAAGCACGACGTCGGGCATGTCGGTGACGCATCTGTCGAGCGCCTCCAGGCCATCGGACGCCTCGCTGACGGCAAAGTCCAGCGACTCCAGAATATGGCGAGCCACCTTCCGGATGACCTTCGAGTCATCAACGACCAGACACTGTTTCATGCGTACCCCTGTTGTGCGTATTCGGTGGTAGCGTCCGTTCTATCCCAAAGGAGTAACCGATAGGTAAAGCGGCGGTGGCCGCCGCGCGAATTATGCGGCGATACCGACCGGCGCGGTGGTGAGCGCGAGGTCGTGGACCGAGACGACGATATGGGTCTGCTGTTCATGAACCAGCATGCCGCGAGCGAACGGCTGCCAGCACGAGTCTACCCGGCCGTGCCCGGTTTCCACGGCACCGGCAGGGTGGCCTATGTCGCTGACCGCATCGACGATCAGGCCATATCCATGGCCCTCGATCATCGCCACGATCGCAAGCGGTTCCCGTGCCAGCACGGTCAGTTCGCCCACGATCCGCGCACGGACGTCGATGATGGTGAGCACGCGGCTCCGCAAGGCCGCGAGACCCCGGACATAGGGCGCGCTGCGCGCAACCGGAACGATTTCGCCCAGCCGGACCACGGCTTCCAGCTCGCTCGCCGGAATGGCCACCGGTGTCGCCGAGACCGACGCGAAGAGGAACAGATCATTGATCATGCCGCTTGCCTCCGGATGATGTCGTTGATCCTCTCGAGCAGCGTCGAGCGGTCGTAGAGATAGACCGGCTTGCCGGTCGCGTCGGAGGGTGCCTCAGGATCCTCGCTCAGCAGGATGGTCGCCGCGTCGGCAGAAGTAGCCGTCCCCGAGTCCGCGCGCCTGATCACGACATGAGGTGCTTGCGTCGCGCCGTCATGGCCGGCCTCGCTCGCTTCGCGAACGTCATAACCCGCACGCACCAGCAGCGGTGCCAATATCTGCCGCATCCATGCATCGTCGGCCAGGCTCTCGACGAAACAGACGGCCTTGCCGGACGGGATAGTGCGCGCGGCGGTCCGGGCGAACAGCGTGTGCGTGTCGATGATTTCGATCGATTGCCCCTCATGCTCGACGACCCCCGCGATGCCGCCGCTTTCGATCGCAAGGTCCGGGCGGACGGGCACGTCGATGATGTCGATCACTTCATGCGCGGGGTAGCATATGCGCGTCCCGGCCGAGAGAATCAGGGTCTTGACCACTTCGTCGAGCGTGTCGCTGTAGCCCGCGACCGGCACCAGCGTGCCGTTGAGGCTGACAAAGGAGCGGCCCTCTACCTGCTTGAAGCGGTGGGCAGGAAGGTCCTCGAGCCGTTCGACGATATCGAGGGCGATCAGACGGTGACGGCCTTCGAGGTCGATGAAATGGAGGCCCTGCATCGTCGCCACTGCCTGTTCTGCGCCCTCGTCGGTGCCGCGGCTGGCGGCGAAGCCCTGGCCCCGGTCGGCATCGAGATCGAGGCTCGCGGCCGCCGCAACTCCAGCGACGTCGAGCAGCAGCATCGGTCGCGCATTGTCGGGCAGGGTGATGCCGGCAAACACGCCTGCGGCGACCACCGGCGGCGGGGCAGGGCGGATGACAAGCTCCTCGTTATTCTCGACGGTATCGACCCCCAGGGCATAAATCTGGTCGCCGCCCGACTTGATGAGCATCAGCGTGCGGCCCAGTTCGTCCGCGTCGGCGGCGCGCTCCAGCCCGAGCACCGACTCGAGATCGACCATGGCGTGGCGCGTGCCGCGGATCGTCGCGATCTTCGCGCCGCAGACAGTCTCGACCTGAACCGTGGGATTGTTCTCGCGAATCAGCTCGATGACATTGCCTTGCGGGATTGCGAAGAATTCTCCACCACAGCGAACGATCAGCCCGGGGATGATCGTCAGCGTCATCGGAACGCGCAGCTCGATCTTCGTCCCGAGGCCGACGTGACTCTCCACCTCGACCACGCCGCCGATGCGCTCCACATTGGTGCGGACTACGTCCATGCCGACCCCACGGCCGGAGATCGACGATACCTGGCGCGCGGTGGACAGGCCGGGATGGAAGATGAGGTTGATCCGCTCCTGTTCGGTCAGCGTGGCGACTTCGCCCGCGCTGAGCACGCCCATTTTCATCGCCTTGGTCACCAGGGCTTCGCCGTTGATGCCGCGCCCGTCGTCAATGAGCTGGAGGAGGATCTGGTTGCCCGACTGCTGTGCGGCGATCCGCAGATGACCGGTCGGGCTCTTGCCGGCGGCGATCCGCTCCTGCGGCGTTTCGAGGCCGTGGTCGACGGCGTTCCGCACGAGGTGGGTGAGCGGATCGAGCACCATCTCGATCATCTCGCGATCCATCTCCACGTCGCCGCCCTCGACTTGCAGATCGATGGTCTTGCCAAGATCGAGGCCGAGGTCGCGAACCATGCGCGGAATGGCGGAGAACAGGCGGTCCATGCGCTGCATGCGCGTCTTGCTGACCGTATCGCGCATGTCGGCAATGCAGGCGGATAGCCGGTCGAAACTGGTGCCCAGATCGGAGTCCACATTCTGCTCGCGCAGCTTGCGCGCAAGCTCGTTGCGCGCGAGGACCATGTCCGACACGCCGTTCATGAGCTGATCGATCAGGGCAAGCGAGATGCGGATCGTGCGCTGGCTGGAGTCGCGCGGCGCGGCGGCCCGTGCGGCGAACGGCGATGGCGCTTCCGCGACCTGGACCTCGGCCTTGGCGGGTTGCGCCGCCGGGGCGGGTGCCGCGGCTGGCTCTATGTTTCGTTCGGCAAGTTGCGCCAGCAGCGCGGAGTCGCTCGCCTCGTCAGGCATCGGCGTGCCGTCGCCCAGCGCGCGCGCCATGTCGGCGATCCGGTCCATGATCGCCAGAACGCCGGAGATGAGGTGCGAGTCGGCCGAACGCTTGCCATCGCGAAGGTCCGACAGGACATCTTCCGCGCCGTGGCTGAGACGTTCGAAACGGGGCAGGTTCAGGAAGCCGGCGCTCCCCTTCACGGTGTGGAAAAAGCGGAAGAACGCGTCAAGTCGCACGCGGTCGGTGGGGTCGGCCTCCCAGGCCACCACCTCGCTGCCGATATGCTCCAGCGATTCCAATGTTTCGGCGACGAATTCGCCTACCAGTTCGTCCACGGCGACAACCCCCGGCCCTTGCGTCCGCCGTCGTCGCCCATTTCTGGTTAAGATGCGGTGAAGTGCAGCGCGATCAGGCCGGTAAATGCGCGCCGAACATCAGAAAGGGCTGATCCGGGTCGGAAACGATGAACTCGCCGCCCCGTTTACTGACCAATTCGCGGACCATGACGGCAGCGACCGTGCGCGACGAGATGTCGGCTCCGCCCGCTTCGCCGCGGAGCGCCTTGCGCAGCTCCGAATCGAGCGTCAGGCGTGGGCCTTCGCTGCGCACCGCCACGTCGATTGCGCCGTTGTTGCTCTCCAGCCCCAGCGTGAGCGTGCCGCCGCGTGGCAGCGCCTCGCCCGCGATCAGCGCCAGATTGAGCAGGACCTTGGCCGGCAGCTTGCCGATCATCTCGTCCGCCAGCATCCATTCAATGGCGAGCCGGCCCGACGCGGAGAACATGCCTTCGACCGCTGCCTTGATTTCCGGCGCGGGGACGGCATCGCCATATCCCCCCGCCGATCCGAAGGCGAGGCGGTAGAATTTCAGCTTGGCGGCCGAGACTCGCGCGCTTTCCGCCAGGAGGTCGAGGCACTGCGCGCGCATGGCATCGTCATGCTCCTCGGCGAGCAGCTCGAGGCCGTTGGTGATCGCACCGACGGGATTGAGCAGGTCGTGGCAGAGCCGGGAGCAGAGCAAACTCGCGAAGTCGATGCTTCCGTTATCCATCCTGGCGCCCCGTTTTCGTTATTCGGCAGTGAAAACGGGCTATGGCCCATAGCCGCAGTCGGATGCAAGCGCCGATGCCCTCAACCGACCAGCATCTCGACCGGTTCGAACCGCGCGCGACGGCCGTCATGGCCGGCGATCCGCCACAGGCGAAGCGCCCGGTCGGCACCTCCGCAAATCAGCCAGAGCGGCAGGGCGGGATCGGCCATGGCCGCATCCGTGGCCGATGGGGAGGGCGTGCCGGTGGGGTGCGAATGATAGCATCCGACGATCGCGGGTCCTCCCGCCCGCCAGGCGCGGTGTGCCGCCAGCAGCGCGGCCGGGTCCACCTCGAACCGGCGTGCGGGATCGTCGGCGACGTTGCGCGCGCTGGCCGCGAGATCGACCGGGCCGCCCGGCACGCTCGCCAGTAGCAGCCCGCAGCACTCGTCCGGCAGGGCGGCCAGCGCGGCGTCCCGCACCGCGTCCACAACCGACATTGAAATGCGCAATCCCATTTCCAACATCTATGACATGGGTGATGGGGACACCATAGTGGCGGCACGCGTGGGAGCGGGACAGGCGGGCATGCGCCTCGACAAGGCGATGGCCGCGCTTTTGCCCGATTTCTCGCGCGAGCGCATCAAGGCGCTGATCGTCGGTGGCGCGCTCCGCAGCGACGATGGCGCGCCGGTTCGCGACCCCGCGCGCAAGGTGTCGGACGGCGACCATTTCTCGCTGGCGGTCCCGCCTCCCTTGCCCGCAGAGGCCGAGCCGCAGGACATACCGCTCACCATCGTTCATGAGGACGCGCATCTGATCGTCGTCGACAAGCCTGCCGGACTTGTCGTGCATCCGGCTGCCGGCAATCTCGACGGTACGCTCGTCAATGCGCTGCTTGCCCATTGCGCGGGCCAGCTGTCGGGCATCGGCGGCGTCGCGCGGCCCGGTATCGTCCACCGCATCGACAAGGACACCTCCGGCCTGATCGTCGCTGCCAAGACCGATCGCGCGCATGAGGGGCTGGCACGCCAGTTCAAGGACCACAGCATCCGCCGCCGTTATCTCGCCATCGTTCACGGCGTGCCGGAACGCGCGAGCGGGCGTGTCGAGGCGCCGCTGGGCCGATCCGACAGCGACCGCAAGAAGATGGCCGTCGTGCGGCCGGGGCAGGGGAAGCATGCGGTGACTCACTATCGCCTGAAAGAGCCGCTCGACCGTGCCGCTCTGGTCGAGTGCCGGCTTGAGACGGGACGCACGCATCAGGTGCGCGTGCACATGGCGCATATCGGTCATCCGCTTGTCGGCGATCCGGTCTATGCCCGGGGCCAGTCGCGGCACCGCGATCTTCTGCAGCGATTACAGTTCGATAGGCAGGCGCTTCATGCCGCCGAGCTCGGATTTATTCACCCCGTCGATGGCTCTGACCTTGTTTTTGCAAGTGCGATCCCGCGTGACATGCAGGAACTGTTCAGTCATCTTCACGTATAGAGTTTGGAGGGATCGAAAGATCCCGGTTCAGGAGGCCTTGTAGTCATCATGGCGAGCAGCAACGTTCCGTCGACCATTCCGGCGATTGGCAGCGACGCCAGTCTCAACCGCTATCTGGCCGAGATCCGCAAATTCCCGCTCCTCACGCCCGAGCAGGAATATATGCTCGCAAAGCGCTATCAGGAGCATCAGGACCCCGAGGCGGCGGCGCAGCTCGTCACCTCGCACCTCAGGCTCGTGGCGCGAATCGCGATGGGCTATCGCGGCTATGGCCTGCCGGTCAGCGAGCTGATTTCCGAAGGCAATATCGGCCTGATGCAGGGCGTGAAGAAGTTCGAGCCCGATCGCGGCTTCC